>PLIX01000289.1 GCA_003140135.1 Gammaproteobacteria bacterium
AGCGCTTAAAGCTCGGTACTCATTTGCGATTGGGCGCCGGCGAAGAGAAAACCGGTGGCCGCGACAAGCGCCGGCTGCTCGCCGATGTTTTTGAAGCGATTCTCGGAGCGATTTATCTGGATGCCGGTTTGCCGGCCGCAGCGGCCTTCCTGCAACGCGCGCTGCTGGCGCCCGCGCTCACGGACGCGCTGCGAGCGACCGACCCGTTTCGCCCGGTCACGGACGCGTTCGCTGATTATCAGGGCCCCGACGACGGCCTCTCGCCTTGCCTTTACAGCGATTATCGCTCCGTTTCGAGCTTCTATTTCTCACGCCTGTTCCTCGCGCGATCATTCGGGCTTGAGACCCGGCTTCCATTTTACGACCGGGATCTCGTCGAATTCGGCGCACGTATCCCGGCACATCTGAAGCTCGAAGGGGTCGAACGCACTAAGCGGCTGTTCCGCGTGGCGATGGAAGGCGTGCTGCCGGACATCATCAATCATCGCAAGGACAAACTCGGGCACTCGGTGCCCTTCAAGAACTGGTTGCGCGAGCGCGGCCCTCTCAGCGAAGAGGTCGCCGCGACGCTCTCGAGCGCGTCATTCGTCGGGCGGGACTTGTTTCGCCAGGACGTGGTCGCACAGATGCTCGAGGAACACCGTGCTCGCCGCCACAATCACTCGCATCGGATCTGGGCCCTGTTCTTGCTGGAGCACTGGTTCCGCAGACACTTCGATACCGCGTCTGTGACGTCGATCACAGTGGCACGATCGCGAGCCGCATAACGGAGCTGGCGACCATGCGACTGCTATCATCGAGACACGTAACATGCTGAAAATTTCGGCACTTAGACTGGAAGCACCCCTATGAACACACCGTCTACGGCGCAGCCAACCACGCCTGCCATTCCCTGGCAGCAACAGATGTATCAAAAGTCGCTCAAAAAACGGCAGAAGGTGGATCTGCTGTTAGGCCTTGCGGGACCAATTGCCAACAAGCGATGTCTGATGATCTCCGGGCACGACAATAACGGCGGAATGAACTACGCCTTTCGCGCCGCGGGCGGCAAATGGAGCTGGGGGCAGGTCTATCAGAGCGGCATCCCTGAAATGGCCGAGTTCCTCGGCGATCCGGTGTCCCACATCGACATCAACCACTTTCCGTTTGCCGACGGCATTTTCGACGTCGTCATCGTCATCGACGTGCATGAGCACTTCAAGGATTTGAACGGCCTGAATCGCGAGATCGCGCGCATCGTCGCTCCGGGCGGGCTTGCAATCGTCACGACCCCCAACGGTGACACGAGGCTCCCGATGGCGGTGCTGAAGCGCCACGTTGGCATGGGTCCGGAGATCTACGCGCACGTCGTGCAAGGCTACCGGGTTTCGGAGCTGCAGCAGATGATGCGCTCGGTCGATTTGACGCCGCTTGACTGGGGCGGCTATTCGCGGTTCTTCACCGAGGCTGCCGAGCTCGCCATCAATCTTGCGTACGTCAAGATCATCGCTAAGAAGAAGGATCACCCGGATGTCATCGTTGGCACGATCGCGCCGACCAACAAGAAGGAGGCGGATGCGGTGCGCAAGGAGCTGCGCATGTATTCGCTGATCTATCCGTTCATGTATCTGTTCTCACTGCTCGACAAGTTGATTCCAGGGCGCAGTGGGTACGCGGTCGCTGTTTCGGCGAGAAAGGCGCAATGACCTCCGAAGCTCGAGCACTAGTCACAGGCGCCGCAGGATTCATCGGCGCGCACTGCGTGCGCTATCTCGCGCAGCGGCATTGGCGTGTCCGGGCCCTCGATGTGCATCCGGCGCCCGGGAGCTTTACCGGGCTCGACGTCGACTTCCGAATGGCGGATCTGCGGGACCCGGCGGCCGTGGCGCAGGCGCTTGAGGGAGTCGATGTGGTATTTCATTTGGCGAGCGTGCACCTCGATGTGGGTGCGAAGGATGCCGAGTTTGAAGCCGTCAACGTCGCGGCAGTAGCGCAACTGGTCTCGGCATGCGCGGCGGCGCGGGTCAGCAGGCTGGTCCATGTGAGCAGTGTAGGAGTGTACGGGCACGTCGCGCATCCGCCCGCGGCTGAGGATGCGCCGCTCGCGCCCGTGAATACCTACGAGAAGACCAAATGCGCGGGCGAAAAGGCCGCAACCGATGCGGCACGACGCTGTAACCTCGATCTCGTGATCGTCCGGCCATCGTGGGTCTACGGTCCAGGCTGCCCGCGTACGGATAAGCTGTTGCGGGCTCTAAAGAAAGGGCGGTTCTTCTACATTGGTGCCGGCAACAATCTGCGGCATCCGGTGTACATAGAGGATTTTCTAAGTGGCTTGGTGCTGGCGGCGAGCGCCGGAGCAGAATTGTCCGGCCGCATCTTTAACCTTGCCGGCCCGCGCTGGATGAGCGTGGAGGAGATGGTGGGCACGTTTGCGCTGGCCCTCGATGTTCGGCCGCCGACTGCGCGCATTCCACGCTGGCTCGGCCTTGGCGCGGGATGGGCAGCGGAACTCGTCGGTGCGGCACTGCGGATCAATCCGCCTATCTCGCGGCGCACGCTCGCCTTCTTCGAGAATGACAACGCGTTTGACATTTCCGCCGCACGGCGGGCGCTGAAGTATGAGCCGCGTACGGAATTGCTCGATGGCGTGCGGCGCACCCTGCTCGAGGAGGGCGGCGGCGCCGAACGATCAGCGGCGGCCGGCGCTCAACAGGCGCGATGATGACCGCAGCCGTCGCCACCTGTCGCTCGGTCAAGCCTCCGCAACGCAGTATGTGGCGCCGCATGCTTGCTGAGCGGCATTTGACCAGCGGGCGCTCTGCAGGCGGCTGCGGCTGCTCCTCATACGCGGGCCCGCGCCACGTGCGCGGCTGGGGCGCTTGACATGCGGATCCTGATGATCATTCCGCAGGAGTTCTACAGCACGCGCGGCACGCCGATCAGCGCGTACCACCGCATCCGCGAGCTCATGAGTCATGGCCACGAGGTCGACGTACTCACTTACAAGCCCGGTGGGGAGCCGCCCAATCTGCCGGTGCGAATTTATCGCTCGCGTGGCCCGCATTTCCTCAATCACATCAAGGCGGGCCCGTCGCGCTTGAAGATCTGGTACGACATTCTGCTGTTCTTCAATCTCATGTATCGTATGTCGCGGAGCCGCTACGATGCGCTGTATGCGCACGAGGAAGGCGCATTTCTCGCACGAATCGTCGGCTGGTTTACTCGGACCCCCTATGTCTACGACATGCACTCGAGCCTGCCGCGGCAGATCCGCGAATGGGGCTTCAGTCGCAGGCAGTGGGTGGTGAATCTGTTCGCCTGGGTTGAAGCATTCTGCGTGCGCGGAGCGCGTGTTGTAGTTGCGATTTCACCGGCAGTCGCGCAGGTCGCGCGCGCAGTTGATCCGGCCGTGCCGGTGATTGTGATCGTCAATCACTACGAATTACCGACGGGAGCCGGATCTCTCACTGGCGCCGAGGTGCGCGCGCGCCACGGCATCGATCCGTCCGCGAAGCTGGTCGTCTACACGGGTTCGTTTGTGCCGCTGCAGGCGCTTGACATGCTGATCGCCGCCGCCCCCCTAATTAGCGCGCGCGTGCCAAACGTCAAATTCCTGCTGGTTGGCGGTACAGCCGACGAGATCGAGGCGCTCAGGGCGCTCGCCGCCAAATTCAACGTCGCCGAACGCTTCGTCTTTGAGCAGATTCGGCCGCAGGTCGAGATGACCGGCTACATGGCAGCGGCGGATGTGCTGGCATCGCCGCGGTTTGCCGGCATCAATCCGCCCGGAAAACTCTTCGGCTATTTGGGCTCTGGCACTCCGGTCGTCGCAACTGACACACTGGTGCACAATCAATTGCTCGACGTTTCGTGCGCGATACTCACCGGGGCGACGCCAGAGAAATTCGCCGAAGGCGTCGTGACGGCTCTCACCGATGCGCAGCGGCGCGCACAGGTAATCTCCGGCGCGCGCACATTTTTGAATTCCTACTGCAGCGCCGAGGCGCGCCGCACTGCGTATCTCACGCTTTTGAAGCGTCTCGCCCACGTGGGGGCGCCGACAGACGTGCCCAACTAGACGTTCGACTGCATTAAATGCTCGGCAAGCCGTAGACTCAAGGCTGCGATGGTGAGCGTTGGGTTGCAGCCGCCGCCGGTCGGATACACGCTGCTGCCAGCGACATAGAGATTGGATGTCCCGTGCACGCGGCAATTGCGGTCCACAACTCCTAGGGCCGGATTGTCACTCATGCGGCAGGTGCCCATGTTGTGGGCAGGGAATGACAGGCCGCGTGGCCCGACGGGCTTGATGTCCTGCGCGCCGCTCGCCTGCAGCAGATCCGTCGCGATTTCCAGAGCTCGGCGCTGGGTACGATGATCGATGTCGTTGAATGCCATATGAACGTGCGGCGCCGGGTCGCCAAACAGGTCCTTCTCCTCAGGGTCCAAGCTGATACGGCTGTTGGAGTTCGGCTGCATTTCGGTCTCAACATTGATGTCCAGCCAATGTCCAAACCGTTCCTTATCGTGCCGGTCCAAGCGCTCTCCCCATAAATGCTCCGATTCCATATCGCGCAGCGGATCGTGGGCGAATTCGAACTCGAGCTTCATGGCGCCGCGTTGATGTCGCTCCGCACCGTCATAATAAGACATGCTTTCCAAGCGCTCGAAGCCGACTCGGCTTGGATAAAATCGCTTTGATGGTAGGTAACCGCCGGCCTTGATAAAAGGATGTTCCATGAAATTGCGGCCGACCTGATCGGAGTGGTTCCCGCAATTTGAGAGGAGCAACAGACGAGCCGATTCGACCGCGTGAGCAGCAATCACGTAGTTCTTGGCCCGAATTTCGAGGTCCTTGCCGTCGACGGTCGTGGCGTGGATCGCGGCGACCGCGCCCGAAGGCCTGACATCGATTCGTCTCGCCACCGTCAAAGTCAACAGCTCGCAGCGACCAGTGTTCTCGGCCTCGCTGACGTGGGTGTCCGCGCTATAACGGGCGCCGCTCGGACACATATTGCAGGCGGAATATGCCATGCATGACGAGCGCCCATTATATGGAATCGAGTTGATGGCGAACGGAGCCGAATACAGGGATATCCCGAGCCGCTCAGCGACGGGAGGCCATATCTGCTCGTCGATCGAAAATGGAAAAGCCGGCATCGGATAGTCGCGACTGC
>PLIX01000046.1 GCA_003140135.1 Gammaproteobacteria bacterium
GTACTCGGCGCGGGCGCCGCGACGGTTGCGACTATTTCTTCCACTTTTTGGATGATGATCGGCTTGATCGGCGCATCGGACTTGAAGGGACCCACGGCGCCGGTCGCCACCGCGCCGATGCGATCCACCACGTCCATGCCCTCGACGACACGGCCGAAGACCGAATAACCCCAGCGGGTCGGCACCGGGTCGAGGTCTGGGTTGTCGGCGATATTGACGTAGAACTGTGCATTTCCCGAGTGCGGGGCGTCGCTGCGGGCAAGCCCCACGGCTCCGCGCTTGTTCTGCAGACCGTTGCCGGACTCGTTGAAGATGGGATCGTGGCTCGGCTTCAGGTGCATGTCGCTCGCGGCATGCCCGCCGCCTTGGATGACAAAATTGCCGACCACGCGGTGAAAGAGCGTGTCGGTATATTGGCCCTCGCGTACATAGCGCAGGAAGTTCGCAACCGTGAGTGGCGCGCGTTCCGGATTGAGCTCGATGACGAACTGACCCATGCTGGTCGTCACGCGGACCCGCGGCGCATTCGCGGCGAGCGCAGGGGTGAGGTTTAGAACGAGCAACGCCGCCGCAAGGAAGCGCCAGGGGTGGTATTTCATTCCCGAATTCTACAGCAAGCCGCGACATGCTTTTGAGGGTGGGTCGCTTCCCTTACCATGTGCGCCAGCCATGACTGCGAGCTTATGATTTCTACACAGATTGTCACCCGCTTCGCGCCGAGCCCGACGGGGGACTTGCACCTGGGCAATGCCCGCACGGCGCTCTTCAACGAGCTGCTCGCGCGCCGCGCGGGCGGCCGTTTCCTCCTGCGGATCGAGGATACCGATGCGCAGCGCAGCTCTGACGCGCACACCCGCGGACTCATCGCAGACCTGCGCTGGCTCGGACTCGACTGGGATGCGGGGCCCGATCGCGAGGATGCGCGCGGTCCGTACCGCCAGTCCGAGCGCGGCGCGATCTACGCCGCTGACTTCGAGGCGTTGCAGAGGCGCGCCGTCGTCTATCCGTGCTACTGCTCGGCGCTCGAGCTTGAAGTCTCGAGGCGCACCCAACTCGCCGCCGGCAAGCCGCCACGCTACGCCGGCACCTGCCGCGATCTTGACGCCGCCGAGCGCGCCGCGCGAGCCGAACGCGGCCGCATTCCGACTCTGCGCTTTCGCGTGCCCGCGGCAGAGCGCATCAACTTCGCGGACTTCGTACACGGTGCGCAGAGTTTCCTGAGCGACGACATCGGCGACTTTGTCGTGCGGCGCGCGGACGGGACGGCCGCGTTCTTTTTCTGCAATGCCGTGGATGATGCGCGCATGGGCGTTACGCATGTGCTGCGCGGCGAGGATCACCTCGCCAATACGCCGCGCCAGCTCATGATCCTGGCCGCGCTTGAGCTGCCTGCGCCCGCCTACGGACACGTGTCGCTCCTCGTCGGCCCCGACGGCGCACCGCTCTCCAAACGCCACGGCGCGACGAGCGTGCGCGAATACCGCGAGCGCGGCTTCACCGCCGCCGCCATCATCAATCATCTCTTCAGGCTCGGGCATGCGACTCCCGAGCACGGCTTTTTGAACCTTGGCGAGATGGCGCAGGCCTTTGATGCCACGCATCTAGGGCGCGCGCCGGCGCGGTTCGACGAGCAGCAGCTCCTCGTGTGGCAGAAGGACGCCGTGCATCGAATGGATGCTCGGGAACTGCGCCACTGGCTCGGCCCGCTCTTGCCGGCGGCGCTCGACGAAGCCTCGGTCGGCGCCTTCATCGACGCGGTGCGTCCCAATATCGTGCTGCCCGAGGATGCCAAGGCGTGGCTCGACATCGTGTTCGGAGGTCCTCTCGAGCTCGCTCCTGCGGATTCCGCAGTCATCCGCGGCGCCGGCAGTGGCTACTTCACCGCCGCCGCACAGGCGGCCGATGGGCGCGCGGAGCTGCCGGCGATTCTCGCCGCGGTGCGCGCCGCGACCGGGAAAACAGGGGCGGCGCTCTACAAGCCCCTGCGCCTCGCGCTGACCGGACGGCCGCATGGCCCGGAACTCGCGCCTCTTTTGAAGGCCATGCCCGCGGGTAAGGCGCGCGAGCGCTTCGCCCGCTTTGCCGATACCGGCTCATGATCCGCATTCACAATTCCATGGGCGGCGCCAAAGAGGCGCTGCAGCCGCTTGAGCCCGGCCGCGTCGGCATCTACGTGTGCGGCGACACGGTCTACGATCTCGCCCACATGGGCCACGCGCGCTCGAAGATCGTCTTTGACGTGGTGCGCCGCTACCTCATGCACAGCGGTTACGAGGTCAACTTCGTCCGCAACATCACCGATATTGACGACAAAATCATTCGGCGCGCGGCGGAGCAGCAGCACCCCATCAAGGATTTCACCGAGCACTACATCGCCGAGATGCACCGCGACTACGACGCACTGGGGATCCTGCGGCCCGATCACGAGCCGCGCGCCACCGACTATGTGCAAGGCATGATTGATCTCACGGCGGACCTCATCGCCAAGGGCTATGCCTACGTCGCTACCAATGGCGACGTGATGTATGGCGTCGCGGGCTTTGCCGCCTATGGACAGTTGTCCGGCCGGCGCCTCGCCGATCTGCGCGCCGGGGCACGCGTCGAAATTGACGAGGCGAAACGCGATCCGCTGGATTTTGTGCTGTGGAAACATTCGAAGCCGGGCGAGCCCGCGTGGCCCTCGCCCTGGGGGTTCGGGCGGCCCGGCTGGCATATCGAATGCTCCGTCATGGCCGAGGAGTTTCTCGGCACGCGCTTTGACATTCATGGCGGCGGCCTCGACCTCAAATTTCCGCATCACGAGAACGAAATTGCCCAGAGCTGCGCGGCGAGCGGCGACACCTTTGCGCGCCTGTGGATGCACAACGGCTTTCTCACGATCGACGATGAGAAGATGTCGAAGTCGCTCGGCAACTTCTTCACGGTCCGCGAGGCTTTGCAGGTGGTGCGCGATCCAGAGGTGATCCGCTATTTCGTTCTCTCGAGCCACTACCGCGGGCCGATCAACTATTCGCTTGAGCAGCTCGACCAGGCCGATGCCGCGCTCACCGGAATCTACACCGCTTTGCGCGGCCGGCATTCGGATGAGCGGGCGCGCGCGAGCGAATATACGCGCGCCTTCACCGCGGCGATGGATGACGACTTCAATACCCCTCTGGCACTCGCCGAGCTTAAGAGTCTCGCGCGCGCACTCAATTTCGCGCACGCCAATGGTCGCGAAGAGGAGGCGGCGTCGCTCGCGGCGGAACTGCGCACTCTCGGCGGGATCCTCGGCTTCCTGGGAGTCGATGCGGAAGCATGGCTGCAGAAGTCGAAGCCCGCGCAGGCGCTTGCAGCAGGATCCACGGCGACGGCGGATGCGGAAATCGACGAGTTGATCGCGCGGCGCCTCGAAGCGCGCAAGCGCAAGGACTTTGGCGCAGCGGATCGCATCCGCGATGAGCTTGCGCAGGCGGGGGTTATCCTTGAGGACGTCCCCGGCGGGGCAACGACGTGGCGCCGCAAGTGAGGCCGTCGCTCGGGCGCTGACGACGGTGCAACCTAAGTCTCGCGCATCCGCCACTTCAGGCGCGCCGTTCGGCGCGCATCGATTTGGGCTACGATTCAGGCCGCAAGAGGAGGTCCCAAGTGGCAACCCTCAAAGATGCAGAACCCGGCCCCGCTCGTCCGGCATCCTCGCCCTGCGCGCTCCACGAACTCGGCCCGGACGGCAGGGCGCGCGTGGATCCGGAGCAGGCGCGGGACGTCGCTCGCTGGCGCACCGTCGAGCGCGAGCGCTTGATCGCGGCGCGCTGCGCTCTGACAGAAGAGTATCGGCGAGAGCAGACGCTCGCCACTGCGCGTGCCGTCGAGAAGATTCTCGCAACCCTTGCGTTGCCCACTTTGAGTGTCTACTGGCCGATACGCGGCGAGCCGGATCTGCGCCCGTGGATGGGCACGCTCTCGCAGCAGGGAATGCGCATCGCGTTACCGGTCGCGATCGCGCTCGGCCAGCCGCTCGTCTTTCGCGAGTGGCGTCCGCACGCGAGGCTCGCACGCGGTCTTTGGAACATTCCCTACCCCGCCGATGGCGCCGAAGTTGTACCGAGCGTTGTCATTGCGCCCTTAGTCGGGTTTGACCCCCTGTGCTATCGCCTCGGCTACGGGGGCGGTTTTTTTGATCGGACTCTTGCGATGCTCCTGCCAAAACCTGTGGCCATCGGTGTGGGCTATCCCGGCGCGGCGCTGTCGACCATCTATCCTCAGCCGCATGATGTCCCCATGGACTGGGTGGTGGTGGGTTCGTTGGATCCGATTCGGAGTGCCCCGCGCGCTTAGGGGGCAACGCCGCGGCGGAAGGCATGGGTTAGACCGCGGCGCGTGTTTGGAATAGGCCGTGCCATGAAGAGCGTGTGCGTGGCTTCCCGCTTGATCGGAGTTTTGAGTGGATCGCCGCCCTGTTGCGTCATCGTTTCTTCATCACCATCAGAAAATGATCGCCCATCGCGCGCAGCAAGGGCCAACCCGATATCCGTCGGTCGAGACGCCACAATCGATCGTAGGCCGTTGCATGGCGTTCGCGCATCCACGTCAGGTACGGCGGTGGCGCAAACACGCACAGCCCGCGATAGTGGGTCAGCGTGAATTGCCTGCGGAACGCACGATAGAACTCGCGCGGCTGGAAATAGCGGGTCCAGATGGTGTGGTTGTTCATCCCCACCGGCACGAACGTGCGCGCATACCGCACCTTCACTCGTGCCCAGCGACGCTGGCTCAGGTAATACGCAATCTCCCACGGGCAGACACGCCCGATGACCGAGAACACAAGCCTGCCGCCGGGCTTGAGCAGGCGCGCACATTCCTGCGCCACGCCAGACAGATCAGGTACGCAATTGAGTGCACCGAGATTGGAGTACGCGCCGTCAAATGCCTGATCGTCTTCCAGGCGATGCAGTTCGTGCGCGCCGACGGCGAGCGCCTGAACGCTCTCGCTCACATGTTCGCGCGCGGCGCGATTGCGCGTGCGCTCGACCATTTGCGACGACCAGTCGGTCGCCGTCACGCGATGCCCACTATGCGCCATGCGCACGGCATCGAGTCCCGTCCCGCAGCCCAGGTCGATCAAGCGGCTGCTCTTGGCAAATGCCGCATCCAAGGAGCGCCACATCTCATTGCGCATATCCTGGATCAGCGGGTTGTTGCCGCGCGGACCGTCATAGTCGGCGGCAACGCTGTCAAACGCCTGCTGCGTTTCACGAAGCTGCGGCGCGCCCGGGGATACCTGCGCTGGACATGGGCGGCATGGGCTGGTCATAGTCGAGTAAATTCCAGCATATCGTAACCTGCCGCCATTGACACGGCGCTTGAGCCCATGACTCGCACGACCGACTCGCTCCGACCCGACATCGCGATCGATCCGTTTCAGGAAAGATCAGCGCCGCGCGCGCGCCGGCGCATGCAGATCCTTGGAGCGCAATTCGATTTCGAGAGCAACAGCCGGCGTCTGCTGCGTCTCGTCGATGCGGCATACTCGCGCCTGCCGCAGCACCGGCTGGGCGGACCGGTACCTACGCTGCGTGTCAGGCTGGAGTTGGCCTCGAGCGAACATGCGGGCAGGGCACGCCCGCCGCCGCTCGGCATGCTTTCCGGCGCGGGCTTCCTGTGCGGTGCCACGGCCCGATCGAGCTTCGCCGTGCTCTCGCCGCTCGAGGGCAGCGCACTCGTCGTGGTGGCGCAGGAGATGCTGGGAAATGCCTACGCCACCCGCTACGAGCTCATCGAGTTTGCTGTCTTTACCCTGGCGCAACGGGTGCAGGGACTCGTTCCGCTGCATGCGGCGTGTGTCGGCCACGCCGGGCGCGGGCTCTTATTAATGGGTGGCAGCGGCGCGGGCAAGTCTACCTTGGCGCTGCATTGCCTGTTGGCAGGCTTTGATTTCCTCTCGGAGGACAGCACATTTGTCGCGGCGGATTCGATGCGCGCAACCGGGGTGGCTAATTTTCTGCACGTCCGGGCGAATTCGCTCAGGTTCCTTGCACGGGGCGCCGCGGCGACGATGATCCGCAAGTCACCGGTCATTCGACGCCGCAGCGGTGTCGAGAAGTTCGAGGTGGATCTTCGACGCATGGGCTACCCGCTCGCGACAGCGCCACTCAAGCTCGATGCGCTCATCTTCCTGTCGAAGGAAAGTGCGGGGACTCGGCCGCTCCTCGCGCCTCTGGGTAAGTCCCGCGTGCGGGAATATCTGGTGGCGAGTCAGCCCTATGCCGCGAGCCTTAGCGAGTGGCGTGCCTTCAAACGGAACGCCGCGCTGCTCGAGGCATTTGAGCTGCGCAGAGGGCGGCATCCGCAGGAGGCCGTTGCCGCATTGGAGGACCTCACGGGCAGGCGCGACCGTTAGAAGGGCCTGCGATATTCCAAGGCACCCTCCTCAGGGCAAGGCGCGCAGCACCCGCCAACGGATGCGCGTGCATGGCGTATGCGTTTCGAGGACTTTCGGCCTCGCCGCTGCCCGAATCGCGCGGACCGCGGCGGCCCACGCCCGGCATCTGTCCGGTCGCGACGAGATTTGCCCGACGGCTGGCGGCCATGGAACCTGAAGCGTGCGAGCGGGCACAAACAGGGCAGCTATTGCCTGTACAAATCTCATGAGAGTTGCACTGGTCGTGCCTGGCGGAGTGGACCGTTCGGGCGAATATCGGGTGATTCCGGCGCTCCTCGCGCTGATAGGGCGGCTCGCGCTTCAGCATGATGTCCAAGTCTTCGCCCTGCGCCAGGGAGCGCGCGCGGACAGCTGGGATCTGGCGGGTGCGCGCGTGCACAACATTGGTTTGCCCTACACGCGCCTGCGGGCGCTCTGGGCGCTCTATAACGCGCATCGTTCCTCCCGGTTCGATCTCGTGCATGCCATATGGTCGGGGTCGTGCGGCCTCGTGGCGGTCACGGCCGCGAAGATACTCGGCGTTCCGAGTCTCATTCACATCGGCGGGGGTGAACTCGTTTGCCTGCCGGAGATCGGCTACGGCGGAAGCTTGCGATGGCGCAGCCGAGTACGCGAGAAGCAGGTGCTGCGCGCGGCATCCGTAGTTACCGCGGCGAGCGCTCCGGTGATACAGGCGCTGCGGCAGCTTGGCGTGACGGCGCAGCGTGTGGCGCTTGGTGTTGATCTATGCGCTTGGCCGCCGCGCGAGCCCAGGCTGCGCCGTCAGGGCGCGTGCGCGCGGTTAATCCACGTTGCAAGTCTCAACCGCGTGAAGGACCAACAGACCCTGCTGTTTGCGCTTGCGGAGCTTGCAAAATCGGGCACTCGCTTTGAGATGGACATCGTCGGTGAGGATACCTTGGGCGGCGAAGTACAGGCGCTCGCCCATCGCTTAGGGATTGCCGGCAGCATAAATTTCCGCGGCTTCGTACCGCAGCGACACTTGCGAGCGCTGGTCGCGGCGGCCGACCTCATGATCATGTCGTCGCGCCACGAGGCAGGTCCCATCGTGATGCTGGAGGCCGCCGCGGTCGGTGTGCCCACGGTGGGGACTGCCGTGGGCCATATCCTCGAATGGGCGCCCATCGCCGCCAGGTGTGTACCCGTCGGCGACGCGGCGGCGCTGGCGTGCGCGATCGGCACGCTGCTAGGCGATGAGGAACAGCGTCTGCGCATGGCGCACGAGGCTCTGCGGCGCGCCACGCGCGAGGATGCCGACCACACGGCGCGGCGTTTTCAGGCGCTCTATGACGGGCTCGCGGCGGCACGGTAGCTCGCGCGCGCTCAGCGCGGTTCTGCAAGAGCCATGCGCACCGGGCGCAACGTTTCCGCTCTCACTTGACGCGCGATCAGCCACCGCACTATGCGCCGTCCTTGAGACATGCGCGCCCAGGGATCTTCCGCCGCAAACGGCTGGGCGGCGGTGATTACTTCGCGCATCGCGCGCGCTTCGGCATCCGGCAGCAGGCGCCGCCCGACATAGGCGAGCATTTCGCGCATCGACTGCGCCCACTCTATTCCGGGAAAGGCACTGATCCAAAGATGCGAGAACGACACTTCCGTGAGGCTGCGGCGCTGACACGCCTGCTGCAGGAGCCAGGGACACCCGGCGCCGACAGACACGAGAATCCTCTGCGCTATGCACCGATAGTAGCGTGCGGTGAGCGCAAGAGGCGGCAATGCCCACCACATGCGTTTGCCGTGCGCATTGCCGCGAAGCAGGAATTCGTCCCAATCCTGATCGCTCATGAGCGCCGCCAGGCGTGCAATATCGTGCAGATTGAGGAGGCGCAGCGCCCGAAACACCATGGCGCCGGATGCGTGCAAGAGCAGATGCATCATGAGCGCCGCTCTCGACGGATAGCCGTTGAGGCCCGGCCGCAGGGGCTGCGCGAACATCTGCTCCGATACGTCCACGGCGCGCAGCGGCAGGATCTCTTGGATGCGTGTATGCAGCTCGATCTTCATCGCGTTATCGGCGTGCTCGCCAAACGCCGCCGATGCGCGCATCTCCTGAGGCTCGAAGACGCGGTGCTTCCACGTCGCATAGGTTTCGCGAAACCCAAGCGTCCCGAGGAGCTGCGCCGTGCGCACCGAATCCTCCTCATGCGCGAGCAGATCGATATCTGCCATGGGCCGCTCACCGCCGGCATAGAGGCCGATGGCATGCAGCGCTGCGCCCTTCAGACCGATGAGAGCGATCCCGCAAGCGCAGGCGTGCTCGTCGATGAGCTGCAGTAGTTCGCTCGTGCGCTGATAGCGCCGCACCGTATGCTCGCGCTGCTCGCTCAGGAACTGCACCCAGCCGGCCGGACCTTGCCAGCGCAAGGCGCTCGACAGCAGCGACGAGACGCCGTGCATGGTTGCGACCGCGCGGGCGATGCGCCACTCGAAACCGGACCACTGCGGCGCAGCGGGGCGCGGCTGTGCAAGCTCATCGGCGAGAGTCTCAGTCGTCTTGCGCAACGCGGCCTGCACGGCACGGCGTGCGGGTTCGATGGCCGCTCTTGGCGATGTCGAGATTGCACTCACAGCGCGCTGTGTTTGGCGAGTCGGCTTATGAGCGCGCGCGCTCAGCGCTGCACGTATCGCGGGCGCATCAATTCATGGCCGCTGGGGTGCTCGCGCTCGTGCGCACGCGATAGCGTTGCTCGCTTGAGATCAGGTGCGCCCAGCGGTGTTCGAGCGAGCGTCGCTCGCGTTGGTAGTCGACCTTACGCTTATATAGGTTCAGCTTCTCGATGGCGACCTGATCGTGCAGCAGGTCGCGAATGGTGCGGTAGAAGTCTGAGGCATAGGTACCCTCAAACATCATCTCCAGATCATTGCTCTCCTGCCAATGGGTTTTCTCCTGCAGCTGCTCCTTGACGAGCTCGTAGAACTTCGTTCCCGGCAGTGGATACGAGACGCTGACGCCGATCTCGTCAGGGCGGGCGTGTTCGAGCAGGCTGCGAGTCGCGAGAATATCCTGCAGGTCCTCCCCGAGATAGCCCAACTGGATAAAGAGCCCAACGCGAATGTTCTGTGCCGCAAGCCGTGCGCGGGCGACCGGGATGTCTTCGACCCGCGTGCCTTTGTTCATGGCATCGAGGATCCTCTGGCTGCCGCTCTCCGCTCCGAGCCAGACCTCGCGGCACTGCGCGCTCTTGAGCGCGAGCGCCATGGCCTCGCTCATGAGGTCCGCGCGCGTTTGAATCGTAAAGGGAATGGATCCATGCGACGCGTGCACCGCGGCGGAGAATTCCGTTACCCAATCAACGCGAAAGCCGAATATATCGTCGGCAAACCATATGTGCTCGGGGTGGAACGTGTGCTTCAAATAGGTCATTTCGGCGGCCACGTCCGCCGCCGGGCGTTGCAAGTAGCGGTTTCCCCAGATCGGTTTGGCGCACCAGTTACAGCGGAACGGGCAGCCGCGCGATGCTGCGATGTTGAGGCTGAAATAACCGTGGGCGGCGTACCACAGCGCGCGATACTGTTCCACGTCGATCAAGTCCCAAGCGGGCAGTTCTGCGGCAGGGGCATGCAGGGGCAGCGCATTGAGGTTTGCGGCGGTGAGCGTGTTGTCGACTGTCGAGGCAATACCCGTAAGACCCGCTATGAGCTCCTGCGTAGGCAGTTGTGGGCAAGCATCGAGCCTCTCCATAAGGATACGCAGGGTGGCCAGGCCCTCGCCGATGAGCACCACTTCGGCGCCTGCTGCCAAATAGGGCTGCGGCGCATCGGATGCGTCGGATCCGGCCACGATGACTCGTGCGCCTGCGCGATGCGCGCTTGCGACCATGCGACAGGCAGCCGCGCGCATCGTGCTCAAACACATTTTGCTGAGGAAGTTGTAGTTGTCCTCGTACAGCAGTGCGATCTGCGGGGCGTCGCGGCGCAATTGAGCGTCGTAGTCCGCAGTGCCCGGCGCGAGCATCGCATCGAAGAGGGTCACTGTATGCCCCGCACGACGCAGGCTTGTGGCCACCTGCAGTGTGGCCAACGGCGGATAGGGCTTGGCGCGCTCCCATTGCTTCTGATCGAACCGGAGGAAATACGAGTGGCCAACCAAGATCGACAGCATGCTCTTGAGCGCTCCGGTCCCTTACAGGTGCGACGTCCGCAGACACGCTCGCGCTGTTCCAGAGGCGAAGGGCGCAGTCTAATGAGTGTCTTCTGGGGTCAGTTCCTGCGGCGGCGGATTAGGTTCAACCGAGCCCGGGGTTTTCGCGGCGTGCTGCAGCGCGCCGCCCTGGGCAGAGAATTCCATGCGCGAGCATGGCGGCACGCGCCGGCAGAATTATCTTTTTGTGGAGTGGAAACCCCGACTCAGGGCGGCGGGTACTTACCCGCAGATTTCACATTGCGCGAGCTATTGGGATGCGGTGGACCGGACGATCGCGAGGTCTTGCACTGCTTGCGCTCCTGGCATGCGCGGGTTGCGCGGGCAACGGGGCGGGTTTGGATCAGAACGGACAACCCATAGGCTCCGAGTCCAGCGGCGCGAGTGGCCCACTGACTGCCGAACTGCAATCGATCCAGGCCAATGTATTCACGCCCATTTGCACGCGCTGCCATATCGGAGCCAGCGCGCCGGAGGGGCTGCGCCTGGATGCGGCCGATAGCTACAACCTGCTCGTCGGCGTGCCGAGCGCAGAAGTCCCGAGTCTGTTGCGGGTCATGCCAGGAGATCCGGATGAGAGTTATCTCGTCTTGAAGCTCCAGGGCAGCGCGGGGATCGTCGGCGGCCAGATGCCGCTTGGGGGCCCTTATCTGCCGCAATCCACCATCGATGCGATCCGCCAATGGATTACGAATGGCGCGCCAAATTCGGCGTCGATGGAGGTGAGCTCGAGCCGCGAATCCGCCCGGGCTTTCGCCATCGTCGGCACTGCGCCGGTTGACGGCGCGCACCTGTCAGCACCCCTGCGGCAGATCGTGGTCGCCTTCAATCATGAAGTTGACGCATCGCTCGTTAATGACACGAACATCGCACTTGAGCAAATCGATATGACCGATACGACAACGATGCAGCCACTGCCCATCCACGCTGCACTCGCGACCGGCAATCCAAGCGTCATCGTCATCCTGCCGCGCGCCGCCCTCGGGCCGGGAGCGTACCGTGTCAGCGTGCGCGGCACGGGCGGGGGGGGCCTCGCGGATGTCGATGCCACGGCGCTTGCCGGCGATCATGCCTTTGCATTTGCCGTCGAACCCGGTCCATGAATAGCGGTTATTTTCGAGCGACGCTCGGTAGCCTGCTGATAGCGCTCTTGTTCCTCACATGCCCGGCGCATGCGGAGCCGTATCTTGCGGTCCAAATGGGCCTGAAGTGCGGTCAGTGCCACGTCAATCCAACCGGTGGCGGGTTGCGCACCCCCTTCGGGGATGCGTTCGCGCAGAGCGTCATGCCGCACCAGCATCTGGATACCGGTGCGGACACCTGGGTGGGGGAACTCAACCGCTTCGTGTCAGTCGGCGGCGACCTGCGTTTCGACGGCGAGTATGAAACGACTCCCGGCAGCCCCTCAGTCGACTCCTTCGCCCTGGAACAGGCACGCATCTACCTCAATGGAACGGTCATCCCCAACCGGCTGGCAGTGTATGTGGATGAGCAAGTGGCTCCCGGCGGAGCCCTCAACCGCGAGGCGTACGGCATGTACTGGTCGGCCTCCCACGAGTGGTATCTGAAGGCCGGACAGCTGTATCTGCCCTTTGGTCTGCGGCTGCAGGACCAGACCGCCTTCATTCAAACGGCCTCGGGCATCAACATGACGACGCCGGACCAGGGTGCTGAGCTTGGTTGGGAGCACAATGCGTGGGATGCGCAATTTGCCGTGAGCAACGGCACGGCGGGCGGTCCCGAAATCGATCACGGCAAGCAGTACAGCGGCCAGTTGATCTACGTCGAACCGCAGTGGCGGCTGGGACTGGGGTTGAATGTCAATGACGCGGCTGCGGGCAGTAAGAGTGCTCTTGCGCTATTCGGAGGGCTGAAGACCGGGCCGATTGCGTGGCTCGCGCAAGCCGAATTGGTGGACGACAAGAGTATTCCAAACGACGGTGGCAAGATGCTGGCCACCCTGCTCGAGGCCAACTGGCTCATCGCCCGCGGCAACAATTTGAAAATCACGAGTGAATTCTTGGATCCCGACCGCAATGTGGCTGAAAACGAGCAGACGCGCTGGAGTTTGGTGTACGAGCTGACGCCGATTCAGTTCCTGCAGCTGCGAGCGGGTGTGCGTTACTCGGACGGCATCCCGCAGGATGATGCCGAGCACGTACGGCTCTACTTCCTTGAAGTGCACGGCTTCTTCTGAGAAAACGGCGGCGGGCACCTGTTCGACCGCCCGATGCCTCTTTCCCATGACGCCTTAAGTCTCGGAATGAACGTTCAAGTGCAGCAAGCGAGCGCCTCAGCCGGCCTTCTCGGTGACACGCCGGCGCGCGACTACGTGCAAAAATTGCAACTATTCAATTCGTTCGCCGCACCCGAGCTGCGCGCTGCGATCGAGCGCCTTGACCTTGAGGCCGGGATGCGCGTCGTCGATGCGGGCTGCGGAACCGGCGAGGCGCTACCATGGCTTCTGCAGGCGGTCGAGCCTGGGGGGTTGGTGGTAGGCTTTGATCTTGCAGCCGCCCACACCAGGGCTGCGCACGCGTGCAGCGTTGCGCGCACGGCAGTGCTGCAGGCCGATCTCATGAAGCCGCCTCTGGCGCGCGCCAGCTTCGATCTCATCTGGTCGGTCAATACGATCAACCATCTGCGCGATCCATCGCAAGGCATTCACACGCTTGCAACGCTGCTGCGACCCGGTGGCCGTATCGCGCTCGGTCAAAGCTCGCTCGTGCCCGACATGTACTTTGCCTGGGATGCACGACTCGAACGATTGACCAATGAGGCGGTGCGTCAGTACTACCGCGAGCGCTACGCCCTCGACGAACGCGCCCTCGCGGACATCCGCAGTCTCGTTGGGCTCCTGCGCCGCGCGCAGTTGCGCCATGTCAGCGTGCACACCTGCATGATCGAGCGCGTCTCGCCGTTGGCTCGGGCAGACGAGGCCTATATTCTCGAGGCGATGATCCGCGGCACATGGGGCGAGCGGCTGCGCCCCTACCTCGGCGGTGCCGACTTCGCTGAGCTCGGACGTCTGTGCGATCCACGGCATGCGCAGTTCGCGCTGCGGCGGCTGGATTTCCATTTTCTGCAGAGTTTCACGCTCGCCGTCGCAGAGGTCCCGTAGTGGCGACCGGCACTTCCCAAAAGATCGTCACGGGCGCGGAATACGTCCAGCAGATCACCGCACTCGAGTCGGACCGGCGCGCGCGCGCGGCATTCTTGGATCTTGCGCTTAAGGTTGCGCCGCCGGGCGCCGCGCTTTTCGACTTCGGCGCAGGGCCTGGTATCGACGCCCGGTTCTATGCCGAGCAGGGGCGCGGCGTTGCGGCCTACGACGTCGATGCAAAGATGTGCGAGTTTTTTGCCGAACATTGCCGCGATCTCATCACGGCGGGTAGCGTTAGGCTTGAAACGGGGACTTATCCCCAGTTCCTCGCGCGTCACCGCGCGACTGCCGGCAGCGCCATCGATCTCGTCACTGCAAACTTTGCGCCGCTCAACCTGATCGGCGACCTGAACGAGCTCTTTGCCACCTTCCATGCTCTCACGGGCCCGAGCGGTAAAGTGCTGGCCAGCGTTCTCAATCCCTATTTCATCGGCGATCTGCGCTACAGCTGGTGGTGGCGGAACGCGCCGCGGCTGTGGTGGAGCGGCCATTTTTCGGTTCCGGGCGCACAAGCCCCCATCATCCGGCGGCGGCTCGCGGACTTCGCCGGCCAAGGCGCACCCTACTTCAAACTTGAACGCGTTTTTCGCGGCCTGCCGTCAAAGCAGACGCCACAGGTGAATGGCGTCGCTGGCCGTCCTCGCCATCGCCCCTCGTGGATGCCCATGACCACAAGCCGGTTCCTGTTTCTCCTGTTCCAGAAGTGCGGCTTGCGAAACCAGGCGCGCCCTCATTGATTTCAGGCGTCGCGCCGGCGCTCACCCTGGCGAGCGCAGCGATCCGGCAGGCTCCGGCAGTTCCCGGCTTCGCAGCGGTGCCTGCATAGCCGCTCGCAGAGATTTGCGCTTGCGCCCGAGAAACGGCCGCTCGACGAACCACCAGGATGCCGCCCCGAGCCCCAACGAAATGGCTAGAGCCGCCACAGCAGACAGGAAGTCGCCCTGCACAGCGAACAGCAGCATCAAATTGAGCACGAGTGCGTGATAGATATAGGTGCCGTAGGAGATGTCATTGTGGCGCAANNGGCAGCAGAAACAATGGGCTGATGTCGGCGCTGCCGACGTAGATGTGCAGCCGCTTCGCAACCACGCAGAGCAGCAGGTAGCCGAGGAGCCACCAATGAGCGCGTCCTGCGAGCCAGCCGCGCAGCGCAGTCCAATGTCTTTGCATCAGCACGCCGACGAGAAATATCCACAAGTACGGCACCGCGGTCTCCACCAGGAATGTGTGGGGCGGGGGAGCCGGCAAGAGCGAGGGACGACAGTACACGAAGTGCAGGGCGAGGCTGCCTGCCAGCACGCACAGCAGTGGGATATCGCCGCGCCGCTGGCGCAGCCGCAACGCGGCGTAGATCACCGGCAGCAGGAGATAGAATTCAAGCTCAACTGGAATCGTCCATAGACTACCGTTGAGCGAGCCCATGCCCACCGGCTGCAGAAAATCGGGACCGAATTGCTGAAAAAGGCTCATCTGCGCGGCCCACCAGGCAAGCCACTCGCGCGTCGACACCGGGCCCAAGACACTGACGCCGGCAATCAATATCACGCCGACGCTAGCGGCAAGGCAAACCCACAGTGCGGGGAAAATGCGCAGGCATCGATTTCTATAGTAGTCACGAAGCGAATTGGAGCGTTCGTAGGATTTCGAAATCAGGAAGCCGCTGATCACGAAGAAAATCGGCACCCCGGGAAAAAGGCGCACGCCGAGGTTGAAAAACGTGGCATTGATGCCGTACAGCTTGAAGGCGAGCATCGTATGCACTATCGCCACCTGCAGCGCTGCGAGCAGCCGAATCAGGTCAAAATTATTGATCCGCCAATCATCCGCCGAGGATGCCGATTCGAGTTTCATGAGCGCCGCTAGCCCCGCTGCGCGATCTCTCGGCGACGATAGCGGCGAATCACGTCTTGTACGCCTGCCGGTGCAAAAGCTTTGACCGTCGCCGCCAATGCGCCGAGCCACCACGCGCGGTAACGCCAGGAGTACGGCACGCTTGAGAGCAAGGTGCCGAGAACACTGAGACGTTCTCCGGAAGCGGCCTGGCTCTTCGCAAGTCCAGTAGCCATCTCGACCCGCAGCTTGCGTAACAGGGCGTCATGCTGACCGCCGGCGCCGGCGCGCGCCGCCTTGTCGAAGACGCGTCTGCGATCCTGCCATGCGGCAATGTCGCTTCCGGAATGCTGGCCGTGGCGGCGTATCAAGGTGAGCGGCTCGTCGATGCCGTCGATCTCGCTATGCGCGGCCAACCGCAACCACAGCTCGTCGTCCTCGCACATCACGAGCTCTTCATCGAATCCCCCGAGCTGCTGTAAGAGCAGTTGCGATACGACTACGCTCGGCAGGGCAATGACAGTTTCATCCTTCAGGAGCTTCTCCAGAATCCAGCCGCTCGGAGCTGGCCAGTCCGTGATGTTGGCCGAGGCACGCGCATGACCCGCTGCATCCACCTGGGCAAACCTCGTGTAACTCCACTGGCGCTGCGGGTGGCGACGCAGCGACGCCATCTGCGCGGCGAGTTTCCCGGGCAGCCAGACATCGTCAGAGTCCAGAAAGGCCACATACTCACCACGCGCTTCGCGCAGTGCGGCATTGCGTGCGACACTCGGCTTGCCGCTGTGCGCGAGCCAGATAACTCTGACCCGCGGCGGATCTGCAAGGGCCTGCAGGAAAGTCCTCGTGTCGGCGCTCGAGCCGTCGTCCGCAACAAGCAACTCCCAGTCCGTGAAGCTCTGCGCGAATACCGACTCGATCGCGGCCGGAAGAAATTCCAGGCGATCGTACGTGGGCAGAATGATCGACACCGCCGGCGCCATGACAGCGGCTCCTCAAGAGGTCCGCGGCCCTGGGTCGTATTTGGCTCGTGTTGCGGCGAGGACGGTGCTGCCCTTGCGCGCGACCATATCCTGATACATCGCGGCGAGCTTCAACCCCAGGGCGTCAAAGGACAATTCATGCTCGAAGTGCGTGCGCACGGTCGCACGACCCGCGGGACCCACGTGTGCCGCGACCGACAGCAGTGCTGCGCATAGAGCGCGTGGATCGCCACACGGCCACAACGCCCCCACGGCCCCCGCTCCGGTGAGCGAGCGAAAAGATGGGATATCCGTGACCACCGGCGGCAATCCACAGGCGAGCGCCTCGATTAGAGAGAAGCCGCTGCCCTCCCGATGGCTGCCGAGCACGAATAAATCCGCCGCGCGCATCAGATGCTGGACTCTTTCATGCGGGACGCGCCCCAGAAGGTGCACGCGCTCGCGCAGCAACGGGTCCTGTGCAATTCGCGCCTGTACTTCGCGCAGGAGCGGCGCGACACCGAAGCAACAATACATCTGCAATCCGGGCAGCACTCGTGCGGCCTCACTGATGCCGCCCAGCACCGTGAGCGGGTCTTTGTTGACGTCCAGGTGTCCCACCCACAAAACGGCCGGATCGCCTCTAAGATCGGTGGCTCGGCGCGCCTCCGCCTGATCCCCGGGCAAAAATCGACATGTCGACTCGGGAATGGCGTACAGCTCCGTTCTTGAATCAATAAGACCGGCATCTACAAAGGGCCGCGCCTGCTCCAGTGAGCAAAATGTGATGCCTGAAGCGACGGACAGGCCGCGTCGCCACAGCGCTCGGCGCCACAAGCGCGGCGGCCTATTGGCATGATCCTGCAGGACAATCGGAATGCGCGGCAGCATCGCAGCCAGCGCCAGTACATCCTGATGAAAGCCAAGGCCGTGCACATGGCAGACATCCGGGGCGAGAGCGCGCAGCAATTCGCCCAGGGCGCCGTTGCGAGCGCTCGCAGGCGAGGAATGGCCGAATGGCATAAAGTAGTAGCGTACGTCCCGGCGTTCCAGATGCTGCGAATGCGCGCATGCTTGCACGACCGCTACGCGAGCGCCGGCCTGGCAGGCGGCGTCTGCCACGTCGACGAGAGACGGCCACGCCACCAGCAGTTCCTCCGGCAAGCGTCCTGCGGGGTCATTGAAAAAGCTTATTTGGACGACGTTCATGGGCGGCCGCGACGTGATTGTCACAGGCTCATCACACGCGGGTCCCAATGGCGGACGAGTTTTCTCGAAGCGCGCAGCTCCCAGGGGTGATCGTATTTTCGATAGCGATAGCGCCAGGACGCGAGCGTTCGCAGGGCGGATTTGCCCCAGGAAGACGCACGGATGTCCATGATGGTCGGGAATCGGCAGCCCAGCACGGTTGTGAAATCGACGATCCGCTGCCGCAGGCGCGCGGAGAGCCAGGGCGCATCCTTGTGGCACCAGTAGGCGAGCCATTCCGGGCGCGCCCATTCATCCGCCGTGCGTGGAAACACGATGGGACGGCCCGCGTAATCACGAAGTTCGCTCGTCTTGCGCGTCTCGGCCCCGTTCGGCGCGCCGTGAAGCCGCGGCAGCGGGGTGTAGATGTAAATCATGACCTCCGTTGCGGGGTGCACCCGCTTGATGTGACGGATGAACTCGAAGGTTTTTTCGGTCTCGCCCTCGGGGTCCTGCGGCGGCGCTAACATGAAAGAAAGCTCTGGAACGACGCCATGGCTGCGGCATTTTTCTATCGCCGCCAGCGTCTGATCGCTGCGGGTCCCCTTGCGGATATCGTGCAGCAACCAATCGCTGGGAGACTCCGCGCCGATGTATGCCATGCGCAGCCGGCTCTTCTTGACGAGCCCCCAGGAGCGCTCCGATAGATTGGCCAATGCGTCGGAGCGCGCAAAGCACCACCAGGGCAGCTCGAATTTCGCCATGACTTCGAGCAACGGTACCATGTCAACTTCGCGGTCGAAGAAGTTGTGATCGTAGAATTGAATGGAGTCGACGCCGAGCTGATCCCGCAGGAATCGAAGGTCCTGCTCGAGGCGCGCCGCGGGCGGCAACGCCATCTTGCCGCGATACATCGTTGCGACGCCGCAGAAGGTACAGCGAAACCGGCACCCCAACGCCGCCTGGTAGCCTGCGGTATGCATCCCAAGATAGGTCCTGGGCAGATATTGCCGCGGGTTCTCGAGGTGCTCGTAGGGGAGCCTGCCGGCAAGGCTTGCAGCGGAAAACACGCGCTCCTTGTTGTGCACGATCTCGCCGCTGCGGCGCCATGTCAGGCCGCGAATCGATCCGAGCGCCGCAGGCTCGCGGGCAGCGAGTGCATCCAGAAGCTCGACAAAGGTGTTCTCGCCTTGCCCTCTCACGGCGTACTCGACGTACGGCGCCTGCAAGGCGGCATCCGGACAGACGGTCGGAAAAGCGCCGCCCCAGATGATCGGCACTGCCGGCCGTTGCGCGTGGATTGCCTGCGAGACCGCGATGGCGGAGGTCAGCTGCGGCCCTCCCATGACGGTGACGCCCACGGCATCGACGTCGCCCGCATCGACGGCGCGCACCGCGGTGGCGATGAAGTCCCGGTCGATATTGCCGTCGATCAGGGTCGAGGGGTACTTGCCGTCAAGTGACGCGGACAAGCTCAGGATCGCAAGCGGAAAACGCGCGTGCCGGCGACCCGTGATCGTCGGATTGATGAGCAGGACGCGCGGCGATGCGTTCATGAGAGCCTCTGCTCGGGGACAAACCAGCGTGTCACGAGCATCTCCACCGGCCATCG
Organism: Gammaproteobacteria bacterium; assembly: GCA_003140135.1. Taxonomy (GTDB): domain Bacteria; phylum Pseudomonadota; class Gammaproteobacteria; order Steroidobacterales; family Steroidobacteraceae; genus PALSA-1196. The sequence goes on from PLIX01000046.1 coordinate 19,321, forward strand.
ATAGTCATCCTGGGTGCAGCGGTAGCGCGCGAGCTGCTGCAGGATCTTCTTGCCGCGCGACGCGCGCTTCCATGCCAGCTCGTGAAAAAACTTGAAGCGCTCGATGAGCTTGAATTTTTCGGGCGAGACCCATGGGCCCGGCATTCCCGCGACGTAGTCAAACTGCGCCCACGCCTCGAGGGTCTCCGGCAGACGAAATCCCCGGGCGACGGCTTCGATCACGAGCTCACTGCCGGGGTATGGCTTGAAGTAGTAGATCGGCGTCAGGAAATCCGGGCTCAGCGAGCGCAGTTTCTTCGCGCAGTCGAGTGTGGCCTGGATGCTGGCGTCGCTCTCCTCAGGAAAGCCGACGATGAACGGAAAGTGACCGGCAATATCGTATTTGAGCATCTTCTCGGCGGTGCGAAACACCTGCTCGATCTTGATGTCCTTGCGGATGCGCTTCAGCATCTCGTTGGAACCGGACTCAACGCCAACGAGCAGCCGGCGCAGGCCCGACTGCTTGCAGCGTGCCCAGGCTTCCTCCGGCAGTCGCACGCCCTGATCGGCACGCATCGTCGCCGCCCAGGTGATTTTCATTCCGGACTCGACGATGCGATCGGCCAGCGCCTGGACGCGATCGCGTTGCGTGAAGAAGGTCTCGTCCTGGAAATTGACATCATCAAAATGGTACTGATCCCAGAGCTGTTTCAAGCGCAGCGCCATGCGTGTCGGCTCAAGCCCCACCCACTTGCGCCCGTAGACGAACGGGTCCGAGCAGAATGCACAGCGGAAGTTACAGCCCTGTGATGAGATGTAGTCGAGCTGGCGCTTGCCCTTGAGCTTGAAATAGCGCTCCACCGGAATCAGCCCATAGTCGTGCGCCCGGAATTTGTCGACCTGCG
>PLIX01000263.1 GCA_003140135.1 Gammaproteobacteria bacterium
GCCTGCCTTTTTGCCTACGAAGTCGTGTTGGGCTTGGCGGCACCCGGCGTATTCGCGATTCCCCAGATCATGGCGGGGCCGACGGCCGCTGGCCGCTGGGTGGGCGTTCAGAACACCTGTGGGAACTTCGCCGGCGTCCTCGCGCCGCTGGTGACCGGAGTCCTCGTCGACGCGACCGGCAGCTTCGCAAGCGCCTTTGCGCTCGCGGGCCTGGTCAATGTGCTCGGTGTCGTAGGCTGGGTGCTCATCCTGCCGAGAATCGCACCATTGCGCTGGGATACGGAGGGCGCGGTGCGCGTCGCCGTTTAGTGTGGACAAAAAAGTGCGGGAGAGCCGCATGAAACACCATCTGCATCGTTCAGCGTCGCGGCCGCTCTTGCTCCATCGGATTGTGCATCCGACATGGCACGTATAGCTACGCCCCGCATCGCGCGCCGTAGGAATGAATCTCGGTTCCGGGACGGTCACGTCGCTGCCAGCGGATGGTGTTCGGCGCTCTTTAGAGGCGGCCGCGCTCGAAGCGCATCAGCAGTCCGGTGCCTATTGTGGTCAGACACCCGACGCCTACCAGGAGCAGTAGGACAGCATGCACACCAGAGGTCTGCTTCAACCAGCCGATCACCGGTTCCTGGACGATTGGGCCGATCGAGCCGACTCCATTGATGATGCCAGCGGCGAGCGCCGCCTGCCGCCGGCTGCCCGCATCCATCGCGCACGCCCCGGACAGCAGCGAGTCGGGACCCATCGCCGTAAAGCCGATGAGGCCGAGCAGCACTACGAAAAAAGTCATCGAGGACAATCCGACGAGCCACATCAGAGTTGTGCATACGAGACACCCGAGTGTCATCCAGAAGATCACGGGGGTGCGGCGTGCGCCCGCAATTCGATCCGACCAGACACCGCCGGTAATCACGCCGAGGAATCCGATCCAGTCGAATGCGGCGGACCAGTACCCTGCTCGGACCGAGGACATACCGAACTGCTCTCCGAGTATGAGCGCCGACCAGCTGTCGAGCGCGTAGCGGAGAAACTTGAAGCCGAAGTAGATGAGACCCATCGCGATGATTGATCCGATCCAACCTGCTGGCAGCGGCGTCGGCTGAGCGGTCGCCGTGCCGCCCGCACTTGCCGCCGGCGCATCGGGCTCCGCTTTGTCCTCGAGTGACAGTCCGACCGACTCCGGTCGCTCGCGCGCCCAGAACGCGAATAGCACCGTGATCGCGAGAAGTACGATGCTCGAACCAAAGTACGACCATGCCATGCCGAGCCAACCCAGGAGGAATGCAGCGAGCACTTTTCCTGCGATCGCCCCGAGCTGGTAACAGGTTCCCCAGATTCCGAACAGCGTTCCTCGTTCGGAGCGGCGCGTCCAATTCGCGAACAAGCCGACGTTGTGCGGCCAGCCGGTCGCTTGCGCAAATCCGTGAATGCCCATCGTGACGCACATCCACAGGTAGGCGCTTGCCTGGTGCGAGTCGACGAGCCATCCGAGCTCTATGTTGCAGGCCGCGGAGACGACCATGCCGTAGAGCAACACGCGGCGACTCTGCATGCGTCTGCCGAGCCACGCCGCTAAAAACTGGCCGAGCATGTAGGTGATCAGATAGACGGTCCAGGGGTACGCGACGTGGACATCGTCGAGACCGAACCGCTGCTTCATTGGCAACTTCAGAACCGCATAGGTCTTGCGAGTGAGATAGAAGCCGAAATAGGACAGCCATGTCGCGGTGAACAGCTGACCCCGATAGCGATGCAGCAGCGGCGAATAAACGGTCTTCACGTGAACGATTTACCGGTGAAATCCCCGGTTCCGGAGACCAGCTGATCCCAAAACAAGGGCGGCAACGTGCCGTAGTGGGTGAAGGCGGCCGTGGCGAGCGCGGCGTTCTCGGCGATGTCTGTGGCACAGCACGTGATGAACATGGAGCGCATGCCCGCCGCCCGTGCCGCAAGCAAGCCTGCGCGGCTGTCCTCGAAAACCAGCGCGTCGTCGGGCTCAACACCGAGTGCGCGCGCCGCCATGAGGAAGCCTTCCGGATCGGGTTTGCCGTTGCGCACATCGTCGCCGCCGACGCGCGCGCTCGGATCGACCAGATGCGCAACCCCGAGCTTCTCGAGAATCCGCTCGATCACCGCACGCGGACTCGAGGACACGACCGCGAGTTGCAGCTTGCGCGCCGCGGCCGCCCGCAGCGCCTCTGGGGCCCCGGGAATCGGCTGCGCATCGGCCGTGGCGGCATTCCAGTAAGCGAGCAACTCTGCAGTCAACACGGCCGCCGGCAGCTCGATCCGAGTGCGCGCACGGATGACCTCGGCTACGTGCGCCCAGGTGCGGCCGCGCGTTTCAGTGGGAGGCAGCGTGAAACCCGTGACGCCGTGGCGTGCAACGACGGCTTCGATGGCCTGATCGGTGTGAGACTCGGTGTCGACCAGAGTACCGTCGAGATCAAAGAGCAAGGCACGCACGCGTCTGCAATCAGCCATTTAACCTACTCCGGCCGCGCGCGCTTGGTCGTCGTGCGGTCGCAAAGTACCATTGCCTGCTGCGATGTGCGCTAAGAGAGATTTGATTTACCAGACCTTGGAATGAGGGCATGTTGCATCGAAATCAGCGCGGTGTCACGCGCGCGAAAATGAGCGGCTCGAGCAATCGGAGCGTGCCATCGGTCGACATTCCGAAATGCACATCGGACCCTCATGCCCGGCGCGGCAACGGAACTCGCTGGAAGGGCGAATCCTTCGATCACAGGGGAGCTCCGCTCTGCTCGGCTTAGAGTTACCCGAAAGTTGCGCCCGTTTACGGTCGTATCAGGTCATTGACGGCGGAGGCAGGCATGGCCCGCACTATTGAGCGCGAGATTGCCATCGAAGGCGATCTGGGAGCTCCTGTCGAGACGCAGCGCATGGCGGCGGCACTCATACCGCTCATGTATCAGGATTTGCGACGCATCGCCCGACGCGAACGCCTAAGGGTAAGCGCTGGCGCCACGCTGCAGACCACCGCGCTCGTCCATGAAGCCTATTTGAAACTTGAACACGCAGCGGCATTCAACGACGACGAGCACTTCATACGACCCTGCGCGCTGGCTATGCACCGCATCCTGGTCAATCAAGCCCGCGACTGTTACACGTGACGCTTCTCGCCAACGATTGGCGCACCGCGAGCACTTGCCCTTTGCTAAGACACTGCTGCTGCTGTCTACCGACGCGATGTCGCGGATTCACGGATCACCTCATCCGCCCAATAGCCGGTACGCCGATAATGTTTGTAGATGCCAACTTCCTGATTGCGATCAAGCCGCGCCGCTGAGTCGTACGGCGGAGAGCCTTTCACTGCTAGCCGAGTCAGATTGACCGAGACCTTGGCGTCCGCCCAACTCACGTCCTTGATCCACTGCGGTGCGATGAGTACCTGGTGACCGAGCCACCAGTTGCTCGTGTCCACGATGAGGTATCGAATCGCCCAGGATTCCTCATCGACGAGCATAGCCTGTACGTGGCCGATGTCACCATCGGTTGCGTGAATTTGATACTTCACTACCTCCTTGCAACTGCGCAAGCGAGGATCGTTATTCCGGCGCCGCCCCGATTCTGCGTCTGCGCCAACATACCGCGCTTGTACTTGAGGGCCTCGAACCGCGGTGCCAAATCCCGGCAGAATCATACTCGGGTAGGCGCCTTGACCCCACACCCCGGCCCCAACCCAATAGTAGGGATAGCCGTAATACTCAAGGTATTGCGATTCTTGTTGTCGGGAGACGGGCTTCTTGGTGTCGATGTCCGGACTGTTTTTCACTTTTTCTTTGGTGATCGAGACGGGCAATATCCTTTCGGCCCAGTCCGGGTGACCGATCGCGAATGGCGAAATCAGGACGCTTCGGCTCGAAAGCCAAGCGCCAGTGTCGACAACAAGATAGCGGATGACCCACGCTCTGTCATCGAAATAGAAATCCTTTACGTGGCCAATGGTGCCGTCGGTCGCGCCGATGACGTAACCCTCTAGATCCGTTGTATTGCGTAACATATTTACCTCTCATTCGGGAATGTAAAATACATCTGGCAGGCCCGACCCGTGTTCGGCGACAACGCGGCGATGACTGGGGCGCCGAAGAAAACAAACTCGGAATACAGACTCATTTGGTAGCAGCTGAATGACCACCGCGTACTCGACCTGACGCTGTTCGTAGTTTGCTACCGCTGGCCATCTTGCATTCCACCTGGTCGCCGTAACTCATCTCTGCTGCAACAAATCAGTCCGAGTGGCAGACAAGCGAACCAGGCCTTTATTTTCTGAACAGCGGCAATCTGCCCGATTTGACGGCTTGATTCTTGGGAGCGACCGTAGGGGCCGAGCTCCCATTGGCGCCCTGCTTTGTCGGCTCTGGCTTTGACATCCCAGAACCGTCGTTCATATTGAGTCGCAGATCGGTTATAGCGTCTCCCGTCGTGCCGCCGTCAGAATCGACTCAGACTCGATTCAGTACGAAGGCAATAAGAACGATGAAGAGAATGGTTCCGAGTATGCCGCCGCCAATGTACATGTGAATTTCCGTCAATATGACTTTAATAAGACGTCATCAAAGCACAGGCAGAGTCGGCCTGTCGGGTCGCTGGCACACATAGCCTCGGAAATGCGGTGTCTATCGTTCCGCACACGGATCGCTTCTTAGCACGCGCATTGCGTGCCACCGTACAGACGCGAATCTAAAGTCGGCCCATGCTTCTAAGAGTCAGCACGCATCGCATGCGCGTCCGGCGCTTTCCGTTAAACGGCGTGATCCGCAGATAACGATGCGACCTAGGAGTTAGCGACTTCAGGCTGACTGTTTGTTCCCAACGCACGATCCAACCATAACGAGATACTCCATGAAATCGAACTATCTAGCGCCACTGGCATGTTCCGCATTACTTTTCGGATGCGCACTTGCCTATGCACAAACCTCAACATCCCCAGATCCGTCGGCGATGTCGCCGCATTCAACTCAACAGGACACTGCCAAGGGCAACGACGTGGTGGGAAACCCCCAACCGGCTCGCGAAGATCCAATGGCATCGCCGCCGACTGCTGGTCAGGATAAGGCGGCCGGGAACGATTTGGTGAGTCCGAACAAAGGCGGCATGCAGCAAGGCAGCGGTAACCGTCCGGACTTCAAAACTTTGGATAGCAACAATCACGGCTATCTGACTGCCGATGATGTCAAGAGCCATAAGTGGCTCAGCAAGAACTTCTCCAGATGCAATTTAAGTCACGATGGGCATTTGACTCAGGAAGAATATTCCAACTGTAACAAGTAGCCTTTGGCATAAAGGTCTAGCGATGGATGGCAGCCTTTGGCAGTGAGCAAGAGTCACAAAGGGCTGCCGTCATGATCGAGAATCGGAGGCGCGGCACACTTAGGCCGCTACTGCACAGATGACGGCCGAGGTCCCGCACAATAAGCGCGGATGCATAAGCGTGAGCCTTGAAGATGCTGTCGGGCAGCCGTTCGAGTCCGAGTTCGCCATTTGGTGTCGCCGAGGCTGCACACCTTCAGCTGCCGCTTCTACGCTCCGGCGCGTGGTCTACCGAGAACAATCCATTTGGCCAGGACCGTCGCACCGATGGTCGTCGCGTTGCTGATTGGTGCTCCGATCGTCGCGTGGTTGATCCACTATCCGGCTGTCACCCCGATTATCGCCATAGGCGTGGTCGACTCCTCCTCCGACAACACACCCGGGCAAGCTCAGTAGCATAACGATCGCCGCACCATATGTTGCGATTCGACTTGGCTTAATCATGAACGTGCATTCGATTGGAGTAGTGGGTGCACTATGTACCTAGTAGAGCGTTCGGTCGGTACGCTGAAACACTGAACGAAGTCGCGCTGACCGGAGTGGGCTCGGGGCACGCGTCGAGGCCCGTGACACGAATAAGAGCAGTGATTATTGACCGACGTGACGCCGGCTCGATTATGCCGTGGGTATTCTCCAGGCAGCGGAACACGATGGCCGCGCGCCCTATGGCTTAACGCGCAAGGCAACCGATCAGCTATTTGACACGAATAGACTCGTCGCGCCCGGCGCGAGCCTAATGCGGCCGTGCCAGATGTCATACGCGTCCCAGCCTGTTACCGCGGCCCGGACACGTAAGGCTGCTTCGAACTCCAGTGCATTTGCGTCTGGGATATCTTCGTTTGCCGCGATGAGCGTTAATGAACAGCCCACGAGCACGTTGGACACCGTATCCGCCTTAGAAGGTAGCTCAAGGACAGTTGTACGCGCATCCGGCACACCGGCTGGGTGCCCTGAGATTCGGGCGTTCTCGAATGGCTGCGCCGTCCGGCCTCGCACAGTGGGTTCTGGTGGCGTATTCATGGTGTGACCTTGGGGTCCTTGGGCCAGCCGTCTTCAGGGCCGCCTAACTGGACATACTGCGGCAATACTAGATGCAAAGCAGACAGGAGTCGGTGCGCTGCCGCACGGATGCTGTGCGNNCGTCTGCAGATCAGCTAATGGCTGGTGGCGCCGCTGTCATTACTGACTATGAGGCTCGCGACGTTTACAGGTTCGAAATCCGACAAGGTGAGACTTGTGAGGCAGCCAAGATCATCATCGTCCCAGCGAGCGTCTGGAGTGCCGATCAAGCCTCCGCTTGCCCCGTTGTCGGCCAGGATGATCCCGTAGTCTCGCAGCGCCGTGATGATGATCGCCGCTTGCGGACTCGTGGAGGCGCAGGCAGGAGTCGCCGCCGAAGCCTTGAGGCGGTAAATCTCACCGGCAGGTCCCGTCATGCTGCAGCTGGCGGGAGGAGAAGATTGGGAGATCTGGCTTTTTGTCGGGATTGCACCGCCTCCTGCAGCGGTGCAGCTGCCGACACCAGCCGTCTCGGTCGCAGGCCAGACCCAATAGTTCAGCATGTGATTGAGCGTGAATCGGATGGGATGGAGAACCGCGCCATTGGGTGAGCTCGGTGTCCCCGTGCCAATGACTTCGTCCGCATTGACGAGGAGCGGCGCCACAGGAAGTCCTGCAGCGTCGGATGATCCCTTACCCTGCGGCGTCAGGGCATTTGAGGACACGTCGGGCCAGAGCGCGTTTGAGGAATCGGTCCACGGGCCGCCTTCGTAGATTCCCTGCCACATCTCGTAGAGCGCGGGGCTGTTGCCGCCACCGGCCTCGAGATAAATGAGAACGTGTCGATCTCCCGTCGAGTTGCTGGTGCCTTCAACCGGGGCATTCGCAGGGATGGGACCCGAAGTAAAGTAGGACTGATACAGGGTTGTTGCGACTGACACATCAGCCTGGTTGTAAGGAACTTCTAGCGCCGGAATCCCGTTCGGAAACGCGCCGTCGGCCTTCCCGAAGAAGGGCTTGATCGTCGCCGACAGATAGCCACTGTAGATGGGCGCTGCGGGCGACGTGTCCACGGGGAGGCTCGTTGAGGCTGCGTCCACCCGATGGTGAAAGATCGACGTTGCCGGAAATATGTCTGCCAGGAATGAGTTGTTGCCATTAACTGCAAAGGAGATCTGCTGGGTAGCCTGAGTGTTCTTGGAATCGGTCACTGCAAATAGGGGGCTGTACGTGCCCTGACCGCCAATCCTGGCGCCGCTTATTTGCCCCGTAGCTGCACTGAGCGACAGCCCTTCGGGCAAGGGGGGGTTGTTGGGATTTGTGCTTACCGAAAAGGTAAACGGCAAAGAGCCGCCGCTGGCGGAAATTGTGCAACCTGCATATGGCGCACCCTGAGTTCCGCCTGGACACGAGGTGGTTGTTATCTTCAAGGGACCGCCTGCGCCAGCGGCAGTCACGGTTACAGTTACCATTGACGTGATTGCGCCTGAGGCGTTGGTCGCTGCCAGCGTGTAGGTCGTTGTCGACGCCGGACTCACGCTCGTTGAACCATTCGCGGATGTAGACGTGAGCGTGCCCGGCGTGATCGCAATGCTGGTCGCCCCGATCGTCGCCCAGGTGAGCGTGCTGCTGGACCCGGACTTAATGCTTGCTGGATTGGCCGCAAAGGATGTGACCGTCGGCGCTGAACCTGTTACCGGAATGGTGGTGGTTGGATCGGGACTGCTCGATGAGCCCCCGCATCCGGTCAGGCCAGTACACGCCAGAAGAACGAGAGCGACCGCGCAGAGGGCCAGCCCTCCGGGGCTGCGCGCGAAGCTGGCGCCATCACCGGCAGAGAAGGTCAGGGAATCCAAGCGTCATCCCTCGATTGCAACTACATTCATAGTAATTGCGCGTTTGCGCTGGGCGCATGCCGGGATGACAGAGTCGCGCAATGCGTCGCGGATTTTCTGCAGCTCGAGTTTGGGTCGCCGTTTCGCGACAGCCGGGCGGTTGTACCGCGAGACACGTGAACGCAAGCGGGTGTCAGCAGCCAAAATTCCTGGAGGCCGTCATCGCGGATGGCATCAAAGCAAACTTTAGCGGCAAGCCGTTGCGCCGCTGCTGTTCGCAGCGCAGCTACACCGGATCACAGACTGTCAGCGGACAAACCCGTTCCGGGGCAGCACCAACTTCGGTACGTGCCGTCGGCGGGTGTGGAGTCGGGTTTCTGGTGGGCTGACCTTCTCACCGATCAGCGACCGGTCGATGCCTACAGCCTGACCTATGATTCGGAGCCGCTCACTCGCAGCGCGCTCGCTTTGCAGCTCGTCGGACCCGCTGGATCGCGCACCCAGGTGGGTCTACAGCGACTGTGTGCAGGACGCGCCGTCACGGGCAGTACTCCATGCTCATCGTCCGCTGGTCACCCAGGTGTTCATCAGCGACTATGCATCGAGGCCGCGAAGTGATCCCTTGCGATACGCCCCAGGACGCCAGATGGCCTCGTATCCATCTGTCGTCTTGGGCGGACTCGGAGGGTTGCCGTCGACGACTGTGCAATTTTGGTCCGCCGCGAGAAGCCGCAACTGCACTCGAGCCCGGCTCACGCGGGCACATCGGGACGCTTTCGAAACGTCGTCCAGGCCGCTGCCGAAAATACCAGCACATTCGCCACCATCACGGGCCATGCACCAATGACGGCCCCATACGTCACCCACATCGCCGCTCCAAGCATCTGCACAGCTCTGAGCACACCCGGACGCGCGCAAAAGTACGATGCTACGAACACGGTGGTCGCCGCCCATCCCAAAATATCCACCGTGGGCGTGCCCATAGTAAAGATCAGGCCACTGCCTCCGTCTGGAGCAGAAGGCTTTCGGTGATTGTCACGCGATCGGTTCTCGCCTTTTCCCACTCTTGAAGTTCGAGGCCATTCGCCTCGAAGAGGGTCCGGATCCGACCGGCACGCCAGCCGAAAACTTGATCCAGGAGGGGCACCACAATACTGAACGCGTTGTCGCTGAGAACGGTGCTCTGTGCGACTCGCGCCAATTGCTTGTTCTCCGAAACCGCGATGGTGAACCCGTCTCGGCTGTTCACGTGCAGCATGACGTGGACGTCAGAGCTCCCGTCCCCGACGTAGATCGTCCGATCCGGCGGGATGCTCAGTCGGCCCTCGAGCTCCTCAATCACTGCGACCTTGCCGTAGCCAGCGGGCACGCGGCTGATGGCACGCACTTCGCCCGTCCGAGGGTCGAAGTCCAGCTCCGTACCATAAATGTGATCCGCCGCCACGATGCCAGCCAACGCCGCTACCACGATTTCACGGGGCGCCGCGGATATGACAAAAAACGAAAACCGAATCCCATCAAAACCATGGTCTAGGAATTCAACGAGAGATTGAATCGCACTCTTGAGCCGAACGCGGCGCCCCGTCTCGACCAAGTGCTCATGACGAACGCCGCGAAATTCCGGATCGTGCCGGATGAGATATGCCAGCTCCCCGCCCTGTTGCACCAGGTTGCTGAGTGCAAGACCCGCGACTCGATCCTGAAAACCTGAGATGCCGAGCAACTCGCACAGGACGAGGCCTGAGTCATGGAAGCTCAGCGTCTGATCAAAATCAGATGCCAATAGAAATTGCTTTGGAAGCGCGTTCATGTGTCTCCAACTAACGACGGACTTGGGGGTTTGTACTGACACCCATGACACGTACGATAACGGCTTCGTTCCGACGGTCAAGGTCGCCTGATGCTTGCAGGGGTCATGGCGGGCATGTCTGCACATGAAATTTTTTCAACTCATGGCGGACGAAACATTCGTTGCTATTTGCAGCTCCACGGCGGCCGCCTGCCAGAACTGGACGCAGTATTGAATCCTCCCGTTGCAAGCATATGAAGGGCTTTCCCACGCGCTCTCTCTGTCCCGTACCTGCTTGAGCCCAGAACCAGGGGTTTGAATCGCGAGCCGCATTTCTGGGGAGCTGTTACGGACTTTGTGCCTATGGGGTCTTGAGATCTCCGTATCGCTGATGGAGCAGAACTTCCTCATGGTCGAATTCTTGTTGCAGCCGCCGCATGACGACGTCGCTGATCTCGTTTCGATCGCGCAGAGCAATCACGGCCTCGCGTTCGGCGGCGATCATCGCCAGGCGCGGCCGCAGATGTGCGGGGGCAATCGAGGTCGGCGAGCCATCCAGTCTTGCCAGCTTGTGCGCGACCATTTTGCGCAGCTCCGTCGTCGCGTCGCTCTCGCCTGCTTCTTTGGTCGCGAAGCCCTCGAGCGCCTCAGCGCCCGCGCGAATGCTGGTGGTTCGCGCGTGACGCTCCTCCGCTTCCTCCTCGTTTCCGCCCACGATACCCAGGAGGCGGATCACTGGCGCGAGCGTCAAACCCTGCACGACGAGCGTGATGAAGATGACAACGAATGTGATGAAGATAACGGCGTTGCGGCCGGGAAGCGCGGCTCCGTGCAACCCCACATACGGCAGAGCGAGAGCGATCACGAGAGAGTCACCGCCGCGAATGCCCGCCCAGCCCGTGAACAGGAGATCGCGCCAGGGCGGATAGGGTGTAGTCGCTCGTCCAAGCCCCCGCTCGATCCAGCGGGGCAGATAGGCGCCGGGGAACATCAACAGGATTCGGGTTACGATCATCGCAGCCACTACGGCGACCGACACCCCTACCAGACTTGCGAGCTCGCCTTCGTCGAGTGCCTGGATCACCTGCGGCAATTGCAGTCCGATAAAGATAAAAATCAGTCCCTCGAGAAGAAAGGTAAGCATCTCCCACATCGCGGTGCCCTGCAGCCGCGTCTCCGCCGTGACGACGCGCGGTCCCCTGCGCCCAAAGAAGAGGCCCATCGTAACTACTGCGAGGACGCCGGAGCAGCCAAGCTCGTTCGCCGGAATGAAGGCAATGAACGGACTCAAGAGCGAAAGCGTGTTCTCGACCACGCTCGAGCGAGTCATATGCTGGCGCACCCATCCTACGCACCAGCCTGTCGCGAGTCCGATCGCAATACCTCCTGCGCCCGTGAACAGCAGCTCGACGCCGGCATGTGACACCGAGAATGTGCCGGATACGACGGCTGCGAGTGCGATCTGATACGCGACCAGTGCAGTTGCGTCGTTTACTAGACTCTCGCCCTCGAGGATCACCAGCATGTCGCGCGGCAAGCTCAGACGCCGCGTGCTGGCGGTGACCGCGACGGCGTCGGGGGGCGATACGATGGCGCCCAGCACGAAACAAACCGCCCACGGTAACTCGGGGAGCAGTGTGTGCACCACGGCTGCCACCACGAACATCGTCGCGAGCACGAGCCATACCGCAAGCAGGGTAATCGAGCGCAGGTTGCGCTTCAGATCCCGCAGCGAGGTCGTGAGTGCCGCCCAAAAGAGCAGCGGGGGAATAAAAATGAGAAAGATGGTTTCCGGATCGAGCGCCAGATGCGGCAATCCCGGTATGAAGGCCAAGCACAGGCCTCCCAAGACGAGCAGTGTCGGCAGGGGAACACCTGACCGGTCCGCGAGCAGGCGCAAACCTGCGGTTGCCGCAAACAGAATTAGAACGAGGGCGATGACTGACATTCGTTTTGCAATACGGTAGCGGAGCGATTGCGAGCCGCGCAAGCTTAAGTTTCGCGGATGGTGCGCTTGCGAAAAAGCGCCGCGTTCAGTGATGGCACGCCGGCGTGGATCTGGTTCGTCTCATTACAACAGGCTGTAGGTGCCGTTCGCTGAGCGCTTTCACTATGCTTGCCGCTTGGAGTGAGATGTATAGACGACGATGTACGCCGAAGTTGTTGTTGGTTAGCTTTCTTTTGACCTCTGTCGGGCTGAGTCAACTATTCCGGCGAGCCGGTCTTGCGCCACGCAGGTATCAACTTGGTCGTCCACCAGATCTTGCAGGTCGGCGGGCAGGACTGCATCGGCTTCTGCAAGCGTTCAAATGTCTGAATTGTGAATTTCGGCTTCAGTCTCCGCAGCTCAGTCGCTGCCGTGCGGGGAGTGTCAGTAAGTATGTGTGTGAGCCGGTGATGCATTTCAGTGCGTTAGCAACACAAATAATCGCCTTGGCATTGTTGGGTTCGAGACCAAGTGTTAGATCACTGCAAACGATGCAATTGCTCCAAAACGCTCTGCGCCAGCTCGCGCTGCATGATCAGGGGCGAATCTGCGTCCTTTTGAAGGTCCGCCCGAAATTGCTTGAGATCGAAGGCTCCAACTAATTGTTCGCCCGCCTGCCTTACCGGAAGGAACGGATCAGCCAGGGCTGCCCGGACGACTTCGGCCAGCTCGCGCGCGTGATGCTGCTCGACCACTGCCTTCAATCGCGTAAGTCCAGTGAGCGCACGCGAGCGAATTCGCTCCGGGACGCCCGGTTGCGCGAGCGCGAGCAGGATTGCCGCAGCCCTCGGGTCTTGGGTCGCGGCCAGGCCGTCCAGGATCTCCGCCATGACGTGGCGCTCCCTCTGCGTCGCCGCTGCGGCCCGCAGAACCTCGAACGCCTGCGCGGCGCCTGATCGGCCAAGCGCCTCAGCCGCAGCGGCCTCTGCTGCATAACTGGCATCGTTGTGCAGCGTGTTGACGAGCGCATCGTAGACGTCGCGATCCTTCTGAAAATTTCCGAGCGCCCTGACGACCGCTGTGCGCACGCGGCTATCCGGCTGCCCCAGTGAGGAGAGCAGAGCTAATTTGGCCTGATCCGTGCCGATGTTTCCCAATCCTGTCGCGGCAGCCGCTCGCACGCCGTAGAAGCCATCGTGGCCGAGCACGCGCGTCAATGCCGCATCCGCTCCTTTCTCTTTGCCAAGTTGCTCAACGGCCCATAAGCGACTCATCATCGACGGGTCTTTCTCGGCTTGCGCGATAAGCGCATCCATAGGCTTAGGAAACTGCACGGTCTTATCGATCAAATCGTCCGGATCGAAATCCACCCATAGCGGCGCGAAATCGAGCAAAACGTCGAACTCCTTGCTTTGCAAGTCATCGCGAACCTGAATCTCCTTGCGCTCACCGCCCGCGCCGTAGAAAGCCAGTGCGATGGGCATGTCGAAAACAGGCGTTAGCGCATCGGTTTGCTGGGTCTGGGCGACGACTATCCTTTCAAGTTTCTTCGTGGCGTCATAGCTCGCTTCGACTCGATAGTCCGGATGCCCGGCCATGAATACCCATTCGCGGAAGAACCAATCGAGCTCCCGCCCGGTCGTTGCCCGAATTGCCTCGACCAGGTCAGCCGTATCCGCGCTCTGCGCTTGATGCGCAACCAGGTAATGATGCAGAGCGCGAAACAGCGGTTCGTCCTGCGAAGCCGGATGCGATGCGGCCTCTGCGCCGTCGATCACGTAGCGCAGCATATCCAGCACGACGGCGCCCTTCTCGTGCGTAATCGCATCGAACATCTGCAAGGGATCCGTGTAGTGGCGATCAACGATCGGCCGGCGATATTCCTCGCGGTCCTGCGACTGCTCCTTGAGCTGATCACTGTAAATCTCAAAGCGGAATGCGTCGTTGCCCTCATGATACTGCGTGTACAGCGCCTCGAGATACGTCGCGAAGCCCTCATTGAGCCAGATATCGGCCCAGTCACGCCCCTGCACGAAATCGCCGAACCAGTGCTGCCCCAATTCGTGCGACACGAGCCCCGTGCTGGGGTAGTCGGGATCCGCACGCTCATCATGCAGCGTATCCTCCGTGAGCGTCGTCGCGCTGACGTTTTCCTGTCCGCCGAAAATGAAATTGTGCACCGTCGTCTGGGCATATTGTTCGTAGGGATATTCCACGCCGGTCGCGCGCGAAAAGAATCCAATCATGTCGGGCGTCAAATGCAATGCTCGCCGCGCCGTCGCGTCATCCACGTAATTCGGGACGTAGTAATCGACCGGCTTGTCTTTATACTCATCGGGCACCTTGCGCCACGGCCCCACCGCAATCGAAATCAAATAGGAGCTGTGCGGTATGCTCTCCACCCAATCGTAAGTCACCTGACCGCGGGCGCGCGTGACACTGACCAGCCTGCCGTTCGAAACCACGCTCTGTCCTTCGGGAACCGTCGTGACTGTCTCGCTCGTCCCCATGTCGTTCGGGTAATCCCAGCACGGAAACCAGTAATGATTGAACTCAGGTTCCCCCTGTGAATAGACCTCTTGCGGGGAGCTTGGATATTTCGGCGTCGGATTTACGAAAAACAGACCCGTCGGTGGAAAGCCGTGGTACACGATACGCAGGTTCAATACGCTGGACGGGTCATAGTCGCGATCGAGCGTAATCCACAGGCGCGAGCCTTCCGCGCTATACGTCAACCTAACGGGCGCACTTCGCGGCTCCAGAATCACCGAATCAATAAGCAGTCCGGCGCTGTCCAGGTAGAAGCGGCGGAAATTCGGTTCGAAGGGTTGAAGCGTGAGCACTTCATCCCCAAAGACCTCGCCCTTCGGTTCATCGAAGTGCAGCACGAGCTTGTAATTCTCGACGTGATACGTTCGGCTCGGGGCCCATTGCCAGACGTTTGGATCGCCGAATACATGCGCGTCCATTTCAGCCGCCTGGGCGTGCGCGGTAAGGGGGACACCAATGACTAGGCTGAAAACCCCGGTGACCTGCCTGATCGGGCGCAGAAGCATGACCAGCCTTCGCAGCAGCACTCCCATACCGCCCCCCGTCTCATGTGTCGCCGTGATTGCAAAAATTGGCGAAGCCGGAGACCGCGTGCTTCCGTCGCGGATCGAACAGAACCAAAACATCGAACGTCGCTAGTTTGACGGCTAAGGTGTTTACATCCTAGACGAACCGGAAGATGCGGCGGGTGGGAAAGTCGGATACAAAACGCTGCTCTCCGGCGAGGGAAGACTCTTCGTCGGTAAGGGACCCTTGCGAACCGGGGTCGCGGCGATCCTGCCGCGTGGTCCGAGCGGCAAGGCAGGGGCGTTCGAGGGCTTTTTTTCCGGCAATGGCAACGCCAGTCGTGCTGCCGTTCCTCGCGGCTGGCGCTAAAAGGATGGGTTCGCGCCTTACCGGCCCGAGAGCTTCGGCTTGGCCAAACTGCCCCGTGGGCTAAGCCTCGTGCTAACCTTTCCCAAAAGGCTAGCAGCAGCCAATTTAACCTTATCCCAGAGAGGAGGCCCCGTGGCGGCAGAGGCCGACGTCTTCGTAAGTTATTCGCGGGATGACGCGGACCGGGTCCTTGAGCTGGCCGCGAAACTTCGTGCCGCGGGAGTGTCGCTGTGGATCGATCAAAGTGGGATCGATGCGGCCTCGCAGTGGAGCGAGCAGATCGTAAACGCCCTGGAAAGCGCCAAGGTTTTGCTCCTGATGGTTACGCAGTCCGCGGTGCACTCCCACAACGTCGCCAAAGAGGTAGTGCTCGTTAGTGAGCGCAAGGGGCATATCCTGCCCGTGCACCTCGAGCCGACGGTGATTCCGCCGACGTTGAGATACCAATTGGCCGGCATACAGCACGTCGAGTACTTCAAGGGTGGCGATTCAGAAGTAAATCTGAAGTCGATCCTGCGCTCGCTGGAGCGGATCGGAGTCGCGTTTGCTCCGCCACAGGAAACGAAAGCAGCCGCGACGGCCGCAGACCCCGACGCACGGGCAAACGTGCGCCCGTTGGCACCCGTCGAGCGCGGTGCCCTGGCCGTGATGCCGTTTGACAACATCAGTCCCGACAAGGAAACCGATTACTTCAGCGACGGACTGACCGAGG
Source organism: Gammaproteobacteria bacterium (assembly GCA_003140135.1). Taxonomy (GTDB): domain Bacteria; phylum Pseudomonadota; class Gammaproteobacteria; order Steroidobacterales; family Steroidobacteraceae; genus PALSA-1196. Next base: position 16,023 of record PLIX01000263.1, read on the forward strand.
AGCTGACTGCACGACTATCGTCGGTGGGCGAGATCGAGCTGGTCTCGCGCTGGGCGACCAAGCAAATGAAGGAACGCAAGCACGACGTGCACGCCATCGGCAGCGAACTGGGCGCCCGCTACATTGTGGGCGGCAGCGTACGGCGCTTTCAGGACTCGGTTCGCATAACGGTCCAGCTCGTCGACGTCGAAACGAACCGCCAGCTCTGGGGAAACACCTACAAGGGCAAGCTCGACGACATCTTCGATATCCAGGAGCAGGTCGCCCAGCAGATTGTCGAGGCGCTGAAGCTCAAGCTTTCCTTTTCGGAGAAGGTGTCACTTACCAAACGCAACACCGTCAACGCTCAGGCCTACGATCTCTACCTGCGCGGCCAGGACTATCTGCTCCGTATGACCAAGCGCAGCGTCGAGTACGCGATCCAGCTGTTCGAGAAGGCGATCGAGCTCGATCCGCGCTACGCAGCGGCGTACGCGGCCTGCTCGACCGCCTACGGGCAGAGGTATCAGTACTTCGCCCGCCAAGAGAAATATCGCATCCGGGCGCAGGAACTCTCGTTCAAGGCGCTGATGTACGACAGCAACTTGCCGGAAGCCTACACCGCAATGGGACTATCGTACTTCGTATGGGGGAAGCTTGAGGAGGCCGCCACTTCGAGCCGCAAGGCCGTCGAACTCGCCCCCGAGGATTTCGTAGCCCACTGGACGCTTGGACGTATTCATTTCACAAACGGTGAGTTCGCCGAAGCCTACCCACTGTTCCGGCGCGTAATCGAGCTCAAACCTACGTTCTTTACGGCTTATATGGACTTGGCGATGACCTGTGACGGCCTCGGGCGTCGGGACGAAGCCCGCGCGGCACGTGAACGGGTGCTGGAGCTGCTGCCGAATTACCTGCTGCAGAACCCGGACGACTCGCGGGCAAGGACGGTTCACGCGGTCGCGCTCGCGGCGGAGATAAACAGAAAGGACGAGGCCCTGCGCGAGGGCGACAAGGCGCTCGAGATCAGCCCCGACGATCCGCTGATCCTCTATAACTGTGCCTGCCTGTACGCTCGGCTAGGCGAGTCGCAGCGCGCCATCGAGGCGCTGCGCCAAGGTATTTCCAACGGCTACGCGGACTACGGGTGGATGAGGAACGACCCGGATCTGGCCTCGTTGCGCGACAACCCTGACTTCATCGGGCTAACGCGGGGAGCTTAGCGCGGCTGAGCTAAGTCGTGCCATCAGGATAGCCACAGTTCTCAAGAGCCATTCGGCACATTGCGTGGCGCACGCGATTCCGGCAATGTCGAGGATCAGAAGACGAGGTTCGATAAGCTTGCGGATTCGTTTGGCGTTCTAGCTGATCAACGTTTGAGTGTTTCATGTGCGGTCATTGCCTGCCAGCGTCCGTCCCGATAGGTAAACACGTCAACGAAATCCACCTGTCCGATTACGCCGCCGTCGCTGCGCATGAGTGTGTTGATGCCACGCACGACCGCCCTATTGGCGGAGAACCGGACTTCGATATTGCTCAGGTGAATTACCGCCGGCGCCCGCTGTGGGAGGCTTGCCAGCATTTCAGCGCGGGAGTGCAGCTGGTTCTGCCACGTCGTATCCATGAAAGATGGTGCGCGAATGCAAGCGAGCGCGTCGCCATCTTTTTTCTCCAGTGCCTCCACCCAGAGCATTTCCGTTTGCAGTGCGCCGGCGGCAGTCCGTGGCTGACGCAGCGCTGCGCAAGGGGTCACACCGGCATGCGCTGCGACTACGCATACCCCGATGAGGAAGGCTGCCATGGCAAATAGACGCGTCAGCAATTGTGATCCCACGAAGTGAAGGCTTGATCTTTGAGCGCCGGGCGTCATGCAGATATCACCCCGGCGAGTGCCGAGATCACCGTCTCGGCCTTGATTACGAGCTTCACCACTGGCTCGCCGATATTCTACGGCTAGGAGCGCGCCGTACAGGACTTCGACGCTCTCGCTAATGCATGGACGCGCGCCGCGTGCGGGCGTACTTTACGTCATACTCGAAGATCATCAGATCGCGCGCGTAGCGTGCGACCGCCGCCACCAACGGTTCTTGTCAAAATGCCAATTATCGCGGCTAACTGAAAAGCCGCACCCATTCAGGAAGCGACCATGTCAGAACAACTCGACCAGCAATGCGTCAACACGATGCGTTTCCTTTCAGTGGACATGGTGCAAAAAGCGAACAGCGGCCATCCCGGCATGCCGCTCGGTGCGGCGCCGATGGCCTACGTATTGTGGACTCGCTTTCTCAAATATAACCCGCGAAATCCGGATTGGCCGGATCGCGATCGTTTCGTGCTCTCGGCTGGTCACGGTTCCGCGCTGCTCTACAGCCTGTTGTATCTGACCGGTTACGCGCTCTCCCTCGATGATATTCGAGAGTTCCGCCAATGGGGCAGCAAGGCGCCGGGGCATCCGGAGCGCGGGCACACGCCGGGCGTGGAGGTCACGACTGGGCCGCTGGGACAAGGCATGGCCAATGCAGTCGGCATGGCCATCGGCGAAACGCAGCTCGCCGCGCGCTACAACCGCTCGGGGCACCCGCTGATCGATCATCACACTTATGCGATTGTCAGCGATGGCGACCTGATGGAAGGCGTTGGTGCCGAGGCGGCATCGCTGGCCGGGCACCTGGAGCTCGGCAAGCTGACCTGCCTGTACGATGACAATTACGTGACGCTGTCCGCCGGCACCGACATCACATTCACGGAAGATCGCGCGGCCCATTTTCGCGCCTATGGCTGGCACACCATGCGGGTCGAGGACGGCAACGACCTCGCCGCCATCGCAGCCGCACTGACCGAAGCGCGTGCGGAAACACGGCGGCCGTCGCTGATCCTGATACGCACGCATATCGGCTACGGCTCGCCCGAGCAGGACAGCTTTGAGGCGCACGGCTCGCCGCTGGGCGTGGACGACGTGCGCAAGACCAAGGAAAAGCTCAACTGGCCAGTCGAGCCCGCGTTCCTCGTGCCCGATGCGGCGCTTGCGCATTTTCGAGAGGCTCTCGGGCGCGGTGCGAAAGACGAGGCGGCCTGGAATGAGCGTCTTGCGAGCTACACGCACGCCTTTCCGGAACTTGCCTCGGAATTGCAAAGGAGTCTGCGCGGCGAGTTGCCCGCAGGATGGAATGCGGATATTCCGGTGTTTCCGGCCGACGCGAAAGGCATCGCCACGCGCGAGGCATCGGGCAAGGTCATGAATGCGATCGCGCCGAAGCTACCGGCATTGACCGGCGGCTCGGCCGATCTCGATCCGTCGACGAAGACTGCGCTGAAAGGCTTAGGCGATTTCAATCCACCCATGAAGCCGGGCGAGGACATAGAAGGCTCCGAAGGCGGTGGCTGGGGCTATGCCGGACGCAACCTGCATTTTGGCGTACGCGAACATGCGATGGGCGCCATCGCGAACGGTCTCGCGGCGCACGGAGGCACGATCCCGTACGGCGCGACGTTTTTGATCTTCTCTGACTACATGCGCCCGCCGATCCGGCTTGCCGCTTTGGCGCACCTGCATGTGATCCATGTCTTCACTCATGACAGCATCGCACTCGGCGAGGACGGTCCGACCCATCAACCGGTCGAGCAGCTGGCGAACCTGCGCGCTATTCCAAACCTGATCCTGCTGCGCCCCGGCGATGCCAACGAAACCGCGGTGGCGTGGCAGATCGCGCTGGAAACGAAGGACCGCCCCGTGCTGCTGGTGCTGACGCGCCAAGCGGTTCCGACGTTGGATCGCAACCGCTATGCGTCAGCGCAGGGCGTGCGTCGCGGCGCCTACGTGCTCAGCGACGCAGCGAACGGCAAGCCGCAACTGATCCTGATCGCGAGCGGCTCGGAGGTCGGACTGATCGTCGCCGCCTCTGAACGCCTGCAACGAGAGGGCATCGCAGTGCGTTGCGTCTCCATGCCGAGCTGGGAGCTGTTCGAGGCGTTGCCGAAACCCGACCGCGATGCGGTGCTCCCACCCTCGGTTCGTGCCCGCCTCGCGGTCGAGGCGGGTGTGACGCAGGGCTGGCATCGCTACGTCGGCGACGCGGGTGATGTGATCGGTGTCGAGCATTTCGGCGCATCGGCGCCGGGCGAAACCGTGCTGCGCGAATACGGGTTCACCGTCGACAACGTCTGTGCGCGCGGGAAAGCTTTGCTGGCCTGATCCTCCGTTCTCAAGAGGAGCTATTCACATGACCGCGAAATTCAAAGTAAGCGATCACGTGCGCTGGAATTCGGAAGCCGGCCATGTGAGCGGCATGATCATCAAGGTGCACAAGAAAAACACCGACTACAAGGGTTACACGCGTCACGCGAGTGCGGACGACCCGCAGTTCGAGATCAAGAGCGACAAAACCGACCACGTCGCGATGCACAAGGGCACCGCACTGCACAAGATCGATTGAGCGATGCCGACGTCCGCGCACTTAGCAACGCCCGCGACGATCTGGACGATCGGTCATTCGACGCGCCCGCTCGAGGAGTTCCTCGGCCTGCTCGCCGGGTCCCGCGTCGAGTCAATCGTCGACGTGCGCAGCTTCCCCGGCTCGCGGAAATATCCGCAGTACGGCAAGGAAGCGCTCGCGGCGACGCTCGCCGCACATGCGATCGGCTATCACTGGCTGCCAGCGCTTGGCGGTCGTAGACGAGCTTCGCCGGATTCGCCAAACACAGCGTGGCGCAACGCCTCGTTTCGCGGCTACGCTGACTACATGGCCAGCGCAGAGTTCGCGCAGGGCCTAGTCCAGCTACTGGAGCGGGCGCGCAAATCGCGCACCGCAATGATGTGCGCAGAAGCGACGTGGTGGCGCTGCCATCGCTCGATGATCTCCGACGCGCTGTGCGTGCGTGGCATCGAGGTCGAGCACATCCTCGATGCCAAACACCGTGTCACGCATCCGATGACATCACCCGCTCGGATAGTGCGGGGCGAGTTGAGCTATGCCACAGCGCAGCGCGAATAGGTTTGCGCGATCGCGCTTACAAATCTTTGCCGTGAGGCCGCCGTAGGCTGGGCTGGTCTCGGGACCTACCGCCGCCTTCAACGTCCCGCGCGACAGCAGACGCAGCCGGAGCACAGCTGCGCGGCGATGCGTAGCATGCTCGGACTGCCTAACATTGCTGTTGGCGCGGTCGTCGCGACTCTCGTTGCAGGACTCGTATCTTTACTCGCCCTCATCGCGAGTAATCTGCAAAGGGTCTCGGAATTGCGTCAAGCTTTGCTTGCCGCCTTCGTGCAGAAGTATCAGCGCTTGTCGGCGACTGTATGGCCACGACCATCCCGCATTTCGTTTCCTTTGAAATGAGATTGATCGACACGCCTCGCCGGGTCGGGTTTCTCGCCGCGGTTTGGCATTGGGCCCCTGTAACCGTGGTCCGGATGGAAGGTATTGTTCACGTAACCGTGGAAAGCGCTGGGCCCATGAAACCACGGACCAGCGCCGATGAAGACGCCGCCAGCAAACCACTCCGGGCCGTAGTAGCCAACTGGAGCACAGTTATAAGGAGGAACGTCGTAGTAGCCATAGGGACACTCTGGTGCAACTCCAATGTCAACGCTCACTTGAGCGTCTGCTCTTGGGGTAACTACCATGAGGCAACTTCCAGCAACGGCGGCTAACACGAGAGATGTGGATCTACGCATAACTTTACCCCGGCTATTGGCAGGTATTATTTAACGCCTTTAATCGCTCTTAAGTTCCTTCAACCCGTACCCCCGCTGTATGAGGTCGAAAATCTGAGCAGGCACATCTGCAATTCACCGGATCCCTGATCCGCGCGCTCCGGGCTTAGCTCGAAAGCAATGGACTTACCCTGATATAGCGCCTAAAGGCTGCGCAGAAACGGTGCTCTCGCACAGCCTCAGTGGCACCGGAACCTCGGGCGGAGCGGTGATCTGGAGTTGTGTCGTTGAAAATATCCGGGGCAACACCAGGGTTATCGCAATCACGCCAGTACTACGAGTCAGAAAGGCACGGCGATTCATGCCTCTCGGTTTACGATAGCCCACGGAGGCTAATGCTTTACCGCGTCCTTGGAGGCTGCGGATTGCGCTGCGGCGTGTGCGTCCAGGTATTCTGCGTACGCTTAAGTTTGGGGCAGATCAAGGGTCTGCCCAACGACCCGCTTCAGTGGCGCTTTCGATTCAGGACTGCCTTTGTCCAGAGTATTGGCGTCCTTGCGCCGTGAAACGGCAGATGGGCTCATTTTCAGTCGGCTCATCCTATGGAACGACGGGCACCATAGTACCGCTGATAGCGCGGTCGGCGCGATGTGCCGCATTTCCCGAGAGAATGACGATGAACCGTTTTGCCGCGATAGCAGACACTTAGGGTTCAACGTGCGAGAGCCTCCCCCGACGGACACCTCGTCACCGGACAAGCAGCACCACCTTGCCCCCGGGGCCGCTTTCAGCCAGCGTCTGCGCCTCGCGGATCTCTGCGAGCGGAAATTTTTTTGCGATGGGGATCACGAGCTCTCCTTGCGCGACAGCCCGCGCGAGCTCTGCCAGTCTCCTGCCATTGGGATGAACCATGTGCGCGCGAACGACAAGGCCCCGCTCCTTCGCTCTTGGGGGCTCGCCAAGCACGCTCCCGATGACACCGCCGGTCTTGACCTTGCCGAGGAGCTTCTGAATGGTCTCCCCTCCAACCGTGTCGGCGATCGAATCGAGCTGAGGAAGCCGTGCGATGGCCGAATCGTCGTCGAGTGCCACCACGCCGACATTCAGCTTAGCCGCCTCCTGCTGCTGTGACCGTCGGACCCCCGCGAGGACGCGCGCGCCCAGGGTTCGCGCAGCAAAGACCGCGGAGCGTCCAACGCTTCCCACGGCACCCGTAACGAGTACGACCTCGCCGCTACGCGGTCTTACCGCTTCTTCGATGAGTTGCGTGCCAGTGAGCGTCACGAGAGGGAGTGCCCCGGCATCAACGGGGTCCATCGATGCCGGTACCTCGCCCCAGGCTTCTTCCTTGTCGACGACATACTCGGCGTAGGCACGGTTCACGAGACCCAGAACCTTGTCACCGACACGAATCGAACGCACCCCCGTCCCGACAGCAACGACCTCGCCCGAGGCATCTCGACCGAGGATGGCCGGAAACTCGAGAGGGCTTTTTTGCCGGTACACGCCGCTGCGCAACTTCCAGTCAATAGGATTGACGCTCGAGGCAGTGACTCGGACCTTTACCTCGCCTGGTGCAGCACTCGGTTCTGGCACGTTGCGAACCTCGAGCTTGTCGACATCGCCATAGCCGGTCACAACAATCGCGCGCATGGGTCTACCTCGGCATTTGCAGTCCGCTGAGTGGCCGATTTCCGCCTCGCACCGGCGCTATCCAGATGTAGCGAGTTGCTCTAAAAAGCGAGCAAGTCATCCATGAATGCTCGGGCAGCGTGCTGGTGGCGTTCACGACTCTTTGCCTGCCTTCACCGCGTAGCCTGCGTCGCGCCACGCCTTCATGCCCCCATCCAGCGCTACGGCGCCCTGAAATCCCATTTGGCGTAGCGTCGCCGTCGCCAGCGTCGAGACGCGTCCGAACTCGCAATAAGCAAGAATCCTCCTGGTCGGATCGGTCAGCTCCTCGTTGACGCGCAACTCCAGCTGGCCGCGCGGCAGTAACCGCGCCCCCGGGATATGACCCTCTTCATAAGCGTCGCGCTCGCGCACATCGAGCGTGACCAGCTCATTCTTCCCGGATTCAAGACACGCCTGCAGTTCGACAAGCGACATGAACGGCACGGTCGCCGCGGCTTCGGAAAGCATCTGAGCCACTGTTTTGCCGCCGCTCATGTTGGTGCGTAGCGCCTCGGTGACGTGCGTGGGCATCGTGAGATTGAGGTTTTGCATCATCTCGATAAAGGCGCTGCGATCGCGTTTCTGCAGCCGCGGATTCTCGGCCAGCTCCTGGCCGATAGTCGAGTGAGAGCGTCCCTTGTATTCGTGTGCCGGAAAGATTTTCAGCGCCGGGTCGAGCCTCAGCACGCCCTCGAACAGACTCTCGTAGAGTGCTCCCGCGTCACCACTTGGCAGATCGGTGCGACCCGTTCCTCCGATGAGCAGCGTATCGCCGGTGAATACCCGCTCTTCGACGCGCACGCACATGGAATCGCGCGTGTGGCCGGGCGTGTGCAGGGCTTGTAGCCTTAGCCGGCCCACGACCAGAAGCTCGCCGCCCTGAAGGCGCAGGTCGACGAATGGTGCCGGGCTGGAGCGATGCATGACCACCGGCACATCGAGCTGGCGCGCGAGCTGCTGGGTTGCCGAGAAATGATCCGCGTGCGTATGGGTGTCGATGAGATACCGGATGCGCAAACTATTCCGTGCGGCTAGCGCGACGTAGCGGTCGATCTGGCTGAGTTCCGGGTCGATCAGCGCCGCGGCGCAGGTTTCCTCGCAGCCGATGAGATAGGACCGGCAGCCGCCGGAGGCCACTGCCTCGAATATCATTCCGGTTCTCGTGCCGCCGTCCT
>PLIX01000076.1 GCA_003140135.1 Gammaproteobacteria bacterium
CGCTGCGGCGCTGCTTGCGGTATACGTCGCACGCAACGTAAATGGTCGCGCGCCCGCGATTGCAGTGCTTGTGCTGTTATTCTTTGGCCTTGTTTGTGAGGCCGCGCTCTTCTATCACCTGGGCCTCGTGTTGATTCTCGGCGGCGCAATTCTGGCTCAGCGAAACGGCCGCAAGGTGTTGCCGCGTATCGCTGTGCTCATCGCCTTGAGCCTCATGCTCGCCGTCGGCCAATTCATTTTGCTCCATAATACGACGGGGGAGTCGATCCGCAGGACGCTCGGCATGATGGTGGGTCTGCCAAGTATTTGGTCATTTCTGCGAGCCGTTGTGTACTCTCCGGCCGCTTGGCTCATAGTGTGTCTCGGCTTGCTGCACGCGCTGTGGCGACTCGCGCAGCGACAGTGGATCCCCGACTATTGGCTCTTCTTTATCCTTGCCGTGTGGCTGCCGCTGTTCGGTCTGGGATTGTTCGGATGGGACGTCGAGGCCAGATACACGGAATTCGCACTATTGCCGTTACTGGTGTGCGCGCTCGCTGCGAGCCAGGAGTTCAGCGTGGCTATGATGCGGCGACTGAGTCCGACCGCAGTGCCGGCGGTCCGAGCGGTGCTGGCTGCGGGCGCAGCCATCCTCATCGTGAATCCCGTGAGCCTCGCGCACACTGTAAATGGAGGCTACTCGATTCATCCGGACCACAAGGGTGCAGCTGCGTTCATCCAGTCGCTCCAGCCCCGCTCAGGCGATGTGATCGTCGCTGAGGATGCGCTGCAGCAAACGTACTATTTGGGTCGGATCGACTACTGGCTGCGCGGAATGAACAACGCGGCGCAGTTCGTGCACATGAAGGGCGGCGTATTGCGCGACGTCTATACGGACGCACCGTTGCTCGGGACAGGTGCGGCGCTTATCGCACTCGTCGAGCGGCGCGATCGTGGCGCCATCTACGTCATCGGCACAGGGGAATTCAGGGGAGACGATCTGCGTCTGATTCGCAGCGACGGCATTTATGAGGTACTGCAGCGGCCGATCTTCGTGCCGGTCTTCCTCGGCCGGGACGGGGTGACCCAGGTCTGGAAAGTGGAGGCTCCTCACGATGCGGCGGCCCCCGCTGACCGGCGCAACTAGGGCGCCCTAAGCATCATGGCGGGATTTGCACGTCAGGCCGTCATCCTGTCGCTGTCGCGCATGGCGAACTATGGGCTGATGATCATCAGCCCGGTAATTCTGGTCCGCGTGCTGACGGTGGGCGATTTCGGGCGGTATCGGGAATTTCTGTTGTATGCATCGCTGTTGCAGTCGATCGCGTCGTTTTCAATATCCGACAGCCTGCTGTACTTCATTCCCGCACATCCCGCCAGCAGCTGGCGCATCGTGAGGGAGACGGTGATTCTGACCGCCGCCGTCAGCACGAGCATCGTCGCCGGCTTCTATATTATCGATCTCGTGACGGGCGGCGCGCTGGTCGGGCGATACCGATTGCCGGTTGCGCTGTATGTGCTGCTCTTCGTCAATGTCGACTTCTGGGAATCCTTCTGGGTCGCAACTCACCGCACTGCACGGGTATTCATCTATTCGGCCGCCCGGCTCCTCGTGCGCATGCTCGTTGTGGTCGGCGTCGCAGTGCTGACGAACGACGTCGCGACCATCATCTGGTCGCTGATCGTGCTTGAAGGGGTGCGCCTTATAGCTTTTGCGGGTGTCTGGTCCGTGATGGACCGAGCCGCCCAGGAGCCCCCGATCGAGAATATCCGTCGAGATCAATTGCAGTTCTGCGTACCCGTGGGCCTCGCGGCGCTGCTTTATATGATCAGTCGCAACCTTGGCAACATCGTGGTGGTCAAATGGCTTGGTGCCGCCGCGCTTGCCCAAATGACCATTGGGACATACGGCGAGCCCGTCATCCTAGCACTGCGCAATTCAATATCGACGGCCATGCTGCCGGAATTAGTGCGCCGCGGCGCCCGGTCGGACGAGGCGCCATTGCAGCTCTGGCGGCGAACAACGGTAGTTAACTGCGTGCTGCTGTTTCCGAGCGTGGTATTGCTCGCCTGGTTTGCCGAGCCCCTCGTGTTCAAAGTGTTCGGTCTGAGTTACCGCGCGGCAGTGCCGGTGCTCCAGGTCTATACGCTCGTGATCTTGGCGGCGTGTTTCGATTTTTCGCCGCCTTTGCGGGCGATCAACAAGACGCGACCACTGGTCACCAGTAATCTGGTCGCAGCGATCGCGAGCGGCATTGCCCTGATTTTCCTTGTGCCGGTCGCCGGTCTGGTCGGCGCAACCCTGGCACTGGTCGTCGCCGGCTTCGTGGAAGACATTTATCGTGCATGGGCCGTCGGGAAACTCTACGGTGTGACGCTGCGCAAGCTCTTGCCATGGATGCGGACGGCGCAAGTCGCGCTGTGTGCGGTGGTGGCGGCCCTGCCGGTCGTTGCCGTTACATGGGGAGGGCGTGGCGGCATGGCAGGGGTCATATTCGGGTCGCTGTTTTATCTGGCGCTGTTCGCAGCGCTCCTTATGGCGATCGGAGTGGAGGAGGCCATCACGCTCGCTCGCCGGGTGCGCGCTACGCTGACGGTTGCGGCATTCGGCGGACGCTGAGAACTCCGCCTGCTTCGTAGTGACCCACGACGGTACTGGTGAGTCTGCCGCAGCAGATTTGTCGAGGTACGCTGCTTGCGCTCGTCTGCGCTACCTGACGACGCGCAGTGAGCGCGTGCAGCGGCGCCGGCGACTACGTGAATTGACCGCCCGCATTTGATCGGGAGGGTTTCGACGGCAGCGTCTGGTTGGTTCTGCCTGCTGCCGCTGCCAAGCGTGCTCCGCTGCATCACGCTCAGGCGCGCCGCTCACACAATGTGTATGTGAAGTGCGACAGCGTGACGCGCTGTTCGAAGCTCATGTATGGTTCGGGCGGGGTCGAGTCGTTCATTTCGAATCCGGCCGCATCGGTACGCTGCAGCGACCTCCGTTGAGCGGAGATCCGGTCAATTGAATCCTGGGCAATGTCGCGTGTGGCGCGCATCCTGCATTTGCTCTGGACCCATGCACGGATACAAAATCCACTAAGTGGACCATAGCGGCCGCTGCGCTGGAGCTTGGCAGCGCAATTTAGTTGGGGAAGTGAGCAAATGCGTTTCAATAGAATGATTGCCGTGCTTTTGGCCGGCCTGCTGTCTTCATCGATCGCCTCTGCATTTGATCCACCGCCATTTCCGCGCATTGGTGCGATATTGTTCGGGTCGCCGACGAAGTACGACGATCCCGCCTTGCAGGCGCTCCTCGGGCATACGAGCATTGCGCTGTTCAGCTATTGGCCGGGTTGGGAGACTACACACACCCAGACTTTCGAGCAGGCAATGGAAGCCATTAAAAAGTTGAATCCCAATATCCAGCTGGCCATCTACTCCCACATCGATGCGACTTCTAACGATGCACCATTCCAGCCGGTGGTCGCCAAACTCAACGCAATGCATTGGTCGCTGTATCCAAGCGGCACGACCGGATCACCC
>PLIX01000057.1:0-126 GCA_003140135.1 Gammaproteobacteria bacterium
ACTGCACGTTCGAGCCGCCCGTCTCGACGCCGATCTTGCGCAGCACCGCGATCGATGCCTCGCGCATGCGCTGATACTCCTTGTCGGTCAGCGTCTGCGCGGGCGCCACCGTGATCGAGTCGCCGG
>PLIX01000057.1:132-14390 GCA_003140135.1 Gammaproteobacteria bacterium
CGAATTCCTCGCGGTTGTAGGCGATGCCGCCGCCCGTGCCGCCGAGGGTGAACGACGGACGGATGACCACCGGATAGCCCACCTCCGCCACCGCCGCGAGTCCCTCCTCCAGAGTGCGCGCCAGGCGCGACTGCGGCGTCTCGAGGCCGATGGCGCGCATCGCATCGCGAAAGAGCTCGCGGTCCTCCGCCATGTCGATGGCGGCGCGCGAGGCGGCGATGAGCTCCACGCCGTACTTCTCGAGCACGCCCTCGCGCACCAGATCGAGCGCGGTATTGAGTGCCGTCTGACCGCCCATGGTGGGCAGCAGCGCATCCGGGCGCTCCTTCTCGATGATGCGGGCGAGGGTGCGCCAGTTGATGGGCTCGATGTAGACGGCATCGGCCGTCTCCGGATCGGTCATGATGGTCGCCGGATTGGAGTTGACGAGCACCACCCGGTAGCCCTCTTCGCGCAGAGCCTTGCAGGCCTGCGCGCCGGAGTAGTCGAACTCGCAGGCCTGGCCGATGATGATCGGACCTGCGCCGATGATCAGAATGCTGTGGATGTCCGTGCGCTTAGGCATGGGCCGCCAGCAGCCTCTGCAGGCGCCGCAGCATGAGCTGGTTGAAGCGCTCGAAGAGCGCACGCAGATCATGCGGACCGGGACTCGCCTCCGGGTGCCCCTGGAAACCGAACGCGGGATGCTCCTTGAAGGCAAGCCCCTGCAGGGACCCGTCAAAGAGCGAGCGGTGCGTGGCGCGCACCTCCTCCGGCAGCGTCGCCTCATCGACCGCGAAGCCGTGATTCTGGCTCGTGATGAACACACGCCCGGAGTCCAGGTCCTGCACCGGGTGGTTGGCGCCGTGATGCCCGAATTTCATCTTCACCGTGCGCGCACCGCTGGCAAGCCCGAGAATCTGATGCCCGAGGCAGATGCCAAATACCGGTAGATCCGTGTTCAGGAAATCCTGGACGGCGCGAATGGCGTAGTCGCACGGCTCCGGATCCCCCGGACCGTTGGAGAGAAACACGCCATCCGGGGCAAGCTCGAGCACCTCAGCCGCGCCGGTCTGTGCCGGCACCACCGTCACGCGACAGCCGTAGTCGGCCAGCAGGCGCAGGATGTTGCGTTTGATGCCGAAGTCGTAGGCGACCACATGCAGGCGCTGGTGCGCGCGAATGGTGAGGCGCGCAGCGCCCTGCCACAGGCTCCCCTCGTTCCATTGATAGGAGCGCCTGACGGATACCGCCTTCGCCAGGTCCATGCCCTTCAATCCCGGAAACTTGCGCGCCGCCTTCACGGCCGCGGCCTCATCGAGCTGCTCGCCGGTCATGATGCAGGCGGATTGCGCGCCCTTCTCGCGCAGCGTGCGTGTCAGCTTGCGCGTGTCAATCCCGGCGATCGCAACGACGCGGCCGCGCTCCAGGAACCTCCCGAGCGGCTCGACCGCGCGCCAATTGCTGGCGGCTACCGGCAGGTCGCGGATCACGAGGCCAGCGGCGAATATTTGGGATGCTTCGAGATCTTCGGGCGTGGCGCCGGTGTTGCCGATGTGCGGATAGGTGAGAGTGACGATCTGGCGCGCGTAGGAGGGATCGGTGAGAATTTCCTGGTAGCCGGTCAAGGCGGTGTTGAAAACGACTTCGCCGGTGGTGTTGCCCTTGGCTCCGATGGAGTGGCCGCGGAAGATCGTTCCATCCGCCAGCGCCAGCACCGCGGGTACTGTTGTCATGGACTGCGCCCGACGTTGCGAGGGTGTGAAATTCGGGCCCGGATATACAAAGCGGGAGGAGTTCTCATCGAACATCCTCCCGCCTTGCACGGACTAACCCAACCGATTGCAGCGAAAGTTTACGGGCGCCCGATCGGTGTGTCCACGTTGGGAACGGGTTTTTGCGTGCGGGCCCAATGCTGCGCTGCCACTGCGGAAATCGCCCTAACATCCGGTTTTAGTAAGCAAAATATCGCCCATGCTGTACCGCCCGGGTGGCTGGACCGTAAGCCACGCCGCTGCCCGCAGCGCCCCTTTTGCGAAAATCGCACGATCGCCGGCCCGATGCGTCAGGGTGAGCTCCTCCCCGTCGCCCGCAAAGAACACCGTGTGCTCGCCCACGAGGTCGCCACCGCGCACGACGGCAAAGCCGATATCGCCGCTGCGCCGCATCGCGCCGGCCTGGCGATCCATGACCGCGATGTCGGTCAACTGCCCGCCGCGACCCTGAGCGACCGCCGCGCCGAGCGCGAGCGCCGTCCCCGAGGGGGCATCCTTCTTCATCCGATGATGAGACTCGATGATCTCCGCATCGAACTCGCGCGGCAGCGCCGCCGCGGCCGCGCGCGCAAGCTCCAGGAGAACCGTGGCCCCTAGGCTCGTGTTGGGCGAAACCATGAGCGCGATCTCGCGCGCGGCGCGCTCGAAGACATGCGCCAGCGCGGGGCCGTGGCCCGTGGTGCCGACAAGAAGCGGTTTGCGCGCCTTGCGGCAGGCCGCAAGATGTTCCTCCGTCGCCTTGGGGCTTGAGAAATCGACGACGACGTCGGCGCCTTCGAGCGCGGCAGCAAGATCGCTCGTCACGGCCACATCCAAATGGCGCACGCCCGCAAGCTCACCCGCATCGCGCCCGAGGAGCGTGCTCTCGGCCGAATCCACGGCGGCCGTGATGATGATATCGCCCGCATCCGATGCGACGCGGATGATCGCCTGGCCCATGCGGCCAGTCGCACCCACGAGCACCGCGCGGATCATGAGCGCGAATCACCCGAGAAGAAACGCTTGACGCCCTCGAAGAATCCCTGCGCGCGCGGTGCGTGGCGCTCCGAATCGCCGCGCAGCGATTCTTCCAGCTGACGAATGAGCTCGCGCTGTGCGGCGCCGAGCTGCACCGGCGTTTCAATCACCACGCGGCAGAAAAGATCCCCGCGGGCTCCGCCGCGCACGGGTTTCACGCCCTTGTCCTTCAAACGAAACACGCGGCCCGACTGCGTTTCCGCAGGCACCTTGATGGTGACCTCGCCATCGAGGGTCGGCACGGACACGGTGCCGCCCAACGCGGCGGTCGCGAAGCTCACCGGCACCTCGCAACTCAAATGTTCGCCGTCACGCTCGAAAATGGCGTGCTCGCGCACCTGCACCTCGACGTACAAGTCTCCCGCCGGGCCGCCGTTGCGACCCGCCTCGCCCTCGCCCGCCAGGCGGATGCGATCTCCGGTATCCACGCCTGCGGGCACTTTCACCGACAGCGTGCGGGTGCGCCGCACGCGGCCCTGCCCCAGGCAGGTGTCGCAGGGGTTGCGCACCACCGTGCCGGTGCCCCGGCAGCGCGGACACGTCTGCTGCAGCTGGAAGAAGCCCTGCGACATGCGCACCTGGCCCGAGCCGCCGCAGGTATCGCAGGCCGAAGGGCTGCTGCCCTTCGCGGCGCCCGTGCCCAGACAGGTCTCGCACTCGGCAAGTTTCGGGACCTCGAGTTCCACGGTCTTGCCGAAGACCGCCTGATTGAGATCGAGGTCGAGCTCGAAGCGCAGATCCGCGCCGCGAAACACTTGCGAGCGGCCGCCACGCCGGGAGGCTCCGAAGATGTCGCCAAAGACGTCGCCGAAAATATCGCCGAAGGCGTCCGCGGCGCTGCCGCGGCCGCGGGACGCAGCTTCCAGGCCCGCATGGCCGAACTGATCGTAGGCGGCGCGCTTCTGCGCATCGCTCAAGACCTCGCTCGCCTCCTTCGCCTCCTTGAACTTCTCTTCCGCGCCGCCGTCGTGCGGATTCCTATCCGGATGGAACTTCATCGCCAGGCGGCGATAGGCTTTTNNTTTTTAAGAGGCCTTGCGATCCTTGTCCTTCACTTCCTCGAATTCGGCGTCGACCACATCCTCACGGCCCGCCGGACCCTTGGGCGCCCCCTCGCCCGGCGCCGCGCCGCCTGCCGCGCCGCCCGCACCTGCGGCATCGGAGCCCGCCTGCGTGTCCGCATAGGCGCGCTGTGCGACGGCGGCGGAGGCCTGCGCCAGCGCCTCCGTCTTCTTCTCGATGACGGCCTTGTCCTCGGCCTTGAGCGCCGAGCGCAGATCCGAGATTGCGGACTCGATCTTGGCGCGCTCGCCGCCGTCGACCTTCTCGCCCAGATCCTGCAGGGTCTTGCCCACCGAGTGGATGAGGGCGTCGGCCTTGTTCCTCGTGTCGACGAGCTCGCGGAAGCGCTTGTCTTCCTCGGCATGCGCTTCGGCATCGCGCACCATGCGCTTGATCTCATCCTCATTGAGGCCGCTCGAGGCCTTGATGATGATCTTCTGTTCCTTGCCGGTCGCCTTGTCCTTCGCCGAGACATTCAAGATGCCGTTGGCGTCGATATCGAAGGCGACTTCCACCTGCGGCATGCCGCGCGGCGCCGGCGGAATATCGGTGAGATCAAACTTGCCGAGCGATTTGTTGTCGCTGGAGCGATCGCGCTCGCCTTGCAGCACGTGAATGGTCACGGCCGTCTGATTGTCGTCCGCGGTGGAGAAGGTCTGCGACGCCTTGGTCGGGATCGTCGTGTTCTTCTCGATGAGCTTGGTCATGACCCCGCCGAGGGTCTCGATGCCGAGCGACAGCGGGGTGACGTCGAGCAGCAGCACATCCTTCACTTCACCGGAGAGCACGCCGCCCTGGATCGCCGCGCCCACCGCGACCGCCTCATCCGGATTGACGTCGCGCCGCGGCTCCTTGCCGAAGAAGTCCTTGACGTACTTCTGCACGAGCGGCATGCGCGTTTGCCCGCCGACCAGAATGACCTCCGCGATCTGCTCGGCCGACACTCCGGCATCCTTCATCGCGGTGCGACACGGACCGATGGTCTTCTGCACCAGGTCCTCGACGAGGGACTCGAGCTTCGCCCGCGTCAGCTTGATGTTCAAGTGCTTCGGACCTGCGGCATCGGCGGTGATGTAGGGCAGATTGACGTCGGTCTGCTGGCTCGAGGAGAGCTCAATCTTCGCCTTCTCACCCGCCTCTTTCAGGCGCTGCATGGCGAGCGGATCCTTGCGCACGTCGACGCCGGACTCCTTCTCGAACTGATCGGCGAGGAAATTGATGATGCGCAGGTCGAAGTCCTCGCCCCCGAGGAAGGTATCCCCGTTCGTGGAGAGCACTTCAAACTGACGCTCGCCGTCGACGGCCGCGATCTCGATGAGCGACACATCGAAGGTGCCGCCGCCCAAGTCGTACACCGCGATCTTGCGATCGCCGCCCTGCTTGTCGAGCCCATAGGCGAGCGCCGCCGCGGTGGGCTCATTGATGATGCGCTTCACCTCGAGCCCCGCGATCCGCCCCGCATCCTTGGTCGCCTGGCGCTGCGAGTCATTGAAATAGGCGGGTACGGTGATGACGGCCTCGCTGACCGTTTCACCCAGATAATCCTCGGCCGTCTTCTTCATCTTCATGAGGACGCGCGCCGAGATCTCCGGCGGTGCCATTTTCTTGCCCTGCGCCTCAACCCACGCATCGCCGTTGTCCGCGCGGATGACCTTGTACGGCACCATCTTGATGTCGCGCTGTACGACCTCGTCCTCGAAGCGCCGACCGATCAGGCGCTTGACGGCGAACAGAGTGTTCTGCGGATTCGTCACCGCCTGGCGCTTGGCCGACTGCCCGACCAGCACTTCGTCGTCCTTCGTAAAGGCGACGATCGAGGGGGTGGTGCGATCGCCTTCGCTGTTTTCGATCACGCGAGGCTTGCCGCCTTCCATGATGGCCACACACGAGTTCGTCGTGCCGAGGTCAATACCGATTGTCTTTGCCATGAGATGACTCCGAAAGTTTCACTAGCCGCAGCTTGAGCACTTTTTGGGGTGTGCTGCGCCGCAATTCAAGTTAATTCCGTCACGACGCGGCCGCCTCAGGGGGCCTTGGCGATGATGACCCGCGCCGGGCGCAGGAGCCGGCCGTTCAGCTCATAGCCGCTCTGCACCACTTGCACGATCGAATTGGGCTCCGCGCTCGTCGAAGCCTGCGCCATCATGGCCTCATGGCGGGAGGGATCAAAGGGCTCGCCCAAGGGGTCGAGCGTCTTCACGTCCTGCGCTTTGAGAGCCTTGTCGAGAAGCTGCAAGGTCGCCTCCTGGCCCGCGGCAAGGCTTGCGCTGTCGGCGCGTCCGGCATTCTCAACCGCAAGCTCGAGGCTGTCCTTCACCGGCAAGAGCTCGAGCACGAATTTCTCAAGGCCGTAGCGGTTGGCGGCCTCGATGTCGCGCTGCGCGCGCTTGCGTACATTGTCGAGCTCGGCGATGGCGCGCAGATACTGGTCCCAATGGCTCTTCGCTCGCTCCTCGGATTGGGCGAGTTCCTGCTGCAGACGCTCGAGCTCCACCAGCTGAGCTGCGGTCTCGGGCAATACGGCCGTCGGCTCGGCATCAGAGGCTCGCATCAATAACTCCTGAAATTACAATCAATTACAGGCCATATCTCAAAACAAAATGAAGTGCGTCGAGACCCCACCCGCATCAACAGCCGATTTGGGGCGTCAACGCCGCAAATTCAAGGCCGAGCCTAGAAGCTTCGCGGTCATCTCCACGATGGGAATGACGCGCTCGTAGGCCATCCGGGTGGGCCCGATGACGCCCAGCACTCCGACCACGGAATCGCCGCTCGTGTACGGCGCGGTCACGACACTGCAGTCATCCAGGATCTGGTATCCAGACTCGTGGCCAATGAAGATCTGCACCCCTGCGGCGCCGAGACTGTGGTCTAGCAGATGCAGCACATCGCGCGGCTCGTTGAAGGCCTCGAAGAGGCGCCGCAGCTTCTCGACGCTCGAAAGCTCCGCGACGCCCATGAGGTTCGTCTCCCCCGCGATGACATATTCCAGGCGCTCCTTTTCCCCATCGGCGAAAATGCGCTGCGCCACCGCGATCGCATCGAGCATCATCTGGTTCATGCCCTCGCGGGTCTCGCGCAGCTGCCGCAGGAGCTCCGCCCGCAGCTGCGCGAGAGTTCGCCCGCGCAGCTGCGCATTCAAGTAGTTCGAGGCGCGCTTCAGCTCCTCGGAACTGTAATGACGCTCGAGCTGGATGATGCGGTTCTGCACCTCGCGATCGTCGAACACCAGGATCACGAGCACGCGGTTCTCCGAGAGCCCGACGAACTCAATTTGTGTCGTGGTTGCGACGGGCGTGCGCGGCAGCGTCACGACGCCCGCCAAATGCGTGACGCTCGATAGCAGCTGCGAGGCCGCCGCGACCAGCGCCTTCTTGCTGTCGTGCGTGCCGTCGAGCTGCCGGCGGATCTCGGTCACCGCCGCGCCATCAAGCGGCTGCACCTGCAGCAGCGTGTCCACGAAAAACCGATAGCCTTTGTCGGTCGGGATCCTGCCCGCGGAGGTGTGCGGGGAGGTGACGAAGCCCCACTCCTCAAGGTCCGCCATGACGTTGCGGATGGTCGCTGAACTTAGCTGCAGGCCCGAGTCCCGCGACAACACCCGCGAGCCGACCGGCTGGCCGTCGCGGATGTAGTTCTCAATGAGCGCCCGCAGCAGCTGTTGGGCGCGCTCACTCAGCGCATCGTCCGGAGCATCGTTGACCATGTCCTCTAGAAGCTAACGAGGCGCGTGGCGAGCGTCAAGCAACGCCTCGCTTCGATGACAAATGGGCGATTGGCCGCCCCGGGCGGGCGTGTTACAAAGACGCGCCCGCGCGCACTTGCGCGCTGTACGCAGGATCCTGGATGGCTTTTCCCGTCCGTGCATGTGCGCTCGTCGGCCGCTTTGCGGACCCGCGGATCGCGGAGCCCCTTAGCGTGCTCGTGCCGCACCTGGCGGCGCGCCAGATCGCCGTGCTCGTGGGTGCGGAGACGCCGCTGCCCGTGATCATGGCCGACGTCGAGCGCGTGCCGATCGCTGAGCTTGCCGCGCGGGCGGATCTCGTCATCGCCATCGGCGGGGATGGCACGCTTCTCTATGCCGCAGGCCTCGTTGCGCGCCACGGCGTGCCGCTGCTCGGGATCAACCGCGGACGCTTGGGCTTTTTGACCGATGTGATGCCCGAAGAGCTCGTGGCAGAAGTCGACGCCGCGCTGCAGGGCAGGCTCGTCCCCGATGAGCGTCCGCTTCTGGCCGCGCATCTTTCGAACTCAAGGGGCGTCGTCGCCGAAGCGCTGGCGCTGAACGACGTCGTCCTGCAAAGGCTTGCGACGGGGCGCATGGTCGACGTCGAGTCGCATGTCGACGGCAGATACGTCAATACGCATGCCGGCGACGGCGTGGTGGTCGCCAGCGCCACGGGCTCGACCGCCTATGCCCTCTCCTGCGGCGGTCCCATTGTCGAGCCGCATCTGCCGGTCTTCGTCGTGGCGACCATCTGCCCGCACACCCTCTCCAACCGCCCCATCGTCATATCTGCGCGCTCCACCATCGAGATCCGGCTCCTCGACCGGCACGACAGGCACGCACAGCTGGTGTGCGATGGCGCGGTGCTCGCCGAAATCACGCCCGGCGACCGCTTGAGCGTCAAACAGGCACGCGAGCGCGTCACCCTCCTGCATCCCGTCGGCCACGACTACTATCGTCTGCTGCGCTCCAAGCTGCATTGGGGCCATGGCAGTCACGACCACTCGCGCTAGGCACCCATGCTCACCTCGCTGCAAATCCGCGACTTCGCCATCATCGATGCCGTCGAGATCGAATGGCGCCCCGGGCTAACCGTGCTCACCGGCGAGACCGGCGCCGGCAAATCCATCGTCGTCGATGCGCTGCAGCTCTTGGCGGGCGGCCGCGCCGGCGCCGAGGTCGTGCGCCACGGCGCCGAGCGCGCCGAGGTCTCAGCCACCTTCGATGTGGTGCAAGGTCCGCGGGAGCTCAAGCGCTGGCTCGAAGAGCAAGCGATCAGCTGCGAGGGGGAGCTGGCCATTCGCCGCGTCGTCGGCAGCGATGGCCGTACGCGTGCCTATTTGAATGGGCAAGCGGCGCCCGTGCAGCTCTTGCGCGAGGTGGGCCACATCCTCATCGACATTCACGGCCAGCACGAATTTCAATCGCTGGTGCGCGCAAGCTCCCAGCGCGAACTCCTGGACGGCTACGGCCGGCTCGAGTCGCTCGCCGCACAAGTCGGCATCGCCCATCGCGTATGGCTCGAGATCCTGAATCAGACCCTCGCATTGGAAGGCCGGGTGCACGAGCGCGATTCGCGCATTGAGCTCCTGCAGCATCATGCGCGCGAGCTTCAGGCATTGCAGCTCACCGAGAACGAGTTCGAGGAGCTCACGCAGGAGAGTGCACGTCTTGCCAACCACGGCCGCCTCGCCGCAGGCGCGCAGGCCGCGCTGCTGCAGCTCTTCGAAGAGGACGACGGCAGCGCCCATGCGAGCGTGAGCCGCGCGCTGCAGGCGCTGAAGAATCTCTCCTCGCTCGATGCCGGCCTCACCTCCGCCGCGACCTTGGTGGAGGAGGCCGGCATCCAGATTCGCGAGGCCGCGCGCGAGCTGCAGCACTATCTGGATGGGCTCGATGTCGACACCGGCCGGCAGGATTTCGTTGAAGGGCGCCTCGCCGCGATCGAGGAGCTCGCGCGCAAGCACCGGGTGACGCCGCGCGAGCTGCCCGAGCGCACACGCACGCTCGGTGAGGAGCTTGAGGCGCTCGAGCACGCCGAAACGGATCTTGCGGGCCTGAGAAAGGATCAAGCCGCCGCGCTTGCCAGCTATCGCACCCTCGCCCAGCAGCTCTCCGCGCGGCGCTCGACCGCCGCGCGGCAGCTCGCCAAGGACATCACGCTGCGCATGCAGTTGCTCGGCATGACGGGCGGGCGCTTTCAGGTCGAGATCACACCCTTGACCGAAGCCGAGCCTGCCGTGCATGGCCTCGACCAGATCGAGTTTCGTGTCACCGCCAATCCCGGGCAGCCGCTGCGGCCGCTCGCCAAGGTTGCCTCGGGCGGGGAGCTCTCGCGCCTGTCGCTCGCCGTGCAGGTGTCGTGCGCTGCGCGCGATGCGCGCTGCATGATCTTTGACGAGGTCGACGCGGGCATCGGCGGCGCCGTTGCCGAGATCGTCGGCCGGGAGCTGCGCGCGCTCGGCGAACGCGGCCAGGTCATCTGCGTCACCCATCTGCCGCAGGTAGCCTCCCAAGGTCATCAACATTTGCGCGTCACCAAGCTGAGCGACGGTCGCACCACGCGCACGCAGCTTGCGCAGCTCTCACCGGCCGAGCGCATCGACGAGCTTGCGCGCATGCTGGGAGGCGTGGAGGTCACCGCCAAGGCACGCGAGCATGCCGGGGAGATGCTGCGTGCCGCGGCACCCGCCGCGAGCACGCCGAGCACGGCAGCCAAACGGCGCAGCTAGCCTAGGCGATTTTCTTGCGGTGCGGACACGGGCTCTTGCGGCAGTGCCCGTAGAGGATGAGCGAGTGTTCGCGGATCTCGAAGCCCAGGCGCCGCGCGACCGCCGTCTGCCGCGCCTCGATGCCCTCTTCGGTGAATTCCTCCACGCGTCCGCAGTCGAGACACACGATATGATCGTGGTGCGTTCCCTCATTCAGTTCGAAGACCGCCATGCCGTCCTCGAAATGATGCCGCGTCACGAGGCTTGCGGCCTCGAACTGAGTCAGCACCCGATAGACGGTCGCAAGGCCAATGTCTTCGTTCGACTCGAGGAGATTGCGGTAGATGTCCTCTGCCGACAGATGGCGGGTGCTGCTGCGCTCCAGGATCTCCAGAATCTTCAGCCGCGGCAGCGTGACCTTGAGACCCGCTTTGCGAAGATCCTTGCCTTCCATCCGCCACTCTCCGCCGGTGCGCCCAAAATGAGCCCGCCCGGTTCGCCGTGTATGATACGAGAGGCATTATCCTCCAATGGACTCTCATGCGCCTACCGCTAATCCGTCGGATGACCGCACGGCCGCCGAGCCTCGTGATCGCGCTCCTCGTCGTGTGCCTCATGCAGGCAGGCTGCGTCTATCGCATGGCCATTCAGCAGGGCAATTTCCTGGAGCCGCGGCTGGTGGACAAGCTCGAGATCGGCATGACCCGCGCCCAGGTGCGCTACCTCCTGGGCACGCCGATGGTGCCGGCTACTTTTGACACCGACCGCTGGGACTATCTTTACTATCTGCGCAAGGGCCGCGTGCACGCGCCCGTGCACCGCAGGCTCACGGTCTACTTCGCAGCGGATAAGGTCGCGCGCGTCGAAAAGGAAGGCGGCGAAGCCGCCCCCGTCACGGATCCGGAAACGCCGGTTCCGGCCTCGCCGCCGCGCTCGGGCGCCTAGGTGCGGCGCGCCGCGAGGCGCGCCTGCCGCACACGCTCGCGGCGCTCCTCGCGCGGATCGCGCGGCAAGGCGCGGTAGAGTTCGATCCGGTCGCCCTCCGCCGGCAAGTCGGAGCGCACGCGCAGCACACCGAAAATGCCGACCGGCGCGTCATCCCAGGGCACATCGAGCCAAGGCGCCTGCGCGCGCGCCGCTGCGATCGCATCCTGAATACTCGCGTTCACTGCCAGCTCCACGTTCCACAGGTGCTGCCGCTCGGTCGTCGCGTATGCAACGAGGCAGCGCTTCACCGGCACAGGAATCATGCATCAGCTCTGCGCGCCCGCGCGACGAAGGCATCCATGAGCTCGCCCACCGTCTGCGCGAACAAGGGCTCGAAGATGACCGCGGACACCGGATTCGAGAATGCGAAACGCATAGTGAGGTCCACGCGGCAGCCCCGATCGGCAATGGGCGTCAGCAACCACTCGCCCCAAAGCGTGCGAAATGGTCCGCGCACGAGATTCATCGTCACGCGCCGATCGGGATCCAACTCATTGCGGGAGGTGAATTGCGTGCGCAGCGCGCCGCGGCGCACCCCGAGGGTGGCCACGATCTCATCCTCGGAGCGCGACTCGATCCGCGCAAAAGTGCAGCCGGGAACAAACTCCGGATAGCGCTCGACATCGCAGATGAGCGCGAAGAGCCGCGCCGGCGGCTGCGCGACGAGTGCTGAACGCTTAAATTCCCGCATCCTTGAGATCCTAAAGCAAATCCGGGCCAAATTCGCCGCAGCGCTGCGGCGGCGCTCGCGCGCCTGCGCCCGCCCGCCGGTAATGCGGATTCGGCCTGACTCGGCGGATGCAAACCACGCCAGCGTGATGGCAAGAGAATCATGAGACGAGCAATGCGAATTCTATGCGCCGCCATCGCGGCGACACTCGTGCTGGGGTCAGGCGCCAGCGTCGCAGGGGACCTCGTGATCCACGCGGGCGAGTTGCTCGATGGCGTCACCTCGAAGCCACAGCCGCGGATGTCCATACTCGTGCACGATGAGAGGATTGTCGCAGTGCAGGCGGGCTTCGCAGCGCCCGACGGCGCGGAGGTCATCGACCTCTCGGACGCTACCGTGATGCCGGGTTTCATTGATTGCCATGTGCACATCTCGGCGCGGCTTCCCGACCGCTCGAACGCAACCGAACAGTGGTTGAAGCACGGCGACCTCGACCGTGCCTTCGACGCTGCCGTCTTCGTGCGGCAAATGTTGCAGCAGGGCTTCACGAGCGCGCGCGATGTGGGCGGCGGTAACGAGACGGTAGCGATTCGCAATGCCATCAATGACGGTAAGGTCCCTGGGCCGCGCCTGTGGGTGTCGCTCGAGCCGCTCGGCCGACGGCCGGACATGGCGACCCGCGCAATGGGCTCGACAAAGACCTATCCCACCCCGGCTGGCAGAACGGCATCGTGGACAGTGCGCAGGAGGCACGACTGCGCGTGCGCGAGCACAAACGCCGTGGCGCCAACCTGATCAAGCTCATGCCCTCGGGCGGCATCGCATCCACAGGTGATGATCCCAATCAGCAGCTCATGACCGATGAGGAAATGCGCGCGGCGGTCGAGACGGCGCATTCATTGCGTATGAAGGTCGCCGCACATCTGTATCCGGCGAGCGCGATTGAAAACGCCGTGCGCGCCGGTGTCGACTCGGTCGAACATGGGTCGTTCGCAACCGCCCAGACCTTCGCTCTAATGAAGGCGCACGGCACCTACCTTGTGCCGACACTGACCGTCTACGAGATTTTCTATGTCACCGCACGCAACCAGCCGCAGTTGCTGACACCGGGAACGGCTGCAAAGGAACTCGCCAACGATCTTCTGCCCAAGCGCAATTTGCCGCTCGCGGTGAAGTCAGGCGTCAAGATTGCCTACGGCACCGACATTGGCGAAGGCGATCATACTCAGGAGTTTACTTTGCTGACGGCCAACGGCCTGCAACCCGGCGAGGCGCTGTTCGCGGCAACGCGCAATGCAGCCGATCTGATCGGCGCCGCGGATCAGATCGGCTCGATCCAGGCGGGACGCTACGCCGACATCGTCGCAACCTCCGGGGATCCTTTGAGTGACCCTGCGCGCTTCCGACACGTGCATTTTGTCATGAAGGGCGGTGTCATTTATCGACGCGCGGGAGCGCCAACGCCGATCAGAGACCGATCGGGCGCGGCTGACTGAAGCGCGACAAAAACGCGCGCCCTGCACTCTGTAAGCCGCGCGGCGAGCGGGAAACTGCCGCCCCCGTACGATCACGATACTGCTCCATCAAAGAACCCGATCGGGCAGTTCCGCTCGGTCGCAGCCGCCGCAGAGGGATTCTTCGCGCCGCTGCACAACGGCACGACAACCGACCGCCTCGCTGCGTCGCAAAAGGTACAATCGCGCACCGCCTTCAAACCCCTGCTCATGACCCAGACCACTCCCACGCCGCGCCTCATCGCCGAGAACCGCAAGGCGCGATTCAATTATTTCATCGAAGAGCGCTACGAGGCGGGCCTTGCGCTCGAGGGCTGGGAGGTCAAGGCCATGCGCGCGGGACGCGCGCAGCTTGCCGAAGCCTACGTGTACCTGCGCGCGGGCGAAGCCTTCCTCATTGGCGCGCATCTTTCGCCATTGCGCTCCACGTCGACTCACATCACGCCCGACCCCGTGCGCACCCGCAAGCTGTTGCTGAAGAGAAGCGAGCTGCAGTCGCTCATCGGCTCGGTTGAGCGGCGCGGCTACACGCTGGTGCCGCTCGAGCTTTATTGGAAGGCGGGGCGGGCCAAGCTCTCGGTCGGACTTGCCAAGGGCAAGAAGCAGCACGACAAGCGCGCGGTCGAGAAGGATCGCGACTGGGAGCGCAACAAGGCCCGCATACTGCGCGGACGATAGCCGCTCGCCGTCATATGGCATGCGGCGAGCCTGTCTTTGCGCATAGGAAGCCCCTGGCAGCCCTGGCGTCGAAACATGGCGCCGGCCGCGCGGTCTGGGCTATGCTGAGCATGACCTTTGGGGGCGACCGGATTTGAC
>PLIX01000265.1 GCA_003140135.1 Gammaproteobacteria bacterium
CCTCGGGATCGTGATCCACGGCACCTTCATCCTCGGGTTGCCCGGCGAGACCAGGGAGACGATCGAGAAGACCATCAATTTCGCCAAGGAGATCAACCCGCACACAATCCAGGTGTCGCTGGCCGCACCCTACCCTGGCACGACGCTATACAAGCAGGCGGTCGATAACGGCTGGCTGCAAGAAAGCGCTGGCGTACATCTCGTGAATGACAAGGGCGTGCAGTTGGCCGCGATCAGCTATCCACACCTGTCGAAGGAAGAAATCTTCCATAGCATGGAGACGTTTTACAAACAATTTTACTTCCGGCCCAGCAAGATATGGGAGATCGTCAGGGAGATGCTGACAAGCTGGGACATGACGAAGCGGCGTCTGCGTGAAGGTATCGAGTTCTTCCGCTTTTTGCGCGCACACGAGGCTTGATGGCGCGCGCCCGCGCACATACGCAACTGAGACCCCGGTGCCGTTGATTCATCCGCTCATGGAGATTGTTGGCTTAACTTGCTTAGCCCTCGCGGCGAGTTACGCCGTTCTGACTCTAGTCGCCGAACTCGTTTGGCAGTTCCGCAGTGCGGCACCACATGCGCTGCGACCGCAGCCGGTGACGGTGCTCAAGCCGTTGTGTGGCGCCGAACCAGGCTTGTACGNNGTGGAGCGGCTGGTAGCGGAATACCCGTCGCTCCCCATTGACGTCGTCGTCAATCCGCAGCAGCACGGCAGTAACTGTAAGATCAGCAATTTGATAAACATGGTCGCGCGGGCGCGTCACGATGTGCTGGCAATGGCCGACAGCGACACCTCTGTTGGACCCGACTATCTCACGATCGTCACTGCGCCTTTGCTGGATCACAACGTGGGTCTGGTCACCTGCATATACCGCGGCGTCCCAACCCAGGGGATTTGGTCGCGGCTCGGCGCGATGTACATTAACGAGTGGTATGTGCCCTCGGTTCTGCTCGCCTGGCTTTTCGGCTACCGCGGTTACGTCTCCGGTCAAACCTTGTGCCTGCGGCGGGATACTCTGCAAGCCGTCGGCGGTCTGCGGGCGATGGCGAACCACCTGGCCGAGGACTATCGACTGGGCGCAGTAATTCGCGGCTTGGGACTGCGGATCGTGTTGTCGCCGTATGCGCTCAAGGCGCAACATCACGAGCCAGACCTGGACTCGCTCGCGCGCCATGAGCTGCGGTGGATGCGTACGATACGTGTGCTGCGACCCTACAGTTTTCCTTTTCTCTTCATCACTTTCAGCTTGCCTCTGGCAGTCTTTGGCGTCATGTTGACCGCCGCGGCGCCAACGATTTCGGCGACCGGGTGGGCACTTTTCCAGGCCACCGTCATGGCGCGGCTGGCGTTGCATTTTTTGAATCGGCTGCGCGGCGATCGCCCTCCGCTGCGCGAGTTTTGGCTCCTGCCTGCGCGGGACCTGTTAATGTGTTGGGCGTGGGGCCGAAGCTTTTTCACCACGCGCGTCACGTGGCGGGGCAACGAGTTTGACGTCGACGCCGATGGCGTCATGCGTAGGCCTACTTAAGTATCCCCCGTCCCGTACACCTCGCCTCTTGCACGTCTATCAGAGAGGGCGCGATTGAAAATCGCCGCATACGTCAGCGGTCTGCTGGGTCTTGCTTTACTGATAGCTCTTGTCATCAGCACAGACTTCACCGGCATGGTGCAAACCATGGAGAGGGGCGGCTGGAAGCTCTTTTTGCTAATCCCGTACCGCGCCCCGTTCTTCCTTCTCTACGCGATCGGCTGGCTCTATCTGCTTCGTCCTTACGATTCTGAGCGGCATGCCGGACTAGGCTATCTATTTTGGGTCACGGCAGTGCGCGACTCGATCGATCGCCTACTCCCAGTCGCGAGTGTCGGCGGTGGTGTCGCGGCGGTTCGATTGCTGTGTTGGCGTGGCCTCGCTGCGGCCCCGGTCGGTGCCACCGTAGTGGTGGAAATTCTATTGACGTTGTCAGTGTCGTATCTATTTACAGCCATGGGTCTGCTCCTGCTGAGCGGGTTCAATGCCACGGGCCCGGAATACCGCCGGTTGCTCCTCGCATTTCTGGTCACGCTGCCAGTGCCGGCGGTGACCGCCCTGCTGCTGCGCTACGGCTCGGTATTTAAGCGCCTGCAGAAGTTTTTTCGCCCATTGGTGGGCGCAACCGCCTTGTCTGAGGGAGCAGCAGCACTCGATCGTGAACTTCTCGCCTGCTTTCGTCGCAGGCGGACCTTGCTGCTCGCCGGCACGTTGCAGTTCGCGGCGTTGATCTCAGGGTCTTTCGAAATCTGGTTCGCACTGCGCCTGTTTGGACACCCAGTCGGCGCAAACACCGCACTGGTATTGGAAAGTATGACTCAAGCGATCCGCCTTCTGGCGTTCGTGATACCGGCCGGCCTTGGCGTGCAAGAAGCGGGTTTGGTGCTATTCGGGCACACGCTCGGCATCAACGGCGAATTGGCATTGGCCGTTTCTATGACCAAGCGGGCCCGCGAAGTGCTTTGCGGCCTGCCGTCGCTGCTGTCCTGGCAATGGGTAGAAGGTCAGCGACTCCAAATGCTGAAGGGTAAGGCCGCCTGAGCGGCGCCATTTGTCAAGCAAGGGCGTGGCAAACAGGCATTTTCGGGACGTACCAACCTCAGTCGGAATTGCGGCACGCCGTCACGGACCCTCACGAGCTCGAACCAAGCGCATGACTACTTCAGCGTCACCCTAAGAGAAACCATGGTGCCCCCGCGCTCCATGGGTTCAACGGATAATTCCCAGCGATGTGCTCGTTCCGCTCGGCGGTTCATTGTGAATTGGGCTGTCGATATTCCGATGGCTGCGCCCGCAACAGTGTCGGACAACCAGTGAACGTTATCGTGCAACCGCTCATAAACTGTGGCACTTGCCATGCCGTATCCGAGTATGCGTCGAATCCAGCGATAGTCGTCCCCTCCGGATTCAGCCAGTACGCTTCCGATAGCAAACGCGACGCTGGCATGCGCCGCAGGAAAAGAACTGCCGCCCTGACCCCACTCGTTGACGTGCGTGGTTTCGTTAGGCCTTTCGCGGGCCGCCGCGAATTTCAATCCCTCCGTGGTGACGAGGCTAAACCCGGCGGCTTCAAGCATCGTATAGGCTTCGACGCGGCCGGCCGAATCGTCGGCCAACGCTGCGAACGCCCAGGTACCTACCACGACGGCGGCGGCAGGAATCGCGTCCCGCAGGCTATTTGGATCCCGGCCGTTGAGAATGGCTCGATCGCCGACTGCGAAGTGTCTGCGCACATCGCCGTCATAGGCGTGAGCGACGCCGATCGCCGCGAGCGCGCCGCCGAAGTAGAGCCAATCATTGACATCCCATCGCATGGGAGCCGTAAAATATAGCTTGGTATCTTCTAACACGTCCTTTGCAGTGAAGTCCTCCGCACGGCACGAATCCGCCAGCGACAGAGCTGCCAAGGCGCTCGCAACCGCAACCAGAAAACTGGATGTCCGCATTGATGTCCCGTAGGGTGATGGCTAAGGTTTGATTTCGCGGAGGCGAACGCGATACTCGTTGTTACCGATGCGCTCTCAAAAAAATCAAACGTTCTTGCGGCGGCTTCGATTCGCAGCAACCGGTTTGGTAACGGGGTTTCGGACGGAACGCAGCCTGCGCTACGAAACAGCCGCTGCGGGATTTATGGCCATCCTGTTGATCGCAACGCGCCCTGAGCCGGTGTGGTGGGCAATGGTCGCGCTGACGAGCGCGACCGTCATCGCCGCGGAGCTTTTCAACACGTCGCTCGAATGCCTTGCCGATCATTTGCATCCCGACCATCATCTCCAGATTCGCATCATGAAGGACTGCGCCGCGGCTGCAGTTCTCGTGGCAGCCGCCGGAGCCCTTGCAGTGGCGGCCGCTTTGACCGTGCACGTGCTTCATCGTTAGCAATCAGTGCAATACTGGCGCGAACCCACCGCGCTCAGTCGTGCGGCCTGCTCGATGGCGCGCAGGAGCTGCTCGGTCACCCGATCGCGCCGACCGATCACGTTAATGCGATTGCACTCCTGAGCGCATGGGGATCTCGGCGGGAGGCCGGAGCCACTGTGCAGCGGAAAGGACAAACAAAAATCGCGGGTCTCTGAAGAAATCACGAATGAGTCGCATTTGCGGTTCGTCGCCGTATAGTGTCCCGCTGTGGCACAATCAAAACGGCTTGCGTATCATTTTGAACCCAAGTACTTTACGTTGCAAAGCTTGTTGCTACGACCGTGACCGACCTGTACAAAGCGCTCGCCGAAATCAACGCCATTCGCGGGCAGATGGCACGCGGCACGGAATTTCGCGGCTACGGACCCGCCACGCTTGCGGTCACTGGTGTTCTTGCGCTGTTGGCCTCCGCCGTGCAGCTGCACTGGCTGACGAATCCCGGGCGCGATATCGGCGCGTATCTCACGATTTGGATCGTAACCGCCGCAGTGTCCGTGATCCTTATCGCTATCGAGACTATCCGGCGTGCGCGGCGCGTTCATTCCGGTCTTGCCCGGGAGATGATTCACTCCGCGGTCGAACAGTTCCTGCCCGCCATCGTCGCCGGCTTACTGCTCACCGTGGTGCTCGTGAGCTACCAAGCGCAAAGTCTCTGGATGCTCCCAGGCCTGTGGCAAGTGATATTTAGTCTCA
>PLIX01000151.1 GCA_003140135.1 Gammaproteobacteria bacterium
CGGCGAGCTCCTCGATCTCGTCCTCGTCAAGCACCCGGTGGCCGCCGAGCCGCGCAACCGCGTCCCGGTCACCCGCCGACCGCTCGCAATGGCGGGCGAACACCCGGGCGGCGATGCCGAACAGCCACGCCCGGTCCGATCCCCGGTGGGGGTCGAACCTGGCGAAGCCATCCATGGCCCGGACGAACGTCTCGGAGGTGAGATCGGCGACCGTCTGCGGATCGCGGCACCGGCGCGCGAAGTAGCCCATGAGGACGTCGACGTTGCGCAGGTACACCTGCTCGAATTCCTCAAGCGGCGAGCTCGGCGGCCCTCCACGCGACCGCGCTCTCACCGCGACCGGTCGCTCCCGCATCGTCCTCACCAGTGCGCTTGCCTCCGTGCTCATGTCCTCTAGTTGCGATCCTGGCCTGAAGCTGTGACATCGCCTGCGACGCGCCGCCCGTCACCACCCCGACCCGCGGATGACCCGGCCGGTCCGCGGCGGCTCAGTGTCAACTGCAACCGAATCTTGACCCCAATCCGCCCTCGAATCCGCCTGCCGATACGGGGTCAGTTTTCACCCGCAGCTGACAATGGCTCGAGAGTTCCAACTATGGCGCCGTGTGCACAACCACCGCCGGCTCGCAGACCAATACCTATCAACGGTTCTCGCGTAAACAGACGGTGCTCGACGGTGATGGGACTCGCGCGACGACCGCCTAGGCCCGTCGGCCCGTGGGA
Organism: Gammaproteobacteria bacterium; assembly: GCA_003140135.1. Lineage (GTDB taxonomy): Bacteria > Pseudomonadota > Gammaproteobacteria > Steroidobacterales > Steroidobacteraceae > PALSA-1196. Next base: position 724 of record PLIX01000151.1, read on the forward strand.
TCGCGAACCGACCTCAGTACACTCCTGTTATGGCGTCCACTCTTCAAGGAACAGTCGCGCTGGTCACCGGAGCGTCGAGCGGCATCGGAGCGGCAACCGCCCGCCAGCTCTCGGCATCTGGAGCAGCGGTAGCTCTTGCAGCCCGGCGCAAGGACAGGCTCGAGACACTCGCCAACGAGATCGGCCATGCCGGTGGAACGGCGCTTGTCATCGAGTGCGACGTCACCAAGCAGGACGAGGCGACCGAGGCTGTCGAACACACGGTCTCCGAACTCGGCCGTCTCGACACACTCGTCAACAATGCCGGCGTGATGCTCCTCGGTCCTGCGGCGGACGCTCCGTTGTCGGAGTGGCAGCGTATGGTCGAGCTCAACATCCTCGGCCTCCTCTACTGCGCCCACGCGGCAACACCCCATCTGCTCCGCGCCGCTGCCGACGGTCCTCGCAACGTCGCAGACATGGTCAACATCAGCTCGGTTGCAGGCCGCGTCGCACGCAGCGGCAACGGCGTCTACAGCCTGACTAAGCATGGCATCGGCGCCTTCAGCGAATCGCTCCGCCAAGAACTAACCAAGCGCTATGTCCGCATCTCGCTGGTTGAGCCAGGTGCCACAGCGACCGAGCTCGCTTCTCACAACAGAGCCGAGGTGCTTGAGAGCATCAAGAGCCAGTTCGGGCAGACCATGGCAGCAGAGGACATCGCCGACGCGATTACCTACATCGTTACCCGCCCTCGCACCGTCGCCATCAACGAGCTGCTCATCCGCCCCACCGAACAGGAGCGGTAGCCGTGTCAACTCCCCTGTGTTCGAGACCGCTCGGAGCCTGAGCGAAGTGGGTTCAGGTTGGGGGGCAATGGGGCAATGGGCGGCACAGCTGCGTCCCAGTGAGAGAATGGCTCGCCCGACGTCAGGCGCATGATCGACAAGGCTAAGGCGGTCTCGGTGTCGAGGCGGAACAATGCCCCTGTGCCCTCGGTGTTCGGCATTCTGGCGGGCCCGGCTCGGCATGTGGAGCTGGACGGCTCGGGGATGCTGCGAAACGCTGTCACCTCGAACCCTATAACTCGCGTGGGGGACGTCTTTGTCATGAAAATGTACTACTCGGAGCTGGGCGACTACGAGATGAACAACCACGTGGTCGAGTACGAGCAAGACCGGCGGATCGGCTGGGAACCGGAAGCCGGGCGCGGCCACCCGCGCGCCGGACGGTCGTTGGGGCAGCGGTGGAGCTACCAGCTCACCCCCGATGGGCCGGATGCGACCGTCGTGACGGAGATCTACGACTGCACACGAGCGCCGGAAGAGGCGCGTGCCGGGATGGACAACGGCAAGGTCTGGATCGAGGCCATGGCCAAGACGCTGGAGCGGCTTGACGCGCTGTGCGCCCGGCAGGGAAACCAGCCCAGTGCGTCATAGGCCCGGTTGGCCGGGGATCGCGGTCATGGGCCGAAGAGCTGCTCGCCGTCGCACGCCCACCAGCGCCGACGCGTCGTGCATGCCGGGAAATACAGGGTCGTCCTCGGTGCCCAGGCCGAAATCCAGCACCGACGGGTCCGGGTCAGGTCCGCCCGCGAGCCGCACTCCCGCGATGTAGCGCGGGTCGTGCACCAGCTCAAGCTCCGCGTCAGTGGCGGGCACCGGGCTCTGGACCGACACCCCGGCCTCGGCGAACGTCGCCATGCCGGTGTGGCACGCCAGCGCCGCGCGCAGAACCAGCAGCGCGACGGCGGCGCCGGAGGCTTCGCCGAGCCGCATGTTGAGGTCGAGCAGCGGCTTTAGCCCAAGCTCGTCGAGCAGCATGCGGTGGCCGGCTTCGGCCGAGACGTGGCCGGCGAGCGCGTGCGCCAGCGTATCGGTGCGCAGCTTGAAGAGCGGCGCCACGGCGGCGGTGCAGACGAAGCCGTCGAGCAGCACCGGGATGGAGTGACGCCGCGCCGCCAATGCGGCGCCGAGGATGGCGGCAAGCTCGCGGCCGGCAAGCGCCGCGGCAATCGCCAGTGGATCGTGCAGCAAGGCGGCGTGGCGGTTGAGCGCGCGATCGATGACGGCGCGCTTTCGCGCCAGACCCTGGTCGTCGATGCCGGTGCCGCGGCCGGCCCAGCGCGCGGCGCGGCCGCCGAACAGCGCGGCCGCGATGGCGGCGGCTGCGATCGCGACGTTGTAGATGATCTGGGTGACCGCCTGCCACAGCGGCAGGAGTGGCAGGTGTTCGGCATTCAGAGGCACGACGATGGTGTCGCCGGGTCTGATCTGGACCGTGCTGCTGCTATACCAGCGGTGGCTTTCGTTGATGACGACACTGCCGTTGGCACGCACGACATAGATCCGGCCGGTATCCGCGCGGCGCGTCACGCCGCCGCTCATCGCGATGTAGTTGTCGCGCGTCAAGTTCGGCTTGTAGAGGTGCGATGTGACGGACTGCACTTCGCCGATGACGGTGATCTCCTGCTGGTACTTGGGAACGAGGAGCTCATCGGCGTCGCGAAGAATGACGTCGTTGGTTGAGCCCAAGGGATCGCGCAGGGCGGCGGGCAGATTGATGACCAGCCGTCCGACGGCCTTCGTCGCCTTCAGCTGCCCGAGCAGCGACTGACCCACCTGCAACGAAGTGCCCGCCTGTGACTGGTTGGCTGCAGCACCCTCCAGGGCCACGAATGTAATGTCGTTCTGAATTTTCGCCGCGAGCATGTCGAGCTGCTTCTGTTCGCGGTCGCGCAGTTCCTTGCGCGTATATACCGCGCCGTCGGCGAAGGCATATTTAGTGAGGCCACCGGCGCGCTCCAAGACCGACTTCAGTGTCTCGCCAGGCTGAATCGTATATTTGCCCGCAAATCTGACCTCTCCGCGCAGATTGATTTCCGCGGGCTTCTCCCACAACTGCACCTCCTTGATGCTCAGGATGTCGAAAGGCTCAAGACGCAGGTTGCTGGCGGGGTCGCCACGCAGCGCGGCCGCCAGATCAATTTGAAGAACGTCGGTCTTGCGCGTCTCGCCCGCGACCACGTTATATCGGGTAAGCTCCGCTTGGCCTCCGTAGGCGGCCTCCGTCAAACTGCCGCCGGCCCGCACCAGATCCCGCACCGTCATGCCGGTCTCGAGGGGATATTCGCCTGGGACTTTGGCGTGACCTTCGATGCGTACGACTTCGTTCGGACGCTGGATGTTCGACTGCAGCTTCAATTCGTCGAGGAGCGGCTGAACGATACGGTCGCGGCTCGACTGCAGGTCAAAGACCATGATGCGATCGCGAGCCATGAGCGGAGTATCCGCGGCGGATCCGGGCGAGCGCAGCGCGGCCGCGAGATCGGCTGACAGGACGACAATGCGCCGATCCGGGGGCAGTTCGCGGCGGATCAGCAAATAGTGAATGTCCGCATTCGGCTTTAGATCGTCTACCGAATGCACCGCGTCGCTCAAGCGCATGCCCGCGTGATAGGCGAACGCACCGGTCGAGTACACGTAGCCCTCGACGAGGACGCCAGCATCGAGCGACGGGCGCAGTCGCGAGACGCGCAGCAGATCGCCGTTGCGAGCCGGCTGCGCCTTCGCGCCTCCGCCGGACAGATCAACGCGTAGCACGACGCGATGCTGGGCACTGTCGATACGCGTGAGAGCAGCGTTCGCGAGGTCAGCCTCGGGCGCAAGGCCGCCGGCAAGCTCAATCACATCCGCAAGCGAAGTTTCGCCGCGCGTCTCATAAATGGCCGGACGGCGCACTTCGCCATCGACACCGATGGTGGGTCCCACGGGCGGGATGAAAATGACGTCGCCCGGCAAGAGCTTCGCATCATCGACCGTGTTGCCGCGGATCAACATGTCATACACGTCGAGCCGCCGCACTAGCGTTCCCTGGCGCTTAAGCTCAATGTTGCGCAACGAGCCTTCGGGGCGAACGCCTCCGGCGGCGAACAGCGCAGACGTGATCGTTGCGAGGCCGCTGACCGTGTACGACCCTGGCCGTTTCGCCTCGCCGAGCACGAACACGCGGATCTCGCGCGTGTCGCCCATTGAGACGCTCGCGCGCGTGCCGATCATCTGTCGCTCCACCTGCGTTTCCAGAGTCGCCTTCGCCGCGTTGAATGTCAGGCCGGCGACGCTGACCGGACCGAGTTCGGGAACCTGTACGCGGCCGTCGCGGCCGACGATTAGCATGAGGTTACGGTTGACGGTGCCATAGAAGAGCACATCGAGCTCATCCCCGGCGCCCACCACGTAATCCGCCGGCACCGGTACGTTCGTCGCCGGCGCAAATGTGGACAGCCGCTGATCGAAGAGGTCATAGCCGAAGGGCTTGAGTGCCGCCACCCCCAACTTCTTCAGCGGCAGCTTCGTCACGTGGATGTACAGATCGCGCAGTGAAGGTTCAATTCCGAGACGTAGCAGCGCCAGCTGCTCGGTCAGTCCGGCAAGCGGCATTGGAGCAAAGCCCGGAAGAAGCAGCATGCCGTCGCGCGTGAGCTGATATGGATTTTTCGAGCGAATCAGGTCGATGAGGTCGTCGCGCGTCTTCTTTTCTTCGTCCGTGAGCTCAGGTTTGACGTCGGCGCCCGATCCGTTGGCCCCGGGCGCTGCGCCATTCGAGTTATTCTGTCCAGCACCAGGGGTGCCGCCCGCAGCGCCACCACCCGCAGCACCACCTGCGGCAATCGCTGCACCCGGTAGTCCACCGATCAGCGCGCCTGTCGACGCAGCGGCGCCCGGCGGAAGTTGCGACAACGGCGAGCTTGGAAGACCGGAAATCGAGGGCGCGCCACCTTGCTGCTGCATATTCTGCGTGAGTGGATTGGCCGCCGCAGGATAGGCGTCGATGGTGATGATGAGCCAATCGTCGCCCTTGAAGAACGGGCTTAAGAGCTCCCGCTCTTCGTCAAACTGCCTCTGCTGCTGCTCACGGGCGCGCGCGTCGGCTTCCTGCTCCTCCATCTCCTCGCTCGGTCGCTGCCGCCCGGGCTGGGACTGTGTGCCTAAGCCGCCAAGACCACCTGTACCGCTTGCCCCGCCGAGACCGCCAAGACCGCCGCCGCTGCTGGTACCGCCGCCGCCAATGCCGAGCTGATTCATGATCGCGTCGCGCTGGTCAGGCGGGAGGCTCTGCAGCATCTGCAGCGGCGAATTATCGGAGGACGAACCGCTGGTGCTCTGCGCGGTGGCGGGCCCGATGGAGGTGAGACTGGCGGCACATAGGACCAGAATCGCGAGCAGCGCAAACGGACGTCTTCTCAGGCGCATTGCAACCCTTCACCCCGGCAGGAGGGGGCGATTGTACTGAAGCGCGAGGCGCGTAAGCGACCATTCTTGCGGCGCGAGCCGGAGCGCATGCAGCGGCTGTGCCGCGATCGAGTCGCAGATCCATGGCGACTTCGGTCGCGGCCCGCTATTCTGCGGCTGATTTTTCCAGCAGCGGTTGCCTCAAGAACCATGAAGAGCACCCTTTCGGTCACGGCATGGCTCATCGTCGCGCTGCCTGCGGTCGCTCTCGGACGCGGTGTAACCCCTTATCTGCCCCTGAACCTTGAGCCCGAGATCGAGCGCGACATCGAGCGTGTGCTCGTTCTGGCCGACACGCCGGTGATGACGCGCCCCATTCCGGCGGTGATGGTGTTCGATGCGCTGCCCAAAGCCTGCGTAGTCGACACGCCCATGTGCAAGAGGGTCAGACGCTTCCTCGCGCGCTACATGCACACCTCCGGCATCACCTACGCGAGCGCGCAAGCGGGCTCTTCGAGCGGCGCCAATATCGCCATCCCCAACGCGCACGGCCTTGACACCGGCGACCACTGGCAGTTGGACGGCCAAGCCTACTATCAGCCGAGCGATTATATCCTGGCGAGCGCCGGCGTCATTGCCTACTCAGGCAGGACAACGCCCACCGGAACCATGCTGAGCCTGGGCGGTGACCGTCTGCAGATTGATATCGGCTACCGCGATCACTGGTGGTCGCCGATGACGGACAGCGCCATGGTGATCAGTACGGAAGCGGCGACGATGCCGTCGATCTCGGTGTCCAACAGCATGCCGTTCACAAGACTTGGCCTGCAGTACGAGCTCTTCCTCGCGCGCATGTCCGAGTCCGATCGGATCCTCTTCGAGGACCACCTGACGCACGGCAATCCGCTCTTTGCGGGCTTTCACCTGCAGATCCAGCCGACGAGCGGCTGGGCGCTCGGACTCAATCGCATTCTGCAATACGGCGGCGGCGGCTATGGCGGAACTTCCGCGAGCGAGCTTTTCAAGGCGTTCTTCGATCCCGCCGCGGCGCAGAACCCGGGCTCCAACCCGGCCAAGAACAACACCGCCTTCGGCAATCAGGAAGCCTCCGTCACGAGCCGTTTCATCTTTCCGGGCAAGGTGCCGTTTTCAATCTATTTCGAATACGCGGGCGAGGACACCTCGCGCGGCAGGAACTATCTCCTCGGCGACTGCGACCTGTCAGCCGGCATCAACTTCCCGCGGCTCGGTCCCTTCGACGTCACCTTCGAGATCTCCAACTGGCAGGAAGGCTGGTACGTGCACGACATCTATCTCGACGGGCTTGTGAACTACGGTCACGTGACGGGTAACTGGTTCGGGGATCAGCGTCAATTCGGCGACGGCGTGGGTGGCGAGAGCAACATGCTGAAGGTGGGCTGGGATGCGCCCTTCGGCGGTCTCCTCGAGACCCAGATTCGCACGCTCGTCAACGCCTCCTATTCCACTGTCCCCTACACGCACGAGTATCAGGCGCTCATCCGCTATTCGCGGCCGTGGAAGGACTACACGGTGGGCGGTGAGATCTTCGCGGGGCGCGACGTCTTTGGGCAGCATTTTACGACCGTGGATGCCTTCATGCGCTTGGGTGGAGGCGAGACGAGTCGCGACGAGAGCGCCGACGATGAGTCGGATAGCGCGCAGGCTCCCGAGTTAAAGGGCGGCCAGGTGTTCGTGGATGCCGGTGCAAACGTCAATCGCGTTCTCGTCGATCTGTCCGACTCCGTGCCGCGCACCTATACGGGGGTCGAGGCGGCGCCGCATCTGGGGTTCGGCGCCCGACGGGCGGTGTCCGAGCATCAGGATCTGGGAGCGCGCGTCGAGTACGATGAGATCGACAATCACGCGCTCATCTCGGTGCGCGCGCTCGACTATCGCTATCGCTTCGATTCGCCGCTTGCGGTGAGTGCATTCCTCGGCGCCGCGCGCTACTCGCTCATCTCTCCCGCCTATGGCTTCTATCTGGGCACCGGGGTGCAATATCGCAACCTCCTTCCCGGCTGGGACCTGAGCCTCGACTTTCGTGACGACGTGAAAGTCGCTCGCCGTCACGTCTACTCCTTTGAGCCTACGACCGGCCGACCCGACCAGTTCTACGACATCACCGACTTGGCCTTGTACATCAGTCATTCCTTCTGAAGGTAACGGCGGCAGAGTTCCTCGAAGGGGGAGTCCGCGGGAAAGCGGGCGTTCTTATCAAAGCCTGAGCTCGTCTTCATCATCTGCTGCCACAGATGCACGGTGCGGCTTTCCTGCGTCCACGGCGGCGTCGTCGCGACGCGGCTTGCAAACATGACGCGCCAGTCCTCGCAGCGCACCGGATAGAACTGCGCGGGCGGCTGCGCCTTCCCGATATAGCCCAAGTACCGTGCCGCCTGCGTGAGGCCCTTGGGGCCGAATTCACCCCAGCGCACCCGATCGCGTCGATTGCCGCCGAGGTAGCGGCGGCGCAGCTTGCGCAGCCGCAGCGATAAATTGTCGTACGGCAGGAGCCGATTCGGGTTTTCGCAGCAGGTGGCGAGCCACACGGCAAGCGCGTGGCCGGCCGGCAGGCCGAGCACCGCGTTGTTGAGAAGCTGTGCATCCTGCCAGCCGAAGATTTCAGCCTGCCGATAGGCAAGCGGCGCGAGGCACACGACATCCGCATCCGCCCAGATCCCGCCGCGCTCGCTAAGCAGCCGATAGCGAAACCAGTCGCTGAACGAGCCGAGTGATCCGGTGCGTCGATGCGTGAAGAGCTGCGTGCGCGGCAGGATGTCCGCGGCGCTCATGAGACGCACGCCCGCGGGAGGCGCCGCCGGCGCGTCGTAGACATAAAGATCCAGTGGATGGCCGTGAGCAAGGAACGAGGCCATGGAAAGCCGCTCGACGCGCGAGAGCGGCGCGCCATGCCAGAACATCTGAACCGCCGGCAGCGGCGATGCGGATGCCGCGCCTTGCATGATTTAGAAAACGCTCATCAGCGCCTGTAGAAGTCGGCGATGGCGTCGACCACATACTGCAGTTGAGTCTCGTCAAGCTCCGGATAGATCGGCAGCGCCACCGTCTCTTCGGCGGCGCGCTCGGACTCGGGAAATGCCCCGCTCGCGTGGCCGAGGTAGGCGAAGCATTTTTGCAGATGCAGCGGCACGGGGTAGTAGATCTCGGTGCCGACACCTGCGGCCATGAGATGCTGCCGCAGGGGGTTTCGATCGCGCACCCGCAGAACATATTGATTGTAGATGTGCCGCCCCGCCGCGGCGCGCGGTGGCGTTTGCACCGCGCCGCCGAGATCAGCCCGTGCGAAGGCGGCATCGTAAAAGGCGGCGTTCTTTTGCCGCCGGGCGGTCCACGCATCCAGATGCTCGAACTTCACGTTGAGCACTGCCGCCTGCAGCTCATCGATGCGGAAATTGCCGCCGATGAAGGGGTGGTAGTACTTGGGCTTGCCGCCATGCACGCGCAGCAGTTCGAGCCGCTCGGCGAGCGCCGGATCATTCGCAACGCACATGCCGGCGTCGCCGAAGGCGCCCAGGTTCTTGGTGGGAAAGAACGACAGGCAGCCGATGTGTCCAAAGCTGCCGGCGCGTTTGCCCGCGCCATCTTCGGCGCCGATGGCCTGCGCCACATCCTCGATCACCTGCAGCCCGAGCCGCCGTGCGCTCGTCATGAGGGGGTCCATGTCGCACAGACGACCGTACAGATGCACCGGCATCAGCGCCTTGATGCGCCCGCCGGTGCGGCGGTTCACCCATTCGCGACCGCGCAGCTCGCAGCGCTCCTCGATGAGCCGCTCCAGGGCGGCCGGTGAGAGATTGAAGCTGTCATGATCGATATCGCAGAAGAGCGGCCGCGCGCCGACGCGGGCGATCGTGCCGGCGGTTGCGAAAAACGTATAGGGACTGGTGATGACCTCGTCGCCCGCGCCGATCTCGAGGGCCATGAGCGCAACGAGCAGCGCATCGGTGCCCGAGGAGACGCCGATGCCATGGCGGCATTGCGAGTACTCGGCAATCTTCGTCTCGAGTTCCCGCACTTGCGGACCCAGAATAAAATGCTGACTCGCGCAGACTTTCTCGATAGCCGCCTGGATCTCGCCCTTGAGCTCGCGGTACTGCTGCTTCAGATCCAAGAGCGGGACCTGCATGGCCGGCGACGGCTGCGTCAAGCTGAGCGGCATGTGTTCTCCAGGTGTGCCATCAGAGGCGCTGCTTATAGTAATCGCAGAACCATTCGACGAAGCGGCGCACCCCGACCTCGACGGGTGTCGCGGGGCGGTACCCCACATCCTTCACCAGATCGTCGATGTCCGCGAAGGTGTCGGGCACATCGCCCGGCTGCAGCGGCAGGAGATTCTTGCGCGCCTTGCGCCCCAGGCACTCCTCGAGCACCTCGATGTAGCGCATGAGCTCGACGGGACTGTTGTTCCCGATGTTGTAGAGGCGAAATGGCGCGCGGCTCGAGGCGGGGTCCGGGTGCAGGCTGTCCCATGCAAGGTTCGGCTGCGCCACGCGATCGAGCACCCGCACCACGCCTTCAACGATGTCGGCAACGAAGGTGAAGTCGCGCTTGTGATGGCCGAAGTTGAAGACGTCGATCGGCTGGCCGTCGAGGATGTTGCGTGTGAAGAGAAAGAGCGCCATATCCGGACGCCCCCACGGACCATAGACCGTGAAGAACCGCAGCCCGGTCGTGGGCAGCCGGAAGAGCGAGGAATAATTGTGCGCCATGAGCTCGGTCGAGCGTTTGGTCGCGGCGTATAGCGACAGCGGATGATCGGCGATACGGTGCTCGGAAAAGGGCATGTTGGTATTGGCGCCGTACACCGAGCTTGTTGAGGCGTACACCAGATGCTCGACCCCCTGATGACGGCAGCCCTCGAGGACATTCAACGTGCCGGTGACGTTGCTCTGCACGTAGGTGTGCGGCGCCTCGATCGAGTAGCGCACGCCCGCCTGCGCGCCAAGATGCACCACACGCTGGAATTTCTCCTGCGCAAAGCAGCGCGCCATGCCGGCTGCGTCCGCAAGGTCGAGCTTCACGAAGCGAAAGCGCGGCTCCTTTTGCAGCAGCGCGAGGCGCGCCTGCTTTAGGGTGACGTCGTAGTATTCATTGAGATTGTCGAGGCCGACAACCTCATCGCCGCGCTCGACGAGGCGCCGCGCCGTGTGAAAACCGATGAAGCCCGCGGCTCCCGTGACCAGGATCTTCACAGGCGCCCGTCGACCTCCGCGGCTGGGAAGACGTGTTTGATATCGTAGAGCACGTGTTTTTTCTTACACAGGCGGCGCGCGCCGCGGGCGCCCAAGGCGCGAAATTCGCGATGCGCCACGGCGAGGATCGCGGCATCGTAGCGACCGCGCTTGAGCGACTTCACCAGGCGCCTGCCGTATTCGTGCTGGCACTCGCGGCTGTCCGCCCAGGGATCGTAGATTTCCACCTGCGCGCCGTAATTCGTAAGCTCGCGCACAACATCAAATACCTTGGAATTGCGGATATCGGGGCAGTTCTCCTTGAAGGTCGCGCCGAGCACCAGCACGCGCGCGCCGTTGACCAGAATGCGTTTGCCCGTCATCTGCTTGACGATCTGCCCTGCGACGTAGCTTGCCATGTTGTCGTTCAAACGCCGGCCGGCGAGGATCATCTCCGGGTTGTAGCCGATCTGCTGCGCCTTGTGCGTGAGGTAGTACGGATCGACCCCGATGCAGTGACCGCCGACGAGTCCGGGCCGGAAGGGCAGGAAATTCCATTTGGTACCGGCGGCATTCAGGACCTCTTCGGTGTCGATCCCGAGACGATTGAAGATGAGCGCAAGCTCGTTGATGAGCGCGATGTTGACGTCGCGCTGGGTGTTCTCGATGACCTTCGCAGCTTCGGCCACCTTGATGCTGGAGGCCTTGTAGGTGCCCGCCTTGATGATGGTCCGATACAGCTGATCGACGAACTCTGCAGCCTCAGGAGTGGAGCCGGAGGTGATCTTGCGTATGCTCGGCAGGCGATGCTCCTTGTCGCCCGGATTGATGCGCTCGGGGCTGTAGCCGGCGAAGAAATCTTGGTTGAACTTAAGGCGCGACTCGCGCTCGAGAATCGGCACGCAGATCTCCTCCGTGCATCCCGGGTAGACCGTCGATTCGTACACCACGACCGCGCCCTTCTTGAGGGCCCGACCGACGCTTTCGCTGGCGCGAACGAGCGGCGTCAGATCGGGGCGCTTGTATTCATCGATGGGCGTGGGGACGGTGATGATGAATACGCGGCAGCGTTTAAGCTCGGCCAGATCCGTTGAGAAGGTGAGCTGAGTTGAGCTCCTAAGCTCAGCCTTGGAGGCCTCCAGCGTCGCATCGATGCCGCGTTTCAGCGCGGCAATGCGCTCTGCCTTGACGTCGAAACCAACGGTGTCGAAGTGCTTGCCGAATTCCACGGCCAGCGGCAGCCCCACATACCCTAAACCCACGACGCCGATGCGACATTTGCGCAAGTTGAGCACAATCATCGACCTCGTCAGCCGATAGCGCCGGTTCTGGGCTCTGCGAGCCTGGCCGCGGCATCCGCGCACGCCCAGGCGCACCGGCCGCTCGTCTTCGCAACGAGCGCGAGGAGCGCCTCATGCGCGACGAGCTCCGCGGGCGTTGCCATGATGACAACGAGCGGTCCGCCCGAGCGCAGTGGCGCGCGCGCCGCCGCGCCACCGAGGCTTCCTGGCTGCGCAATGCCCCGGTCATCGAGCGCAAGCGCCGCCTGACCGCCGGTCATCGCGAGATAGACGTCGGCGAGGAGGCGCGCATCGAGGAGGGCGCCGTGCAGATCGCGGTTTGAGTTGTCGACGCTGTAGCGCTTGCAGAGCGCGTCGAGATTGTTGCGCTGGCCCGGATGTCGCTGGCGGGCGAGCGCGAGGGTATCGAGCACCCGCGCCACCGATGCGATGGTGCGCGCCGGCCCGCTCGTGCGCGCAAGCTCCATATCAAGAAAGCCCACGTCGAATGCGGCGTTGTGGATCACGAGCTCGGCATCCGCGATGAAGGCGAGGAGCTCGGCGGCAATGTCGGCGAAGAGCGGCTCGCGCGCCAGATCCGCGCGCGCAATGCCGTGCACGCCAAGCGCGGCGGCATCGATGTCGCGCTCGGGATTGAGATAGCGATGGAAAGTGCGGCCCGTCGGCCGGCGGTTCACGAGCTCGACGCAGCCGATTTCAATGATGCGGTGACCGAGCTCGGCTTCGAGGCCGGTCGTCTCGGTGTCGAGGACGATTTGTCGCATGGCGCGCGAGTCTACCTGAGGAGCGCTTCGATCGCCTGATTTGCCAGGCGGTCAACCCGTTCATTGCCCGGTACGCCGGCATGGCCCGGCACCCAGCGCCACTCGATCCGATGCGCGGCGGCAAGTTCCTCCAGGCGCTGCCAAAGATCCTGGTTTTTCACAGGCTTGCGGTCCGCCGTCAGCCAGCCGCGCGCCTTCCACGCCGTCACCCATTCGGTGATGCCACGGCGCACGTACTGCGAGTCGGTGAAGACCCGGGCGCTGACCGGGCGGCGCAGCGACTCCAGGGCTCGGATGACGGCGGTGAGCTCCATGCGGTTGTTGGTCGTCCTCGCCTCGGCGCCGGCGATTTCCTTTTCGCGCCCCTCGACGCTCAGGAGCGCCGCCCAGCCGCCGGGTCCCGGATTGCCGCGGCAGGCGCCGTCGGTGTAGATCTCGACCGTGCTCACGGGCTCGAGCGCGTGGTGGGCTTGACGAGGCGGCCGATGACGGGAGTTTTCTCGCGAAAGCGCGGCCGCACCGGCGTCAGCGTGTAGACGCGCTTCCGCGCCTTGAGCAGATACGCCCCGGAGGGCAGCGGATTCACCAGACCGCGCCGCAGGATCTTGCCCCCGCCCTCGGCCGCCGACGGATGACTCCAGGGGCTCGCATACAGATAGCTCCTGCGGGCGACCACTTCATAGCCCAGAAGCTCAAGCCATTCCTGCACTCGCCCCTGGGAGAGCACGCGGCGCAGGCCCGGCGGGAAGCCACTGCGGCTGGCGCTGGCACGCAAGCCCCACAGGCTCCAGGGACGAAAGCCCATGACGATGAGCTGCCCTTCGGCGACGAGCACGCGATCCACTTCGCGCACGATGGAGTAGGGGTCGGCGGCAAACTCGAGCGTATGGGGCAGGAGCACGGCATCGATCGAATCGCTAACGATGGGCAGCGCGGAGGCGCGGCCGATGACATCGGGCCCGCGCTCGAATTTCGCCGCCGCAAGGATCGTCTGGCGGCGGGTGCGGCTGCCGCCGAGGAGCTCGCGGGCATTGCCCCAGGCCCCCACCTGCAGGAATTCCCACCCGAAGACATCTTCCAGAGCCTCCGTCAGGAGTTCGGATTCCGCCCCCAGAAGCGCCGACCCCAGCGCCTCCTGCCACCAGCGCTGCAGGGCGGCCTCACGATCCAGAATGTGTGAACTGCGCACCGTGCACGTCCAAAGCTGGCAATAATGTGAACTTAGCGGTTAAATTCCACTCAACGAACACGTAGTTTGCTGCGTCAGGCTGTGCGCCCGCGCGCGGGCCGACCTTAGCATGCCGCCCGGGACAATTCTCTTGATCCCGCCGGGGGCGGCGCACGCGGGCCTAATCGGACGCACTGAGGATACGAAGTTACGATGGCGTTGAGTCGGCCCATTCGCTTAGCCCTGTTGGTGTCTTCGACTCTCGCAGCGGCGGGGTGCGCTCACGCTCCGGTGAAAGCCCCGAGCGAACCCGTCCCGATGGTCGAGGCCGCGCCCATTCCAGAGCCGCCCGACACCTCCGAACCGGCCCCGACGGTTGAGCCGAGTGCGACGGCCTACACGGATCTTTTCGATCGCGTGCGCGGCGGCTTCAAGCTCGAGGACGTTGCCGAGGACGCCGTCGATACGCAGCTCTTCTGGTTCGCGAATCATCCGGATTACCTGGAACGATCCTTCCAGCGCTCCGAGCTCTATCTCTATGACATCGCCTCGCAGATCGAGGCGCGCGGCATGCCGCTCGAGCTTGCACTCTTGCCGATGATCGAAAGCGCCTACGAGCCCTACGCGTACTCGCGCGCGCGCGCCTCGGGTCTGTGGCAGTTCATTCCCGGGACAGGCTCGCGCTTTGGGCTCAAGCAGGACTGGTGGTACGACGGACGGCGCGATGTGGTCGAATCCACGCACGCAGCTCTCGATTATCTGCAGTACCTGCATGATGAGTTCAACGGCGACTGGCTGCTCGCCATCGCCGCCTACAATTGCGGCGAGGCCAATGTCGAGCACGCGTTGAGCGTCAACCGCGCCAAGGGCCGGCCGCTCGATTTTTGGAACCTGAAGCTGCCGCTGGAAACCCGCGCCTACGTGCCCAAACTGCTGGCGATGAAGCGCCTGATCGCTGATCCGGCGCGCTATGGCCTCGCGTTCAGCAAGATCGCCAATCAGCCACGCTTCGAGCGCGTCGAGACGCTGGGGCAGATTGACATGAAGCTCGCCGCCGAGCTCGCCGGGATCAGCGAAGAGGATCTGTACGAGTTGAATCCGGCGTTCCACCGCTGGGCAACCGACCCGGCAGGCCCGCACTTTCTCCTCCTGCCTCCGGAGTCGGTTGCGCTCTTCCGGCAGACCAATGCCGAGCTCAGCCCCGCCGAGCGCATGCCCCTCACGCGCTACCGGGTCGCAACCGGAGACTCGGTCGCCTCGGTGGCACGCCAGTTCAACACGAACATCGACGTCATCCGCGTGCTGAACGATCTGCCCGCCGGCAAACTCACGCTGGGAACCGATTTGAGCGTGCCCGCGCCGGTGGTGCTGCCGCCGAAGGTGGCGCGCGCCGCCGCGCTCTTCGATCGTCCGGAGCGGCGCGTGCGTCGGCATGGACACATTCATGTGGTGAAACGCGGCGATTCACTCTGGGCCATCGCGCAGCGTTCGGGCATGGACGTCAATAAACTCGCAAGCTTAAATGGCATGGAGGTGGATTCTCCCCTGCATGCCGGTCAACATATCAAGCTTGTTTCCACGAGCTCGGTTTCCTCCGCAGGCGCCGGCTCGTCCGCAGCTCCACGACCCATGACTTACATCGTTCGCAGCGGCGACACGCTCTCGAAGATCTCGCGGCTCTTCCAGGTTTCGATTGCGCAGATCAGCCGTTGGAACAGTTTGGCAAGCCCTCCGAGTCTCTCGCCGGGTCAGAAGCTCATCATTCGGGTTCTGAACCGCCACAGCTGATGGGATTTCTAGCCGGCAAGCGCGCGCTCATCGTTGGCGTCGCCACCGAACGATCCATAGCCTGGGGAATTGCGCAGGCCATGCATCGCGAAGGCGCTGAGCTTGCCTTCACCTATCTCAACGACAAACTCAAAGGACGCGTCGAGGCTCTCGCCCAAAGCCTCGATGCCTCGTTTCCCACCCTGCCCCTCGATGTCACGCAGGACGCCGAGATCGATGCGGCCTTTGAGCGGCTTAAGGCGCTCTGGGGCCACCTCGACATCCTGGTGCATGCGGTCGCGTTCGCGCCGCGCGAGGCGCTCGCGGGAGGCTTCGTGGAATCCACGAGCCGCGAGGCCTTCCGCATCGCTCACGATGTCTCAAGCTACAGTTTTACGGCCCTCGCGCGCGGCGCGCAGCCGCTCATGGCCGGGCGCGCAGGCGCTCTCGTGACGCTTTCGTACCTCGGGGCCGAGCGCTCGATCCCAGCCTACAATGTCATGGGTCTCGCCAAGGCGAGTCTGGAGGCGAACGTGCGCTTCCTGGCGGCGGATTTGGGGCCTCGCGGAGTGCGCGTCAATGGCATCTCGGCCGGTCCCATCAAGACCTTGTCCGCGGCGGGTATCGCGGGCTTTCGCAGGATGCTCAGCCACGTCGGCAGCGTCGCGCCATTGCGGCGCAATGTGACGCTCGAAGATGTCGGCAATGCCGCGGCGTTCCTGTGCTCGGATCTTGCCGCGGGCATCACGGGAGAAATCCTGCATGTCGACAGCGGCTTCAGCACCGTCGGAATGACCCTATCCCACGAAGCTGAGGGCTAAAAACCTTCGCTTATTCAAAAGCTTTGGGATTCTTCTTCACGTCCGTTGTACGGCGTACCTCCGCCAGATAAGCCGCGACCTCGCCCTCGCCCTGGCGGGTGCGAGACTTCTCAGCAGCCGCTGAATCGGCCTGCGCATTCACCACCGCGCCATGGGTACGCAGAGTCGTAACGGCGAGGAGCGCCGCGCCCCCCTCGGACAGGGGCAAAGCCCGGTACACCGGCTTTCCTTCGGGCTTCGGCGCGCGAAAGACGGCCTCGCGAATCTGTGGCGGAATGGACGGGTCGGTGCGGCCGACGAAGTGCGCAGGCTCCGCGGTCACGCCGAGTTCATGGACCACCTGATCGAAAGAGGCGCCGCCATTTAGTTTGTCGCGCGCCCCTTCCGCCGCCTTCACAGCCGCGGCGCTGCCGCGCGCCTTCAAGATGGCTGCGATGATGATCTCGTGGACCTCGGCGAGAGGCTGCGGCGCGGCTTTGTGATGCTCGAGGTCCTTGACGATGACGATGCGGTCCTCGCCGAGAAGCACCGGTCCGCCGATGCGGCCCTCATCGAGCGTGGCGGTGCTGAATACCGCGTCCTGCAGTTCGTTGGTTGTACCCAGGGGCGCACCCCCGGTGCCGCGCAGAAATCGTGCGACCTCGCCGGTTTGCAGCTGGAACTCCTTCGCGAGAGCGTCAAAGTCGACGCCCGGCTGCTCGAGCCGGCGCTGCAGCTGCTCCTGGCGATCGCCAAACCGGTCGGCGGCGCGGTCGCGGCGCAACTGGGCATCGACCTCCGTGCGCGCCTGTTCGAAGGTCTGGGTCTTGCCCGCCTGGATCTCATCCACGCGAATGATGTGATAGCCGTATTGGGTCTTCACCGGCCCGCGGATCTCGCCGACCGGAGTGCTGAAGAGCGCGTCCGCAAACGGGGCGACGAAATTACTGCGCTCCGCCCAGCCCAAGTCGCCGCCCTTCGCGGCCGAACCCGGATCCTGCGAGTACTGCTTCGCAAGCGCCGCGAAGTCCTTTCCCGCGCGCGCCTTCGCGAGAATGTCCTCGGCTTTCTTGCGGGCGACCGCATCCCCATCCTTGCCGGCGGGAATCTGAATGAGAATGTGGCTCGCGCGGCGCTTCTCCGGCGTCACGTAGCGGTCCTTCGATTTCTCGTACGCATCGCGCAAATCACTGTCCGACACGGTCGTCTGCGCGGCGAGCTGATCCAGGCGCAGCTCGCCGTACTCAAGCTTCACCCACTCGGGCGTGAGGAACTGCGACTGGTGGCTTGCGTAGTACGCGGCCACCTCGGCCTCGTCGACCGCGGCGCCGCCTTGAAACTTGGCCGGGGGCAAGAGCGCATAGCTCACCTCACGCTCCTCGTCGGTGAGCGCGCGCAGGTGCTCGACCTCGCGTGCGGTGAGAAAGTCCGAGGCCTGTATGGGGCCCTCGAGCTGCTGGCGCTCGAGGGCGCTGCGGGTTTGCTCCTCAAAACTCGCGAGCGAAATGCCCGCCTGCGCGAGGCGCATGCGCGCCGCCTGCGGCGAGTACTGGCCGTCGATCTGAAACGCGGGCTCGTTGCGGATCGCCTCCTGGATCTGCGCACTGCTCACCCGATAGCCCAGATCATGCGCGCGCTGCGTCATGGCGAGGTTCTTGATGAGGGATTCCAGGAGCGAGTTCTGCACGCTCGCCTTCACGTCCGCGGGGATTTCCCCGCCGAAGCGCTGCTGCCACTGGGACTGCTCGCGCATCCAGTCGTCGCGCACTTCCTGCAACGAGAGCTTCTCGCTGCCGACCTTGGCGGCGTAGTCGCCCACGCCGACGTTGATATTGACGATGCCGTACGCACCCCACGCCGCGAATACGAGCGCCAGGGCGCCCAGCACCACGATCGCGAGCCATCGTTGCGACTGCAATGAGTCGCGGATTTTCTGCAGCATGGTCTTTTTTAGATTGCTGGCGGAGTGGACGGGATTCGAACCCGCGACCCCCGGCGTGACAGGCCGGTATTCTAACCAGCTGAACTACCACTCCGTCCTGGTCAACCAAGAATAATACAATGCGCAGAGGGTGTGCGCTATCCGGACTTGCACGCGAGGTGGCGTGCGGGCCCAGGTCCGCTGCACGCCCGCGAGCCACTTAGGAGCGCCACGAGTTGCCGCAAGAAACCACTGCGCCTGCTGTTTACCAGCTTCGCCGAATTTAGAGCTTCGAGACCATGCAATCTGCCTTCGCCATCGCTGGGACCTACGACCAAGTCCTTACGCATTGGGTTTCAGAGGCAAATTCTCGCTCCGGTACCAGGCATCAAAGTCCGATAGAGTTGCAAACCGCCGGCTAAATCCCTTTGCGCCGAGGAGAGCGTCGATCGCCTGCTCGTTCGCCGTATGGTTGTGTTCAACGGACAGGAGCTTGATCTCGAATGCGCTGAAATCGAAACCCTCAAGGATGTCGAACTCGCTTCCCTCCGTGTCGATGCTCAGGTAATCGATGCGTCCTGGAGCGTTCGGTTCGCGCAGAAGCTCCATCAATGTCTGCGTCGGAACCTGAACGCGCCTGCCGTCACGTCTGCCTTGTGCGTGCCGATCCTTGTCAGAATAGGCATCGATCGTGGAGAAGTGCGGATCCCGCGCCTGATTGAACCAGACGTCGCCTTCGGACTTCCCAACGACACATTTTGTGGAGATATGGGCTCTTCTATTCTGCCGAAGAGCTGTATGGAATTCCGCATTAGGCTCGGCCAATATCCCGCGCCACCCGTAATCCCTTTCGAGCAGAAAGGTGTTGCTGAGAATAATCCCATCCCCAGCTCCAAATTCCACGAAATATCCGTCGCGCAGCTCGGAAAGCTCATACAAGACCCAAAGATCTTGGGCCACCTGAGAATGATTCGTGTGGCATCGCCTGAGCGCATAGGTAAGAAAATCGAACTCTTCACTGGCCTCGAGCGATACGCCGGCTTCCTTCGCTTTACGGATCTCGCCCATCAATAAATAGCGAAGACCTTCTATACGAGGCTTCACGGGGAGGATGCCGCAGCGATAACAGACGGGCGCTGAATTAACCTCGCGTACATTTCGTGGTGCATCCGGCCTATGACCGACCAATCGAGCGCTTCGGCTCGGCGTCGTCCGGCAGTCGCCATCCTTGCACGGGCATCCACATCGAGAGCAAGTCGTCGAACGGCCTCGGCGAAAGCACTCGCATCGCCGGCTGGGCAGAGGATGCCGGCATCGTCTCCCACTGCTTCCTTAACTCCGCCTACGTCCGTGGATATCACTGGCAGCCCGCAACCCATGGCCTCAAGAACAGCGTTATTGGCCGTCGCATCCGTCAGCGGCAAGAATAAAACGTCGGCAGACCAATAGGCTTCGAGCAATTCCTCATCCGTCAGTCCTGACCGACAAATCAATTGTGCATGGCGCTTGGAAGCGGGTAAGCGCGGCGAGATCACGGTCAGTTCAATGGCCAGACCTTCGGCCAGCAGCGATTCAAAGACATCGAATGCAAGGTTCAGATCACGAAGCCAATGTCCCACCAGAAGCATGCGAAATGTCCCGTCATTCCGTCGCGCGAAGGTCGCAGGCGCCGGCCGGAAAAACGTCGTATCGATTCCATGCGGGATCAGAAAGATTTGCCGAGAATGAACAAATCTCTCCAAGAAGATCTGCTGAGATTTACAGAGCGCGACTATTCCGTCATAGCGTTTCACTAGTTCTCTACTAATCATCTGGCACAGTAGCGCCGGGGGCTGATGAAACGTCGCGACAAGCTTTGGTCGCGTTTTCTCCTTGAACAGCTCTGGCGGAGCCATTGAAAGCAGCCAGCCAGCATGTTCGCCGTCGATGTAATGGATCACATCAACTTTATGTGCACTTGCCTCGGCCAAAACTTCCGCTTCGGCGAGCCATGCGTTGCCTTGTTGTCCGAAGGAATTGAGCCCCATCAACGTGCCTGCCTTGCGGTACGGGCCTGCCATTTCGGCGGCAAGCTCATTTCCAAGCGGCACTGCACAATGTGAGGCGTCGTATGCCAACTTGGGCAGATGGCGAATGAACTGATACGGACCAGAGTGGGCCGAATGGTGCTCGTGGTAGGTTCGGACGGTTATAAGCCGCGTGCGGCTGGAACGGGTGTCCTTAATCTGAACGGGCATGGACTGGACCAAATCCGGATCGGCAGCACGGTCCAGCAGCAATAGATTCACCGGGAACCTAAGGAACTCGCGACCGGGATAAGGATCCCGGTTCACCGGAGTACGGGCGAACGCCTTCGCCATTCGCACCTGCACGTGAAGCTTTGGCTGAGATAGCCGATGCCCCGCCCCAAGGTAGAGGCTCTTGAGCTGCTCTCCGATCAGCTGCGGATTATTTTCGCGCACCACGGCAGAGCGACAATGCCCGCGCATTTCCTCGGAGCCATGATGTTCGCGCGCAAAGCGTAGGATACCGTCCTTGAAGGCGTCCACCGAACCTGCTTCGGCCACAACCACTCCGGTGTGCCCCTCCCGGACCATCTCAGTCATACCGCCAACGGGGGTGATTATGCATGGCGTGCCACAAGCGAGAGACTCAATAATGACATTGGGATAGTTGTCCTCGAGGGAGGGCACACATGTGACGTCCGCTATCCCCAGAAGGTCCGTCATAACTTCGTCGCTGTCGATCTCTCCGAAAGAGATCGGGAGAACGCCGGAAAGCTCAAAAAGCTCAGCCGACTTACCTAAGGTGGCGACGTGTACTCGAGCTCCGTCGGACAAAACCGATGCAAGTTCCCCCATTGCCGTGAGTTCGCGCACCGCCTCTACCAGAAAACGGACTCCTTTGCGGCGCTCCACCAGATTCTGGCTACCGAACATGATCAGCAGGTCCTCCGGTCTTACGCCGAAGGCGCTGCGCAGCTCCTGCCGATCCTTCAGTGGTGCAAATACATCGAGTTCGACGGGATTCCTGACTACGGTGATCGGACGATCCTGAAATATCGCGCTTTGCTTTGCGACGCGCGCCATCCACTCAGAGGGTGTCAGAATATGGAGCGAACCACGCTTTTGATAACTCAGCAGCTTTTCAGCGAATCCGTTGGCTATCAGTCCCTGATCGTGCTGCAGTTGCGGGCACTTTATGCACGCCGTGCGGTACTGCTCGCAACCCGCCGGATAATGGCATCCTCCGGTCATCGACCAGCAATCATGTAAGGTCCAGAAGACACTCCGCCCTTCGTCGAGCCATGCCGCGATGGTGTTCGGCGTGATGCCCCAAGTCGGCCAGTGCAGGTGAATAATATCGGCCGCCGTCAACAGACGATGTTGCACAAGGTCAGCGCCCGGGTACGGGATCGATAGAAGGGTATTTGACATTGCAGTACGGTGTTCGGCAATAAACTCCCACTGAATGCGTTCCGTGAGCGTGTTGCTCAGAACTTCCGCAGCAGTTACGGTCGAACTCTTCTGTCTCGGAAGCACTATTTCCATCGGGTTAGCGCTCTCCCCGGTGATACAGACGAATGTCGACGTCAAGCCGGCTGCCTGGCAGGCCAAGCTCGCCCGACGGGCAGCGCGACCGGCACCACCGTCGGAAGCGTAGGAGAAGTGCGTGACAATCATGTCGGATGCTTATGAGTCAGCGTCTTCGTCGCGCGCTTATCACGCCGAGCTTTTGATTCGTTCATGGGCTTCGTCTAATGCTACTGCAGAGGGTTACATCACCGGCGAGCGCGCCGCTCAAAAGTTTCAGGCCGCCGCGCGACACCATCGCATCCCCGAACCGTGCGCGCCGATCTACTCGTTTCTTTGGTCGAATCGTTTCAGCGCGGCTCAACTTCAGGTTTGTGAATAATGGCTCCGTCTCATGCAGTGAATGAGTTATGCCTCCGCCGCGGTCTCTGCCTGAACCCATGCCAGTGCAACGCCCAGTGTCCGGTCATCTTTACCTCCGTCCTCCGAAGGTCGGAACAGGCGCGCTACCCGCAGCGTCACCTGTGTGGGGTCACTGTCTGACTGTACTCTCAGGGGTCCGGCAGCAAAGGCGGCAATACTCCCTGCAACTTCACGCAATGGATATATTTCGCCATCCACTTCGATGGCAAGATCAGCCGGGCGATTCTTGCCCAACGAGGTGATGCGGAACGTTAAAACGACGGGCCGAGCTCTATTAATCCATAACGTGAAACGGCAGTCCGGTCCGGGACCCGTCCACCTGAAGGCGGAGCCGTCCTGGGCATATTCCAACTTGTAGAACCCTTTGGATCCTCGAGGAAGAGCTTTGACGGTAATGAGTGTTCCTTCGCGATCTTGGCGGCGCGATTCGTTGGGTTCGTCGCTGAGAGACCGCTGCTCCTGGCTATGAGCTTCAACGGAGCTAGGCGGCCCGGACTGGGTTCCGCCTGACTCGGCGGCTGTACTTGACTGCTCCGTGGGGCCGCCGGCGAGCACAGGGACCTCTTCCGATTCCGAGACGAGCAGATTGGCGATCCAGACCTGTGAGTCGGGGCCTGGCCGAAAAACAAGATCCCAATCGGCCCAGTAACCTATGGCCGCCAGGATATCCGGGCCGCATTTTACCTTCATAGCCCAACTGTTGTTCCCGGTCGCGAAGCCATCAACTCGCATGGGAATACCGTTCACGTAAACTTCTATCGCTCGGGCAGCTTCCGGACCCCCGCTGGTTATGGCCGTAAAATGTAGCCAGTTATCCACGTGCGGGTTCATCAGCGCTCGCCCCGACACCACTCGATCGAGGAGGAAGTTCCCCGCTTCGGCGTTCGTTACGCTAGAAAGGATCTCGAGCTCCCCCGGCCGCGAGATTCGTTCGGCCGTCTCGCCCGGGGAAACGCGGACGCTCCGAACCAGTAGACCCAGCGTCCGGGTCTCTCCCAGAAGCACAGATGCCCAAGGCAGCTCAACGCGCACTCGCACCGCCGGGCTGTGACGGTTGCCAGCCCCGAAAATGGCAAGACTTCCGGAAATCCCGGTTTCGGGCAGATTGGCACGGGTCGGAACTTCCCGCTCATCGGCGAAGGCACGTGCCCGTGTCATCTGCTCTTTGCCGATGAAGCGCTCCACCTCGACATCGACCCGCCAAGGATCATCGAAGGGCCAAGTGAAGCCAATCTCAAAACTCTTGCTGACCCAGCGCACGATGTGGCCGTTCAGCGTTTCCGGAAACGACCACCCCTCCTGCCCGATGTCCTCAAGTGGAAGGAACGAGGATCGTGGGTGAGGCATCAGACTCGCCGCAAGCATGCGCGGTGCCCAAAGACGTCCGATCTGGTCCATCAAAGCGCCCACGCCATTATGAACCTGATAACGTTCGGCGGCTTCCAAGGACTGCGCCTGGAGCGATGACAGGGCCTGCGAAAAATCCGAAAAGCTCCCGATGATTCCGTCCACGCTGAAATCATTGTAGGTCCTGTACCCGGCGCCCCATTCCCGAGCTTCGAACTCCAGCCAGGTATCGGCGGCCACGAGCATCGGCAAACCGAGGCTGATCGCCTCCCACACAACACCGGAGGATTTGCGCGCGTACACGACAGGATCGTAGGTCGAGACGAAGCAGTCAGCCCTGTCCATGAGCTCCAAGTAATCCTTGCGCGATAGGCGGCCCGTTTGCAGAACCAGGTTTGTGTGCCGCGGGGCAACGCCAAGCATGAGGTTTTCATACGCCTTCAACGCCGCTCCCCAGGACGGTCCCGAATTGGCGTGGATTAGGAAATCCCAACTCGGGTACATCGCACACAGCCGATCCGCTAGCTCCGGGATAAGCGTAAAGCCCTTATCGACTTTAGCGTCTCCGGCGAACAACAACGCGGCGGGCCTCCCGGTGCCCCTTTGCGAGTTTGCACTCCTCGGATCGTACGGAATCGGATGCGCCGCGACCGTATAACCGGCCAATTCTGAAAACTCGCGCGCGAGTTGTCTTCCGCCGCCAAAGAAATGAATGGGTGGCCCGGACTCCGCGGCTCGACGGAACGCGAGCCGGTAGAAGAGGGCACGAAACGGGTCCTCGACGGTCCGCCCACCCGTCTCATTCGGAAAACCCAACCCCGATGGAAACATTAGGTACAACACGAATAACGGGGCACGCGCTGCGTCGAAAGTCCTCATCCATGATACGTAACCGAGAAGGTGGTTTTCGCTAAGCGTT
Source organism: Gammaproteobacteria bacterium (assembly GCA_003140135.1). Lineage (GTDB taxonomy): Bacteria > Pseudomonadota > Gammaproteobacteria > Steroidobacterales > Steroidobacteraceae > PALSA-1196. The sequence goes on from PLIX01000151.1 coordinate 25,087, forward strand.
GGAACGAGAACAGCGTCAGCCGTACGCATCCGATCGCGCGGGATCAGCGTCAACTCGCTCGCCAACGTGTCGTTGAAATAAGTAAAATCGTCGAACCTGCCGAGGATGCGGTCTTTGGACCTGCATTCGTACGTGGAATGCGAGAACAAACGAACGATCTCGAGTTTCTCTTTGCTGGCAATCGGACAGTCGCGGTGCGCAAAGATGAGCACGTCCTGCTCCCGATCACGTGCCCCCGCGGCAATCGCCAGGTCCCATTCCATATGGTGTCCGTGCGGATGAGCGAGGTTGGGATCAAGAATGATCAGTGTCATGGCGTCCCTTGCTTCTGGCACAGCGCCGCGATCAAGGCGCCCAGCTTGTTCGATCGGTGCAGCGGGTGATCTGCCAGGTGCCGCAACAGCGCGACGGCGGCGGTGATCGCATCCGCCTGAATGGGCCCCTCGAGCGATGCTAAGGCAATCTCCGCCACCGAATCGGAAAGCGCCGCGCTAGCAAAGCTTTCAACCAACGCAGCGGGGTCGCTGTGGTTGACGCCCTGAATTTCGCCGATACCACCACTCAAGCTGGTCGGCAGCACACGCCGCCAAAGGTCCGAGCTATGTGGTCGGGAATGGCTCCAGATGGCGAGCTGCGGCGGAGGGCTGCTTGTCTCGATCCTAAGCTGTGCACCGCCGCGTCCGGACAGGTCGGCGGCTCCGTGCAGATCCCGCCCTACGGCGATGAGAGGGACCTCCCGTTCCTCTGGGTCGACCAGTCGGACGAATGCCGTGGCGGCTTCGACCCAGTTTCGGCCGGAAACCACAATCCGGCTTGTTCCCAGGCGTAGCGGATCAGCGAAGACAAAACCCCTTCCACTTTGGTGGTGTTTCCACATGGAGGGATCAACGAGGGTAAGTATTCTGAATCTCCCTTTTTCGTGTGCTCGACCCTATCTAAATTGCTTTGGTGCGATCGATGATGCACGCAAGCAAACCGTAGGAGATTGGGATTCCTAGGACTGGCGGCCAGCAACCGGCGCCAAGAGCGGTTCCGGGCCGCCCGTTGTCGTAACGGCGCAGCCGACGCTCGGGCACGCGCTGTAGCGCCTGCTGCAGTGCACCATATAGTCCGGAGCAATCCGACGTCCTGAACTTCCGACGGCCCGAACGGCTCGCCGCGATCATCTCCATGCCATCTTGGCGTAGCTCCGTGTCCAGTTTACCGCCGTCGCAGGCTTGATCGCCAATCGGATTGATGACTTCGCTTCAAACGTGAAGAAGTCTAAATACAGCTGCACGGGCCTGCCTTCACGATGGTTCGCCGCGTGCGTATCACGCGCCAGCAAGACGTCAAGTCGATTCATACTCGCCATGATTCTTTCACGTCGCAGCGTCGTCGTCCCAAATTCTTCCCGCCGTTCTCAGTCGACGCGAATATCACGTCATTAAGCGCGTCCGGCTTATCCATTGCTCCTTACCTCTCGTAACGCATTGGTTACCTTGGTGAAGACATCGCGCAATAGCGCGTCCCGCTGCTACCGCCGAAAGGGTTGATGCACCGTTTGTAGTCCGAACAGCACTGCGGCACCATGTACCTATTCGCATCAGTATTCAGCAATCTAAATTACATCTTTCGGCGTGTAACGCGAAGCCATGATCGCCAGTCTGAAACAGAAAAGTTAGCGATTCCCCTCCAGGAAATGCGCGGCAAAAGGCGCCAGGGCTAAGAATCGGGAGAACCGTTCAGAAGAAAAGCACTTCTCACGAGCCCGGCGGGTTCCTCGAAGCAAGATTGTGACGCGTCTAAAGCGCGACGGAATCTGGCCTTGAGGTATTGACTAGATCCACGATTATGTCGAATTCCACCACCGCGGAAGGGATGGGCGCTGCGACGAGGGGTATATCACGCGACCGCACCAAACGGGGGCGCCGGCTACGTCTTTGGCCGCGAACGCGTTGCCGACGTGATGCACCTCGGCCACTAAGATTGCGGAGCAAAGGACCAGGAGGAAAAGATTAGGAGCACTATAGCTATCGTCCTCGGTGAGTGGGGAGGAGATTGGGAATCGCCCCGTCAGCCTCTTCAATCGGGCGAGGCAGAGCGGAAAACATATTGTTCTTGCGCGCCGTTTTGTCTTAATTGCAGCGTACTGTTTTCGACCCGTCATGACCCACAATTGCAACAACGAAGATGCCGAAGCCTTCTACATAACTCGGAAGACTTAATTCTTCAATCTCCCGGTGATGATATATTTTATGAGCCCTTTGAAGGTGTTGGTCAAGTGTGGGACACAGAGAACCATCGTGAGAATTACAACCATAACGAATCCAAAATGCGACGGAGTGTCAGATAGATGGCCAAAGAGATCTTGATCGACGATCAGGGCAAGACGAGGGTAGAAATAGAAGTTCCGAAACCCGATGCTCTACCGAGCGTGCTGACCTTTGCGTACCATAAATCCGGCAGCGTCATGTTTGACGACATTCTTCAGACATTGGCAGCTGAGGGCGGCAGAGCGTATGTGAATCTCGAGAAGCAACTATTTGAGCAGGGTCATCGGGTCGATCAATTTCAAAGGACGATGTTGCCTTTTCTTAGCAAGAGCGGATTCGTTTTCGGTGCTTTTCGGGACTACATTGATTGCCTTAGACCCGCGGCAGAATGCCAACGGAAACGGGTATTCCTCATTAGGGATCCCAGAGATGCTGTCGTGTCGTCTTATTACTCCTTGCGCAAAAGTCATTGGGTGCCACCCAATGGCGACGCCCGTGAGAGCCTATTGGCCGCTCGTGAGCGCTATTCCCAGCTAGGCTTAGAGGAAGCAATTCTTCGGAATGATTTCGAGTTTCTTTTTAAGAACATGTTGCGATTTGGGACAATGCTGCGAGATTATCCGGGAGTGGTTTACAGGTATGAGGAAATAATTTTCCGAAAGGCCGAGTGGATTCACGCACTTGCCTCAGAATTAGAACTCCCACTCAAGTCCGATGTACTCAATGCGTTGCTGCGAAAGCACGACGTTTTCCCATCCGAAGATAATGAGACTGCTCATGTTCGGCATGTGTCCCCTGGCGACTATCTGAACAAATTGAGTCCTGGCGTTATCGAGCACATTGAGCATCGCTATAAAGACCTGTTCGAGATCCTTGGATACCCACTAACTGCGAGTTGACGATTTTGGTCTTCTAATGATTAGGACGAAGTTGGGTTCGAGGTCGTCCGCCCGCTGACGTTGAATCCGCCAAAGTCGGGCATCGGCTTGGGCATCGTAGCGAGGGCAGGCTACTCGAGAATGAAAGTGCGAAAGATCCATTGCAATATCTGGTGCCGAGTCCTGTCGTCGGCCTTACCAAGCAGAGGCGCTTCTGCGACGTGCCGAGTTCTGGATTTTACGAAAGAGTTCACGACGTGCCGCAACGTGAGACAAAAGCTTCCAGCTCGCGCTCGCCATAATCATCGTAATTGGGACCACGACCGCAACTGTCTGCGAGGTCAACGGTTGATGATGCAGCAACCTCGCCCGGACGACCTTGTTATTGCGACCCGCCAGAAGTACCCGGTACGGACATTGCGCGCCAACGCAAGGAGTTATCTTGGCTTGCGAGTTGGATGGCGCCGTGCCGTTCTTAATGAAACCGGCCTCCAGACCGCCTTCATGCAAGCCGACTTACGATACTCTCAATTGATGGACGCGGGTTCCCCGTTCTGCGTCGATCCAAAAGTGCGGTCCGATCTCGACTCGAGACGTCAGATCTCGTTCGCCGAGATGGTAACGACGGACGTTGCGCGCGGTGAGCGGGATATGATCGTCGACGACGAGCGCAAGATATCCCGCCCCTATGAATAACGAGGAGTCGGTTTTTGTTGCGGGCCATCGCGGGCTCGTGGGCTCGGCAATCGTACGCGCGCTACGCGCCAGAGGCTATCCATCGATCATCACTAGAACTCGCGATGAGCTCGACCTTCGAGTGCAGTCGTCGGTTGACAAGTTCTTTGCGATCGAGCGGCCGCGTTTCGTATTCCTCGCCGCAGCCAAGGTCGGGGGGATCCATGCAAATGAACTGCTGCCTGCGGACTTCCTGCGCGATAATCTGCAGATTCAGACAAACGTCATCGATGCCGCACGGCGTCACAATGTTCGAAAACTGTGCTTTCTGGGGTCAAGCTGCGTCTATCCCCGATTAGCTACGCAGCCGATTCGCGAGGAATATCTTCTTTCAGGGCCGCTCGAACCGACCAATGAGTCGTACGCGATCGCAAAAATCGCAGGCATAAAGATGTGTCAGGCTTATTTTCGCCAATATCAATTTCATGCCATATCGCTGGTTCCAACTAATCTGTACGGTCCCGGGGACAGCTTTAGCCTCGACCACTCGCACGTAGTGCCGGCGATGATTCGGCGATTTCACGAAGCGAAAGTGCACGTAACTTCGCAAGTATCGCTGTGGGGTACCGGCAACGCTCGTCGAGAGTTTCTGCACGTCGATGATCTGGCCCAAGCGTGCCTTTTTTTGATGGCCAGCTACGATTCCCCGGAGATCATTAACGTCGGAACCGGGGTGGACATCAGTATTGCCGAGCTTGCGCATCTCGTCAGCCATGCAGTGGGCTATTCCGGGACCGTCGAGTTCGACTCCTCGCGCCCGGACGGCCCTCCGCGCAAACTTCTAGATGTGACCCGACTTACGGAGTTGGGCTGGCGCGCGCAGATCTCTCTCGCCAATGGCATTCGCGAGACCTACGAATGGTACGTCCAGGACCACAGCGTCGCGCGCAATTGAAACCGCTAAGGGTGCGGGATGCGAATTGGCCCCAACGTATGGCATTAATATCGTTGAATGAATCGCCTTGGCGTTTGGCTTGGGCCTCGAATTCGCGCCACGATGTGTTCATCTCTTGTCTGGCTGCAGCCGCCGCCCTGGAACTATTTCGCGATATTCTTGTTTCCGGTCCTACCGGAATTCAGCCCGCTTCTGCTGGAGGCGATGTTGTCGTTGACTCTGCTCGAGACGAGCCTCTCGAACCAAGACGCGCTAGAAGTAGCTCCTGTTCGAATACGGCGAGAAGGCGCCGAGGTGTAGGGTCCGTCAGTCTGAGGATCCTAGCCACAAAGACTGGATGGCGCTAAAAGCAATACTCTCTGAAACAGAACACGTCATCGCCATTGAGCAGGACCTTGGCGGCGACACGGTTGTCGTTACATTCAACCCCATGTGGCAGATTCGAAATGGCCTCCAATTTTGGGCGGACGAGCTTCTTCTCAAGCAAGGCATATCAGCGATGGGCATTGTCACTCTCGGACCCAACTGGTACCCCCGCCAAGCAATGGATGAACTCCTTGCGACCGTTCGGGATAGGACCAATGGCAGGAAAGTCGTAACATACGGGCACGGTCAAGGCGGCTATGGCGCGCTGAAATTTGCCGCGCGACTGAGAGCCTCGGCAACGCTGTCGTTTTTCCCCCAATGGTCTATTGATCCTGCTGACGTAGCGCCGTTTGATACGAGATTCACGCGTTATTTCGATGCGACCCTTGGCAACGGTCTTCGTGTGGAACAAAGAGATCTGTCCGACTGCTCGTTCATCTTTTTTGACAAGATGGACAAGCTCGATGCCAAGAACGCGGCACACTTAATGGCGCTCCCGGGAGTGCGGGCGGTCGTCACGCCATTTTCCATGGACGAGACAATCCGCATCCTTACGGACGGACGCGGTACAGCAACGCTAATTGGCCTATGCGCGTCTGCAACGCCACCTGAAGCATTAAATTTTCGCCACCTCATTCGAGCGTCACGAAAAGGCTCAAGCATCTATATTGATCAACTGTTGCGCCACTGTATCTTGCGTATGAGTCGATCACGCGCCCACTCGTCCGTATTTGTTTCCCGCCTGCTCGGGAGGACCAAGCGCGACAACCTCTTCTACTCAGCACTGGTTGCTCACATGAAGGGTGACGCGATCTTGGCGCAATTGGAATTGGAAAAGACGGGACCAAGAGCCTTTGATAACATTAACTTGGTGTCCTGGTTGCACGTCTCACATGACGTTGGCTTCGTAAAAGCTGAACTCACGGTAGCTGCGCAAATCTTGGACAGGCACGCTAACAATACGGCTGCGTGTCTCCAGGCGTTGAATGCCTTCGTCGCCACGGGAGATCTCGAACGTGTGCACCAGGAACTCGAGCGCCTCGCCAAGCACGCCGACGCGCCAAACCGCATTGCCCGGTTTATCGAGTTTTCGGTGAAACTACGAAAGCCTGACATTCTCGAGCATTTTCTCTCCGGCGCGCTACCTCGTTCCACGAGGGCGCTTATTTTGTTTTCATTGGTCGACCTCTACCAGGAGCTAGGTGACCGACCGAATGGTTTTCGAACGTTGAAGGATCTTGCGACTACTTGTGCGGACTCTCCGGTGGATCTGAGAAGGGTTGCAGATTATTGTGTCCGCCTTCGCGAAATTGCGTTTGCGCTTGAGATTCGGGAGCGCTTATTGCGGAATGCCCCACGCGATTATTTGCTCGCTCTAGATGTAGTGGCAGCACGAATTCCGTCAGACAGACACCGAGCTCGTTCTGACTTGAAGACTATTATGGGTGCGTCCGATCTGCCGCCGGCATGCTGGGAGCGAGCATCTTACTTATACGAGCGCCTTGATGAGGCCGGCGCGGCGCTGCGCGCAATTGCCAAAGCAGTTGCGTTCCGCACTTCGGGCCCTGGAGTGCGACACCGCCTCGCTGTCCTCTTGGCGCGCAAGGGTCAGACTCGTCGCGCACGCGCGGAATTGACGACTCTTCTCGCCGAAGGCCGCGCTGATCCGAGTCGGCTTCGAGCGTCCGGCGAGTTGGCGTTCAATCTTGGGGATCGGCAGCTTGCCCAGAGGTTCGCGGAAGCCCAATTTCAGCTTGCGCCGACGGATCCGGTAAGCGTCCTATATCTAGCGCGTCAATTGCGGATAGTCGGTGATCGAAATGGGGCGGAGCTATTGCTTTCCGCTCTCTTCGTCGCTGAGCGAAGATCCCCATCCCTTTCAGGCCAGCAATGGGCTAAGTTAGCTCAGGAATTATATGCCATTGGGGAAATCACTAGAGCGAAAGAAGCGGTCGCTGAAGCGATGGCGAGGGAGCCCGACGGCGCAGTAGCCCGCAAGCTTGCTGATAGAATTGCCATGGTCGAAAGGCGGGCCAATATGTAGCCGTCTGACCGGTGGCGCGGAATCCGAGGTAGATGCCGCTCATTTATTTGCGGGCCATTCCTTCGGAGCAGTAAAGCGGGGTTCTAGGACTCCTCATTCAATGATTGCGTCCACCGATTGCATCTGCCTAGCAGACAACTGCCAACGCAATTGTGTACAGGGAAGCGATAGAACCTCCCAGAGTCCTTGGAACGCCAGCACTGGTCATCGTGACTCGCGATCTATATTCGGAGGAGACCACATGCGTGTCTTCGGCATTCATTCAACTTCGGATATGGTGGTAGGCTTAACCAAGTTTCCTGTTCCAGTGTCAATAATACGGATCGGTTGGGCAGCCCGATTTTGCACGCGTCCCGAAAAATTACGCATCAGGACACTATTGCGAGTTGTATCTCGTCCTTGGATTGTTACGTATGTTCCTTGGGAAGCAACGGCGCTTGCGTTGACATCGACGATGTTGTCAGCGGTGGATGGCGGCGACCCCGCATAGTTCCAGCTGCGTATGTTCACGACTGATCCTGTAATGGCTGCGCCCTGAATTGCATTAACCTCGATACGGTTGCCAAAGGCGCGGTCTATCACTATTACGTCTTCAACGGCAACCGGTTCGATCACAACAGTGCTGACATTCACAGTATTTGTATGAGCGCCCTCATTAAATGCGAAGAGCCACTTCACAGGCGGTGCGATCGATATTCCGTTGGCGACTTTAACACGCCCGAGCGTGACCGAATTGTCCTGGCTTCCGAATGCCAATTCCAATGGTACACCCCGAATCGTCTCAACCTCTGCGCTCAAACTGCACCGTGCGAGAAGATTGCCATAGCCGACCCCTGTATAGGCATTCACAGCATAGGGCTGGAGTTTGCAATCGAGAGACCCGCCACCGCCCATGAATGGAGCGTGCGGCTGCACTGCGTCCCAAGTGCCGCCGACCACGGCCGAATCGAAAGTTGCCCACATCGAAACATTAGTGTCCGCATCGCTCGCATTTAGCATATTCATGTCCGTATTTGTCAGGCGTCGAACTTGCACGGCGTTCTGTGAAGCTTGGAACGGATATTTCAGGTCCAGGCGCCCTCCGAATGAGTCGACTCCGTCCACTCGATCGATCTGAAGCCATGTCGGCTTTAGATGCTCCTTTCCAACGTCAAAGTGACTCGCCGATTCAATGATAACGATGTCACCGACTGTGTAGTGTTTTGCCGACGCTGCCGTCGACAATACGACGTAATGTGCGCCCGTTGCAATTGGCTGCGCAACGTCAATCGGAAGTCGCTTGTAGTTATTGGACTCGTAGCTACCGAACATTACGCACGAATAACTGGGCCATTGCCTGAGTTGCCCGGCGCGACCCTGGGTCGGGTCAATAGGCCCATTCTTGTCCGCATCACCGGTACACCGGATGTGCGTCGAGTTCCGAGGTATACGCAGCGTTACGCGTGAGCGCATTCGGAGAGCCTGCGAGATACTCCAATACTCCCCAGCAGGGGGATCAGAAACCAGTACGACACCGCCTTCGGGACGCGCTGCTGCAGCGTCGATCGCCTGCTGAAAGGCCCACCAGTCGTCGCTGATGCCGTCACCCTTCGCGCCGAATTGTTGAGGCGTAAGGACGGCTGCCACCGAACTGCCTTCGGAAGCGAATGCCCCAATCGCTCCAACAGTCGATTCGAGGACAATGTATCCCCAGATGGCAAAAAGCCGGAGAAATGTCCCGTATAGCATGCTACTGATCCTTATGATGCGCCGATCCGCCAGTCATCGGAAACAACTTTAAAAACTGGCAGAATTCCTTTCATTTCAAACTGCATTCGTGATCGAAGGTACTCGACGGCAATTGGGTGTGCTCTTTTTCCTTCTGACCGACGGCAACTCTCAAATTCTCAGGTTAATATAACAGCACCAACACTCCAGAGCCGCCCTTTCCAAACAACTTGGTGCCTGGCGCTGATATTTTCGCCCGCACAGTTACGATGGGCGGAAAGCTTGCTGCGATCGACCGGGGCTCATACGATAATTCAGTCGGCGTCTGAAGTCCGCGCATTGGCACGATGGGATCGATCACAGCAATTTGCGCAACGAAGAAAATCGGGCAGGCGGTATTCATTGGTGCCGTCGCGCCGTATAACGGAAACGCTTAGCGTGGTACGTCAAACACCGGCCGCAAAGGTCGACCACTCGTACCTTGCCACGGACAGCGCCTATATTTCCGAAGTCTCTGCCGATGCAAGGCACCATGCGGACACACTTCCACGGCGGTTACACGCTCGCCGGCAGCGAACAAGCTGTTCTTCAGCTAAGCGCTAACGATAAGCTGGGTCGTGATTACTTCGATCAGGGCGGACCGTAATACGCGGAAAGCGCGCAAGCGTGGTCGTCTTATTTTTCGAGGGCCGGATCGTCTCTGAGGGTGCCTACTCGATTTTGGGAGTTCCGTCTGGGACTGGCAGGGCAGTCACTTCCTGCAAACGAACGATACATGGAGCTCGACCCGACCGGTTCTTGTTGGGATTAGTAGCACTCGAGGGCGTTGACGACTTCTGATGCCGCGAACTATTGCAATATCTCTACGACGGCATAGGGTTCGACAATCCATGATATTCGCGCGTAAAGGCGCTATCGTTGGCTATTGGAGGTTAGGTAAATCCCTATCAATTCCGCCTATCTCGAAGGTAGAAACATTTCTAAAGGACATTTTCTCTGCTAAGGGGATGTTACGCGATGGCGAGCGCCGCCTTCTATACTCTATGGCGAAACATGATTTTAGAGGACGTGGCTGGATAGTAGATGTGGGGGCGTACACCGGAGCGACAGCCTATTTTTTGCGCCGGGACTTGCTGATCGATCTCCCGCGTTGCGGTCCCGAGTTTATGTCCATTCCTACGGTCTCTTCAGGGCTGATGAACCCTATGTGGTCGAGGTGCTCAACAAGGACTTTGGGCCTGCCGAGCCCGGAGGTAATTTCCTGGAGCACTTCTTGAGCCGGACGGAGCGCTATAAAACCTCTATCAAAGTGCACGCAGGGGTTTTCTCGATCAACCTTGGAGCGGCGGAGAGATTGAGTTTCTGTTCCTGGATGTCTGCAAATCAGCAGAATTGAACGCCCGCGCGCTGAAGGACTTCGTGCCGCATCTGATCCCTGGCAAAAGGTTACTGATACAGCAAAACCTCTTCCACGAATATCATCCGTACATTCATTGGTCGATGCGTGACGGTCCGGTGACGATCGTAGAGATCTAAATTTAGGGTCGCACAGACTTTGTCTCGTCATCGGTCAGGGTTCTGCAGGACGGTGTCTTTTGCACGACAAGCTCGTGGTCGTACTCACCTAAGTGACCATAGTGGCCCGTTGGTGACAGGATACCGTTCACCACAATGAACAATACTGGAATTCCAGCGTTGTCGATTGATGGTTTCTGTTCGTTTTTATTGCTGGGGCAATTGTAGTCGCCAGAGAGCCACGAGTGCGCTGATGACCCCTACCGCTTGAACAGGCTCATTTCGAAGCTACCAAAACAATAGCCGGAATACCGGTTTGGTTGCGCAGGCGGAGCATCGGAGCTCAGAGCGACGGCTGATACGGCAACCGATGCCATGAAGCTAATGACAATGCGGTTCATGCCGCCACTTTAATTGCCAAGCGAAGTAAATTGCCGACATTCCACGGCAGAAGTTCGCTAATTCGACATTCTGGGTATAGAACGGGACTGATCGCGACGAACTCGTATCCGCTGAACCCTGGGCAGTCACCAAATGGCATCGCTGAACTTCGCTACAAATGGGTGTCTGGTATTGGGGCCTTTCGCACACAACTGGATGTAATCCGAGGCGAGCTGGCCCGCGCCGAGAGACTCCGGGTCGGTGTTGAAAACGCTGACCGTCAGAATATTGCCATTGCTGGAAACGCACCCGGTACCGGTCGTCGTTAAGATGACGGTGGAACCGGTCTTCGTGAAGCCCGACCACGGTATGTAGCTGCCCGGCGCCGGCAGAGCAAAGCCTATCCCGATGAAACTCGTGCCGCCACTGCCGAAGCCACCGCTCACCGCGATGCAGTAGTTTGCAGCGTAACTGTAGACGGGGGCAATCAGCCCCAGCAGTAGGCAATAGGAACAGACGGGGTGTTTTGAAGCGAAACATAAGTTGGTTTCTCCCTCTGTGACCATCGGCGCCGGACGCTACCTAAGTTTCCGGCACTGCGATGATATTATTTCCAACTGGCGAAGCCAGACGACATCTGGCCGCGCATAGCAAGTAAACAGGCCCCTTGTCCGAACTCTACCGACCATTTTTCACGGTTCTGGGTCGATGCAGTACTTGAAGAAGTGCTTCGCGATCGAGGCGCTCCAAGTGGACGCCACTCGGGTCTGCCGACTCCAAGCAGAGGTGCCTCGGACCGTGCTTGCAAGAATCGCGAATGACGACTTTTTCAACTGCCGAGAAACTTGCCCTTCTGGATGTACTGGTAGCGGAGCCTGAGGCGGCAAGTGAGTTAGTGGGCTCTCTTCGCCTGCGTGTATTTGCCGTTGCGCAGGAGTGGGACGGACTGGAAGACGAATGGGAGGCGTTTAGCAGGAAGAACGATATCGTTGCAAATCAGCTCGGGGTCGACTGCCGTGGTTTCTTCAAGTAGCTGAAATAATCTATCGCAATGCTGTGCGCGGTCGTTCTTAATCTCCGAATCGTCTCATGCCATCGCCGGCGTTGGTGAAGTGAATCTTACTTTGCAACAATGACTTTCTACTGCATCAAGGCAGCCTATACCGGTCGCTCCCATGTATCAACGATCTGATCGACTACAATGATGGTCATTGGCAGCGATATTATGTCGCGCGTTCTGGATGACCGCCGTTATCACGTTAGACGCGAGCCGCACGTTCAACGTCGACTGATAGCTCGGGGCAATCGTGGCAAAGCTTCGGAAACCAGCCTACGCAACGATCGAATGAGCTTCCCGCGAGTCTGTTCATTTGCTCCTGCGCGCTATATAAATCCCCCACCATGTAGAGATCTCGGATAAGCGCTCCAAAAATTACTGGACGTTCCGGCTCCGGGGAAGAATCGGCGGCGGATAGCATCAATTCGGTCTTTTGCTCTCGCGAAAACTCATAAGCCGCGGCCTGAGCTAGAAGATCCGGGGGTACGGGCTTAATCAAGCGATAGACGCGAGTGCAGCTTACTTGGCCAAGCGCAATCTCGAAATAATCGCGAAGGTACTCCATCGTTGCAATGATATATGGATGCCAGATGGTGAAAAAATCTTGGTGGATCAAAAGGCTCCTACCCCGCTCCATGGCGGGGATGAACGACCTCAAAAGGTGTCCATTCAATTCCACAGATTTGCATACGTCAGCAAATAAAATCTCAATTGAATTCCGACAATCCCAGGGGAAATCCAATAGAGATCCCTCATGAATTATGATCGACGAAGCGAACTCTCCCGTTTGGAATTCAAAGATCTCCCGAAGAGAACACCCGGCATTAAGACGATAGAGCGGGATCCGCTGGTGTACAACCTCGGTAAGCATTGCGTCGCTGACCATGTCAGCAAAATGCTTATTCGGCGCTCGAAATAGATCGTACGAATAAACGATACCCGTCCTGTTTGTAATTGAAGGGTTGTCTTGCAGGCCTGAGGCCAAGCAGTACGCGGACGCGCCAATGAACGCCCCAGCGTCAACGATTTTTCCGCTGCCTCTATAAAATTCCTTGGCAAGGTAATACAGCAGAATGCGCTCATCTTTTGTGATCATTCCTCGCGGAAGAAATATATTCCAAGGATGCACGGAAGTTGATATGTCTTGGCGATTAATATTCATGCTGACCACTTTGCGCATTGCGCGTGACTGCGTCAAGCGATTCACCCCAGCGAACTAACAAGATTGACATTTGAATCGGAACAACTGCAACCATTTTTTCCGCATTGTCTCGCTAGGCTCAAGTGCGAACACGACTTGGGTCGATTCTAGAACCAATCACGTGAATTGCTGATCTTAAGGGTGCGCGATATGGGCTTCGAAGTTCCGTTCCGGCGAATCTGCCTGTTGTAAGCTTTTGCAAGCCCTCCGAACGGCGCTCGCCGTGACTAAAGCCCCGTAAGGCGCGCGAGCGTCGATATTGAGCGCCAAAATCTCTTCTCTCGCTCATTGAAGGCCCCAGTGATTCCGCCGCCACATCCTGCTTCTTAAGCAATACGTCTGCGGTAAAAAAGCCGTAGGTATTACGCGCATCCGCTGCTGCGCGTCACAGGTAAAACCAGGCGTAAAACTCTCGAGCAGGATTCAATTTGTGTCGCCAATCGGCTGGATTTTCTGAGATTTTGGCATGCGGCTTGAAGCAACTGTTCGTTCCTCAGGGCAATTGACTGGGTCGAATTGATTGCTGCGTAGCAGCGGAAGTGCGCTTGGTTGCCACACCAATCAAATTTAGCGCAAAGCAATCCAAGCCTGTTCGTGCTCACGCAACCCACTGCACGGCGCCTGAATCTCAATGCAACACGGGCGGGTTCGACAGTGGCTCACTGGAAAGGCTAATGGACTCTGCGATCGCGGAATTGCGTGATTAGCCCGCCGCAAAGCGGCCGGCTTCGAGCGAACTCGGGCCGCAGTACACTTAACTTTACTGCGAGAAAAAAAGGGCTTCATATGCCAGCTTCGTTAGATGATTCGATGGGTCAATCGCGCGCATTCTATCCAGCGTAGTCACCGCTTGCTTTCGGTCACCGGCTATTCGAAAGCCCTCCTCCGCTTTGAAATACCAATCCATGGCGATCGATGGGCTCTTTGAGAGCCCCTTGCCCTCGAAGAATATTTCCGCAAGAATTCTCTGAGCGTTCGGATCGCCAGCATCAGCCAAGGGACGTAGCCAGCGATTTGCTCCCTGGTAGTACCTACGTGCAGACCAGCGCTCGGCTTCCGTGGCCTCTGGCCCATTCAAGCGATCGCCGACTTTCAAATTTAGAACGCCTTCATAGTATTGAGCGGTTGTATCTCCGTCCGTAGCCAGTTGCTCAAGCAATCTCTCTTTTTCGGTGAGCTCATCAAAGTACGGAGAGCGTTGGAATGGATTGAAGGCCTCCAGTTTTCCGGCTCCGAGAGCGGCCTCTGTGTTT
>PLIX01000104.1 GCA_003140135.1 Gammaproteobacteria bacterium
ACGAGCGCCTGGCGCGCGAGGGTGAGGATGTCGGCGTCAGCGAGCGAGAAGCGCGCGCGCTCGGCCGCCGCGACCTCGACGGTCGCAACGCGCTGCGCGCCGTGCGCGGCGTAGATCATCTTGATGGCCTTGCCGCCGAGGTTCTTGCGAATGATCGCGTGTTTGCCGGAGCGCAGCGCGGGCTTGTAGACGTAGAACTCGTCCGGATTGACCGCTCCTTGCACGACGGTCTCGCCCAAGCCGTAAGATGCAGTGATGAAGACGACGTCGCGGAAGCCCGAGTCCGTATCGAGCGTAAACATGACGCCGGCTGCGCCGAGGTCGCTGCGCACCATGTGCTGCACGCCCGCCGACAGCGCAACTGCCGCATGCTCGAAGCCCTGATGCACGCGATAGGCGATGGCGCGATCGTTGAAGAGCGAGGCAAAGACCTCGTGCATCGCGCGCAGCACGGCGGGTGCGCCGCGCACGTTGAGGAAAGTCTCTTGCTGCCCTGCAAAAGAGGCCTCGGGCAGATCCTCGGCGGTGGCGGAGGAGCGCACCGCCACCGCAATCTCGGCGCCTGCGCTCATGCGCGCAAGTTCACCCACCACCGCCTGCTCGAATGCCGGTGGAAAGGGTGTCGCCATGATGGCCCGTCTGATCTCGGTGCCGGTCGCGCCGAGCTTCGTCACGTCGTCGACGTCGAGCCCGGCAAGCGTCTGGGCGATGCGCGCGGCAAGTCCGCCCTGCGCGAGAAAGTCGCGAAACGCCTGTGCGGTGGTCGCGAAGCCGCCCGGAACGTGCACGCCAAGACCGCCGAGCTGCCCGATCATCTCGCCGAGCGATGCGTTTTTGCCGCCGACAGTCTCGACGTCACGCATCGTCAGGTGTTCAAATGGCACGACGTAGGCGTTCAATCGGACTCCTCGAAAATCGCGCTCACGCGTGCCACCAAACAGGACTCGATGCCATGAGCCGCCGGACGGTTTTTTTCCTATCGGACCAGACGGGTGTTACTGCGGAGACGATGGGCCACAGTCTCCTGACGCAGTTCGAGGGTCTGGAATTTCGCACTGTGACTTTGCCATTTGTGTCGAGCGTTGACAAGGCGGAGGATGCCGTGCGCCGGATCAATCGCGCCGCCGACGAGGAGGGCCTGCGGCCGATTATCTTCAGTACGCTCGTGCAGGATGATGTGCGCAATATCGTACTCGGCAGTCGCGCGCTGTTTCTTGATTTCTTTGCCGCTTTCGTCGGCCCCCTCGAAGATGAACTCGCGACGCGCTCCACGCATCGCGCCGGACGCGCGCACGGCATGGCGGATCTTGCGACCTACACGACGCGCATGAACGCGACCAACTTCGCGCTCACGCACGATGATGGCAACGGCACCGATTATGCGCGCGCGGATGTGATTTTGCTCGGAGTGTCGCGCTCAGGCAAGACGCCGACAGGCTTGTACATGGCGCTGCAGTACGGCATCTATACGGCAAATTATCCGTTGACCGAGGATGACCTGGAGGCGGGTACGCTGCCGCTGCGCGTCAACTCCTATCGCCAAAAACTCTACGCCCTCACGATCAAGGCGGAGCGCCTGCAGCAGATCCGCCAGGAGCGCCGGCCGGATAGCCGCTACGCATCGCGGCAACAAGTACAGTATGAGATCCGCGCCGCCGAGGCGCTGTTTGCCCGCTACGCGATTCCTTCCCTCGATACGACGGAATGCTCGATCGAGGAGCTCGCGAGTCGCATCCTCAATAATACCGGCATCGAGCGGCGTCTGCGACCTTAAGATTCGATTAGAAGAAAGTGCGAAAAAACCCCACTTGACAGGCTTGCGCCGCGAGCGCGCTGCGATATAGTCGGGTGCATGTTCGACGATACGCTCACGCTCGTCTCGTGGCGCGCCCGCCCGCGCAGCTTCGTTGCATTGATGGGCCTTTACGAGAGCAACTATATCCGCTTCGGCTGGCTCGCCGCGAACCTGCATGAGCTTTCCGGGCGCCAGCGGTCCAGCGTGGCTGCAGACTGTGACCTCGTTCTCAATGTCACCGAGCGTTGCCCTTACACCACGACGCTCAATTTGACCTATCTTCTGTCGCATCCGACCGAGCCCCTCGAATATCCGGACATGCGCATCCGCATCTATCACGATGCGCATTTGGTGGAGGCGCAAGACTGGGCCGTCTCGCACCCGCATCCGCTGCTAAAGGCGCTGCGCAGCCGCGCGGAGCGTGAACTGGATCAGCGTTGGGCGCGCAATGTGATGTTAAACAAGTGGCTGGAATATTGTGTGGAGCGCGGCCACCGCTTCTGCGCCGGCGCGAGGATCGTCTCGCCCTCCTGAGACCCTTCGGCGGTGGTCCCCGCATTTCTCATGAACGCATTGCGACAGCTGGGGCTGCTCAAGGGCTACGTACGCCGCGACGCGGAGGATCCCGAGGATCACCGCGTGCTCGCGTTGTTTCGCAACCGCGCCGAGTTGAAGAAAGCCTACGCCGCGCTCCAGGACGAAATCTATCGTCTCAAAGATCGCATCAAACAGCAGGAAGGCGCCACCTTGCGCACCCAGGAGATGCTGGGAGTGCTCGAAACGAGGCTCGGGCTCTCGGAGAGCGGCTTTCCGGCGCTGGTTTTCTATCAGCTGCGGCGCCTGTGGCAGTTGGGGCGCGAACTCATCGAGCAGTTCGTCGCCGAGCTCGCGCGGCAGCTCGAGGAGCGCGAGCGGCGCGCGCACATGGCCGAGCACAACCGGCGCCAGTTCGCGCGTCGTCAGGAAGTCGAGGCGCGGCTGAATGCCGCGCAGACCGAGGCCGCGGCGGCGCGCGAACGCGTGGCGGAGCTGAATGCAGCGCACGCGCGCCTCACCAAATTATGGCACTACTTCAAGCGCCGCGCGGTCGCTCGGCAGCGCGACGCGGCACGCGCCGCGGCGGCCGTTGCGGATCTTGCGATGGATGCTGCACGCGCGGTGTCGACCGAAGTTGAGCAGGAGCCGCAGCCGGAATTCCCGGGACTGTCGGTCGAGGCGCGGCGCACCATCAACATGACTGCGATCTCCTACGCCGAAGTCCTGTGCATGCGTTTGAGCAGGACGGCGCTCGTGGCCCGCGCGCGCGAGGCCACCGCGCGCCGCGAGATCACCGACGAATACGGCTCGCGCGCGGAGTGCGAAGCGCTCATGGCGGAGATCGAACGGGCGAGCGCGCTCATTCAGGCGCGCACCACCATCGCGCAGGAAGTCAGAGAGCGCAGCGAGCGGCTGCGCAAGATCGCGCGCTACAGGAACGCGACCGATACGGTGCCGACGAGCGATTCGATCGCCTTTGCCGAAGGCGATGTGCTCGCCAATACCGCCGCCGGCGCAAGCGCGGCCAAATTGCCGAATGTCCTCGCCGAGGACACCTGGGACCTCTTCAGAGTGCTGCTGCGCTAGCCGCGGCGTGCGGTCTCACGACCGGGCGGCGGAGGAACCACCGGAACCGTGCGCACGCCGGTCACCATGTCGGCCATGATCTCGGCAGCCTGAGCGAGCACCACATCCGGCGCATCCGCCTTCTCGAGCTCCTCGACGCTCTTGAAGGGCGGCTGACCTTTCGCCGCGCGTCGGTCGTTCTCCCGCGCCAGCCGATCGTGATCCTCGTGGGTGCGCTCTTCGCGGCGCACGTTCAAATTGAGCGAAACCGTGTGCTGCTCGCGAATGTTGTCGATGGCGGCGATGTCGGCTACGAGCCAGCGGTAGTCCGGGTCGTGCTGCGCCCGCGTGTCCTCGTCGCTGACGAGCGCGGGTATGGGCGTACTCGACTGTCCCTCGGTGTGAAACGGCACGCCGGCGATGCGATCCCAGGGCAGTGCCGAGTCGAGCGCGCTCTCGCCGACTTCCTTCATGTCGATGGGCGAGGGCAGCTCGACGTCGGGTTCGACGCCGCGGTGCTGCGTGCTCTCGCCGGTGATGCGATAGAACTTGCCGATCGTCACGGTCAATTGGCCGTTTACGGGCCGCGCCGACCAGCGATCGAGCGGCACGAGGTTCTGCACGGTGCCCTTGCCGAAGGTGCGCTGGCCGAGAATGATGCCGCGGTGATAGTCCTGGATGGCCGCGGCGAAGATCTCTGAGGCCGATGCGCTGAAGCGATCGACGAGCACGGCAAGCGGCCCGTCGTAGTCGCTCGCAGGCTCCGGATCATCGAGCACCTCGAGCCGGCCCGTGGTGTCACGCAGTTGCACGACCGGGCCGTGTTTGATGAAGAGTCCGGTGAGCGCGGTCGCCTCCGGCAGGTAGCCGCCGCCGTTATTGCGCAGATCCAGAACCAAGCCGTCGACGTGCTCGGCCTTGAGCTCGCCCAGGAGGCGGCGCACGTCGCGCGTCGTGCTGCGGTAATTCTCATCCCCCGCGCTCTGCGCGGCGATGTCCTGATAGAAGCCCGGCACGGTGACGACGCCCACCTTGAGCACGCGGCCATCGCGGGTGATGTTGCGCACCTCCTTGTGTGCCGCCTGGGCTTCGAGCGTTACCTTGTTGCGTACGAATTCGAGGCTCTTCTCCGGGGATCCGGGCGGCGCACCCGCCGGCAGCACCTGCAGGCGCACGACCGTGCCCGCTTTGCCGCGGATCAGCTGCACCACATCGTCGAGCCGCCAGCCGATGACGTCGACCACGGCGCCGTCGTGGCTCTGGCTGACGCCGAGAATGCGATCGTTCGGCGCCAGGGTGCCGGCCACGGCGGCGGGTCCCCCCTGGATGAGATTCGTGATGGTTACGTAGTCATCGGCGATCGACAAGGATGCACCGATGCCCTCGTAGTTGAGGCTCATCTGGATGCGGTACTCCTCGGAATTATTCGGCGAGAAGTAGCTGGAGTGCGGATCAAACGTACGCGCGTAGGCGTTCATGAGATTCTCGAAGACGTCCTCAGATTTGATTTGATCAACGCGCTTCAGCACCCGCTCGTAGCGCTTGCGCAGGATCTCGGACACCTCGGGCCAGGCTTTGTCGGTCAGCATGAGCGACAGGGCATCGTTCTTCACGCGCTTGCGCCACAGCTCGTTCATGTCGGCTTCGCTCGCCTGCCAGGGCGTGTGCAGGCGGTCGAACTGGAATGTCTCATTCACGGTCCAGTCGGGCTCGGTCTTCAGCAAGCCGATCGCGTAGCGGATGCGCTGGCGGTTCCGCTCCTGGAAGCGCGCGAAGATGAGATAGGCGGGATCGATCTCGCCGGTGTGGATCATGTCGTCGAACCGCATGCGCCAGGGCTCGAACTCGGCGATGTCGCTGGCGAGGAAGTAGCTGCGCTGGCCGTCGAGGAAATCGAGGTAGCGATCGTAGACCTGGCTTGAGAAATGCCCGTCGATGGTCGCGTGACGGTAGTGGTACTGCTCGAGGATCGCCCCGACTTTGCGCGCAATCGCCCGCTGGTTGTCGCTGGGGGCGACCGCCCCCGGGGGCAGGAGCGTGCTCGCCGGCGGCGCGGGGGTTGCGCTCACGACGGCGAGCGCTGTCGCAGTCAGGAGGAACGCTGCAATCCAGGCAGAGAAACGCCGCAGGGGTTTTCGCATCACGTATGTCACCCGCATTTTTCGATACACTGCAATCTTGCAAGGCTAGAGCGGCCGGTGCGCACCATCAAGTGCGCGTGCGGCGCCGCGGCCGGATCATCTTGCACCCAAGTCTCATGCGCCCACTCGCAGTACTGCTCGGAATCGTGATGGGCTCGGCAGTCTCGATCGCCGCCGGCCTCATCCTGACCTGGGTGGTCTTCCTCTTCCTGTCTGACAGCGCCGCCCGCTTCGCACCGGAGCGCCTGCCGCTCGCGCGCGGCGTCGCCGTCTTCACACTGATCTCAGCGGCTTCCGCTGCGAGCTTCTACGGGGAGCTGCGCGAGCAGCGCTGGCGCTTCGCCAGCCACCTTGCGGTCGTCGCACTCCTCGCGCTCGCTGTATGGCTGTACTGGCCCTGAGTATAGAGGCTTCTGCTTAGAACCGTGCGGAGCGCCACAGGTTCCCTCCGGGGCGCCTCGGGGCTGCGGATTCAGCGCCGGCCGCACGCCTGAAGGTATAGGAACCTCACCAGCAGGATGAGGGCGTAGGGTCCGAGGGCCACGGCCCAGTAGATGGGCGAACCGTGAGCGAGGCCTCTCATGAAATCCGCGAGCAGCCGGCCGGGGCCGCCCGGGTTGTACGGCCCGAGCGCCGAGTGCCCCACCGTCCAGATGAGGAGGGGCACGATGAGGAAGCCCGTAAGGCAGGCCGCCGCGAAAATCACAAGCTCGCGGATGAGGTGCCGGCGGCTGGCCGGAACTTCGTCATCAGGCAGGTCGGAGTCGGGGGCTGTGGATTCCAATGAAAGAGTTCCTCGTGTGCGGCCGGGCATAATAGACCCGCCATGGAGAAAATCAGAGCAGCGGTGATCGGTGTCGGGTATCTCGGACGTTTTCACGCCCAGAAATACGCGCAGGCCGCCGCCTGCGAACTCGTGGCGGTGGTGGATGTGCGCGCAGCCGCGCGCGACGCGGCGCTGCGCGAGTTCCCGTGCCAGGTGCTCGAGGATTACCGCGAGCTGCTCGGACGGGTTGATGTGGTCAGCGTTGTGACACCGACGCCCACGCACTTTGCGATCGCGCGCGATTTTCTCGAAGCCCGGGCCCACGTGCTCGTAGAGAAGCCGGTGACCGAGACGGCCGCTGAGGCGCGGCAGCTCATCGAGCTTGCGCGCGCGCACTCGCGGGTGCTGCAAGTGGGTCATCTTGAGCGCTTCAACGCGGCGATCCGCGCCGCGGAGCCCTATTTGAAGGCGCCGCGCTTCATCGAATGTCATCGCCTCGCGCCCTACCGCGAGCGCGGCACGGAGGTGAATGTGGTGCTGGATCTCATGATCCACGACATCGACATCGTACAGACCATCGTCGGCGTGCCGGTCGCGGCGATTGATGCGATTGGCACCGCGGTGTTCTCCGACGAGATTGATATTGCCAATGCGCGCATCCGCTTTGAGAACGGCTGCGTCGCCAACGCCACGGCGAGCCGCGTCAGTATGAAGACCGAGCGCAAGCTGCGGGTGTTCGAGGATGAGGCGTACCTGTCGATCGATATGCAGCAGAAGATCCTCACGGTCATCAAGAAGCGCCCCGGCCCCATCGAGCCGGGACAACTGCCGGTCATCATCGACGAGCGCAGCTTCGAGCAGGGCGATGCGCTGAAGGAGGAGATCGACTCGTTCCTCGACTGCGTGCGTACCGGCCACGAACCCGTCGTCAACGGCGCAGCCGGCCTGCGGGCGCTCGAGACGGCGATGCGCATCAGCGAGCAGATGGGACTTGGCTCCCACCGCTTGGCAGGCCAGGCCCACTCAGCTTGATTTTTGCCGACCGTCGCTCCAGATAGAACGCCATGGATACGCAAGTTGTGACAGCAAGTGTCGCCCGGCCGCCGCTCGAATTTGACTTAATCGCGGATTTCGCCTGTCCTTGGTCCTTCCTCGGCAAGCGCAAGCTCGAGCGTGCCCTCGACAGCATCTACGGCATCCCCGTACCCGCGTTGCGCTGGCATGGCTTGCGCACCAAGGGCGAAGTGCCGCCCGCATCGGCGACCTGGCGCGACCATTTGGCGACGCGCCTTCCCCCTGGCGTAAGCGTTGACTTGGCGCAGGAGACCCTGACGCAGGCCGGACTCGACCTGGGCATCCATTTTGACTTCGCGCGCCTGGGCAGCGTGCCCGATACGCGCGAAGCGCACCGCCTGGTGAAGCTCGCCGAGAACGAGGGCGCGCATGGAGCACTCGTCGACGCGCTCTTCAGCGCTTTTTTCGAGCGCGGCCAGGACATCGGTAATCACGAGGTGCTCACGGAGCTCGGGCGCTCCCGCGGGCTCGCGGAGGCGACTCTGACCGCATTCAATAACCCGAGCGCCGGCGCAGATCTGATCGATGCGGAGGAGAAGCGTCTCCAGGGCCTCGGGGTCATGGCGACGCCGAATGTTCTCATCAATGGACGCATCCTCGTACCGGGCCCCGCTGAAGTCTCCACTTACGTGCAGGCGCTCGATCAGGCACTCTTCCCGGGCCTCGGCGCGTCCGAGGACAAGCGCTTGCTGCACTGACCGGAAGCGGGGAGGGGGTCGCCGTTGGAGCCTGAGCATTTTCGTGCCGAGCCGCGTCCCGTCAGCGTCGCCGCGCTGCAGTTCTCCTGCGACTGGAACGGCGACAGCAATATCGCCAAGGCCGAGGCGGCCGTGCGTGCCGCAGCCCGTGCCGGTGCGCAGATCATTCTCCTGCCCGAGCTCTTCGAGACGCCGTACTTCTGCATCGAGCAGGACGTGCGCCATCTGCAGCTGGCGCGCGCAGTCGATGCGAGCCGGGCGGTCCAGCACTTTCGCGCGCTGGCGCGTGAGTTGCAGGTCGTCCTGCCGGTGAGCTTCTTCGAGAGCGCGGGACGCGCGTTCTTCAACTCAGTCGCCATCGTCGATGCCGACGGATCGGTCTTGGGCGTCTACCGCAAGACGCATATCCCGAACGGCCCAGGCTATCAGGAGAAGAACTACTTCAGCCCCGGCGATACGGGCTTCAAAGTCTGGGATACGCGCTTTGCGCGCATCGGCGTCGGCATCTGCTGGGACCA
>PLIX01000220.1 GCA_003140135.1 Gammaproteobacteria bacterium
TCAACTCCCGCTCAATCGCCTGGAAGCGCGGCTCTTTGCGCAAGGGGTCCATGAGCGGGTCGGTCTTCAGGTTCTCCAGGCCCGGGTCCCGCAGCCGCAGCGCCGTCTCGAGCCATTCGAGCGCCTTAGTCAGATTGCCCCACTGCGCATAGATCGTGGCGTACTGGTACGCCCCGGCATCGCCATTTGCTGCCTTCAGTTTCGCAAGCACGGCTTCCGCATCCGCGTGGCGGCCGAGCTTGTCATAGATCACCGCAAGGCACCATTGACTCACCCAGTAGTCCGGCTTCGTCTCGCATGAAGCACGCGCGCTCTCAAGATCCCCGAGCCCGTAATAGGCGAGCCCGCGCACCCCGTAGGTCTGCTTGTAGTCGGGCTCAAGACTGATGACTTCTGCATAAGCTGCAACCGCCTCCTCATAGCGCCGGGCCGCATACAGCGCCCGGCCGAGCGTGGCATGGCTTCCGCGAGCGAGTGGGTCGAGCACGACGGCGCGGTTGGCGGCCGCAAGGCCCGCATCGAAGTGCCCCATGAGGGCTGCAAACAAGCCGCTATTTCGCAGGACCTCTGCATTGCCCGGCGCGAGCGCGAGGGCGCGCTCGTACGCCTCACTCGCCTGCGTGAAGTCGAGGTCTCCTAGTTCCGAAACGAGCGCAGATGCGAGGTGCGTCTGGGCTAGATCCGGCGCGAGCGCGAGCGCCTGGCGCGCATCCGCTCGCGCCCTGTCAAAGCCTGCACGCACCGCCGCTTCGGTCGCGTCCTGCGCGGCGGCAGTGGAAAGGGCGAGCGATCGGGCTGCCAACGCGAGCGCATAGTGCGGATCCAGGCGGATCGCTTCGGTATACGCGGCAATCGCGGCGGGGAGCTCTTTCGTGTCGCGAAACGAGCCATATGCCTTTGCCCCGCGCAGATAGGCATCGAAGGCGGCGGGATTACGCGTCCCGCCGAGCTCGACTTTGNNGACCACAGGTGAAAGCCCGTGACGGCATTGATCAACTGCGCGGTGATGCGGATGGTGTTCGCCGAGCGCCGCACGCTCCCTTCGAGGACCGCGGCGACGTTGAGCTTGTGCGCAACGGTGGCAATGTCCGGATGTTCTTTGAAGGAGAACGATGACGTGCGCGCCGCAACCTGCAATCCGTCGATCTCGGCAAGGGAATTCAGCAATTCTTCGGTGAGCCCGTCGGAGAAGTACTCCTGCTCCTTGTCTCCGCTGAGGTTCACGAACGGCAGCACGGCGACGGAGTGCGGCGGCGGCCTGAAGGCGGTCGGGTATGCGCTGTCCTGGGCCGCCTGCGGTGCCGGGTGCTTCGAGACCGAGAACCGGTCAATGGCAAAATAGACCAGGGCACCTGCGAGCACTGAGGCGGCGATCATCGGCAGCGCCCACTTCAAGCGCCTGGATGCGGGGACTGACTCTCTCATCAGCGGCGGTGGAGTCGGTGCTGCGGCCGCCGGCAACACGGTCGTGATCGGCGCGCGAGGCGGCTCAAGCGACACCAGGCGCAATACCCGTTCCACGAACTCCGGCGGCGTCTCCCCGCCCGGCAGTCGCGTCCACTGCACCTCGTGAAACTTGTCTGGCACTAAGGCACCGCGTTCCGGCGTGGCGTCGATGACCACCGGAAGAAGGAATGCCTTCCTCTCCGCCATGTCATGCGTGCGGTCGGCCGCAAGCTTCCACTCGCGTCGGAAATAGCCCTCGTCACGAGTCTCCGTGCTGGCGGAGATCACGGCTATGAACAGCCGGCAGTCGTGGACCCGCTCGCGGATCTGCCGGTCCCAGGCGTCCCCGCCGCGCAGCTCGCTCTGGTCGAGCCACACGACGACGCCGCCCGAGCGCAGCGCTGCGCAAATCCGCGCCACTGCCTTTGCGTCCTGCGAGGCATAGCTGATAAACACCGCGCGCGACGGCTCATTCACGACCGGAGCACCCCTGACCTGACGCGATAGATGTCTTCTTACCGCCTCCGTGGGCTGCAAGCTTAGCGTAGGTGGCTAGGCTTCGCCGAGTCCGCGCGCCCGTCGAGGGGATTACTGGTCCCGAGGTCCATCAGAGTGGTGAATGTCCGCTACATCATTCTCGAATGGCTGCTCGTAAGCGACCGCAATGTCTCTGACGGGTCAGGACCGGACCTATGCGAGAGTCGCCGGCCCGTCGGCCACCAACCGGCGGCATCCGGCCCAAATCCGGTCATCCGCCCCAGCGAACTGCCTTCCACATAGCGGCCGTTACGCCAGCTAGCAGCCCCCTTGTTGCCAACGTAGACATCATCCCCGAAGATCGTCTGAGTGCGGCAGGGAGCACAAGATGGCGGAAGGCTTGATCGGCGGAGCGCTCGGGGACGAAGAAGAAAAGCCTGAGGTAGAGGCGCCCGGTGCCCTAGCCGGTGCCGAAGCATTTGCGGCCGCGGTCGCGGCCATCGCATCTCGCCAGGACCCTGCAGTGGCTCGCGACACCTCGGCCTTCCTCAAGGAGCAGACACGGCTGCTGCAGACGCAGCGCCGGCACCTGGACGATGAGCACGCACTGCGGATTACGCAGCTCCGCCATCAATCGAAACTGCTGCGCGGGCAAAGGATCGGCCAGGGATTCCGCATCACGTTTCAGGTGGCCGTGGTACTGCTGGCGCTGGTCATCATCATCGGCATCGCGGTAATCCTGCGCGATGCCTTCACCTCCCGCAGCGTCGTGATCGAATCNNCTGCAGGCTGCCACGCTCGGCCTGCGCGACAGGAAGCGCTCGTTGCGCAACGCCTGGTCGAGCGAGGTGCAGCTGGAAGTGCCCGAAGTCGGGATTTCGATAGGGCAGATCAGCCGTCTGCTGAAGGCGCGCTTTGGGCACGACCTGCATATTTCCGGTGACGTGGTCGAGGCGCCGTCCGGTTTGGCGCTGACGGTTCGCGGCGACGGCGTGGCTGCGAAGACTTTCCGTGGCGCTGCGGGCGCACTCGATTCTCTGACCACGCAGGCGGCCGAGTACGTGTACGCGCAGTCGCAGCCGGCGCAATGGGCATTTTACCTGGCGTCCACCGGGCGTTATGACGAGTGCATCGCTTTCGCTCGCGAGGCGTTCTCGAGAACGGAGCCCGCGGAGCGCGGTACTCTCCTTGTCGGATTGGGCATTGCACTGGGACTCTCGGGCCAGCACCAGGAGGCGCTGGCAACGCTGCGTCAGGCGATCGCAATCGACCCCGCCGAGTATGCCGGGCGCTCGGATCTGATCTGGGAAGAGACTGTCGTCGGTGATGAGGAGGGTGCTTGGCGAGGCGGAATGGAGATGGTGCGATATGCCGGTGTCCGGCCTGGTCGAGCGCCGGAGCTGTGGTATCACAACTTCGATGATCTAACCGGCAATCTGCTGGCCGAGCGAAATGCGATGGTGGCCGACCGCGATTCGACCGGGGGCACGGGTCAGACCTTCAGCATCAATGAACAGATCGCGGGGATCGAGATTCGGCTGCACGATCTGGTCGCCGCCGGTCAGACGCTCGGATTGATGAGACCGAAAGAGGGTCTGGTTGGAGGTTCGCACGCGGTCCGCGCCAGGATGGCCGCGGAAGCGGGCGATGCGCAGTCGGCCGCGTCCGAAATCGAAGCGGCGGCAACGGCATGCGCTCAGTCATGGAGCGGTGGAAAAGGCAACTGTGCACTGCTTATCTGTCAGACGGCGCTTTTCGAGGAACAGGCGGGGCGCCAAGACAAGGCCGACGCTGCGCTCGGGGCCGGAGGCCACTATCTGGACTGCTATCGCTTCCGCGGCGACATCCTCGATCACCGCGGCGACTGGACCGGTGCGCAGAAGGCTTATTCCGACGCGGTCGCGCTTGCCCCCGATCTGCCGGCCGGCTACTACTCCTGGGGCCTCGCGCTTGCGCGTCACGGCGATCTCGCGGGCGCGATCGAGAAGCTGAAGGATGCCAATCAGCGCGGGCCGCATTGGGCGGACCCGCTCAAAGCGTGGGGCGATGTGCTCGCTCGGCAGGAGCGACCGAAAGAGGCTCTCACGAAATACGACGAAGCTCTTAGCTACGCACCAAACTGGAAGCAGCTCAAGGAAGCGCGTGAATCAGCAGCGAAGCAAAAGAGCTGATTGGTCTCCTCTGAAGCGGACACTCACGAACCGCGGCTCCGGGTCATGTTTCCCCATAGGACCGGAGACGCCAGGTTCATGCTAGTCGAAATGCTTTATCGCGGGCATGCTGAATAAGGTTTGCAGGGTATGAGCGCCTAAATGACAAAAACACCTGTGCGCCCCCTCCAGCGCATTCTCGGTATTGGGTTCGGTTTGGTGATGGTTTTTGGGACCATGGTCGGTGTGGGCATACTTCGACTGCCCGGCACGGTAGCCGCAGCCCTAGGGGATCGCACGCTTATCATGGTTGCCTGGGTGCTCGGCGGCCTATATGCATTGATGGGTGCCGTATCGATCTCCGAATTGGCGGCCATGATTCCAGAGGCCGGCGGATTTCGAGTGTATGCACGGCGCGCTTTTGGCGAAGGTATCGGGTTCGCGGTGGGATGGATCGATTGGCTGGCCTGCGTAACGACTGTCTCATACGTAGCTGTCACGGCCGTGGCGTTCCTCGGGAACCTTTGGCACCCGGTCACCCTATATCCTCGTTCCAGTGCCACTTTGATTATCGCGGTCTTTACTGCGATCCACTGGTTCGGCCTGCGTATCGGCAGCGCCATTACAACAGTCGTCAGCGTGGCGGGTGGCGTAACACTGATGATCCTGATCGCCGGTTGCTTTGTTGTGAGGTCTGTCTCAGGGTCGGCCGTGGCCTCACTGGCAACGAGCGCGGCATCCCTACCTCTTGGGTCGATCGCGATGGTCTTCGCCATGGTGCCGGCATTGCGCGCCGTACTCACCGCTTACGACGGATGGTACGCCCCGATCTACATGGCAGAGGAAAATGCCGACCCCGGGCGCTCTTTGCCACGGGCTATCATCGGAGGAACGCTCTTGGTCGTGGCTCTCTATCTGCTGGTCAACGTCGGACTACTACGCGTGCTGCCATTGCATGTGTTGGCCGCCTCGGACCTTCCGGCGGCTGAAGCGGCGAAAATCATCTTGCCGCGGGGCGGTTCCGAATTTGTAACAGTGATATCAATTCTGGTCGTTTTGAGCCTGCTGAACACCAATTTGCTGATGGGGCCGCGAGTATTGTTCAGTATCGGCCGCGATGGCCTGTTTACCGAAAAGGCGACCCTGGTCAGCAAAGGCGGCACGCCACGGGTGGCGCTGGCGCTGACGAGCGTATTCGCCGTGATCATCATTCTGAGCGGCTCGTTCGAGCAGATCATTGCGCTGTTTGCGGTGCTTTTTCTGTTGTATTACGTATCGGCGTTTCTGGCAGTATTCGTGCTGCGCCACCGAGCACCGACGTTGCAGCGGCCTTATAAGGCGCTCGGTTACCCGCTCTCGACTGCGATCGTGTTCCTGGGCTCCATTGCATTCTTGGTCGCGGCAATCGCCGAGGACCCACGGTCGGGGATGATTGCGGCAATCTTTCTTGCGTGCTGTGTTCCCGCGTACGCGTGGATGACTCGCATCCGCCGACTCCGTGCCGTAAGACAATTGGCGTAGCGGCGAGAAGGCCTCGTCGCTTGCCATAGCCTGGCATTCTTGACACCGCAAAGCTGCCGTCCGCCACCGTCAGCTTCGGGTCCACGAAGCGACCTTTACCGACGCCTCCCGGGTTTTCGCGCTGAATGTCCCGTATCGGGAAGGGCATCAGGCGCTTCCCGGCCAAGACCAGAAGTTCAGTGCCTCGAATTGGCTTCCTCAAAGCAGCCATTCGAAATATCGATCCGCCGACTTGCAGCTAGGTCAGTGGGAAGGACGTCAGCAGCGACCACTGATACTCTAGCGTACCAACATACCACACTTGTCGAACCGACTTGCGTTCCTGTACGGCGCTGCGGGGGTACAAAAAGCACAATGAGTCCAGTTGAAACCACGCTTGAACGTGCGGCCTCTCGCACCCTGGCCGGCCATCCGCGCGGTCTTTTCTATCTAGCCTTCACGGAAGCCTGGGAGCGCTTCTCCTTCTACGGGATGATGGGGCTCCTCGCGCTCTACATGGTCGATCAGCTCTTGCTGCCCGAACACGCGGTTCACGTGGCCGGCCTTGCGGATCTGCGCACGGGGCTCGAAGCAATCTTCGGTCCGCTTTCCACGCAGGCATTCGCCTCTCAGATCTTTGGCCTCTATACGGGGCTAGTGTACTTCACGCCCCTGTTCGGCGGATTGATCGCGGATCGCTGGATCGGGCAACGCAACGCGGTTGTGCTCGGGGCTTTCAGCATGAGCGCCGGCCACATCGCCATGGCATTCGACCGCAGTTTCCTCATTGCATTGTTATTGCTCATCGTCGGCTCGGGTCTGCTCAAGGGCAACATCGCCGCGCAGGTGGGTGGCCTGTATCCACCCGAGGATGAGACGCGCCGCACGCACGGCTACGTCCTGTTCAGCACCGGGATCAATGTCGGCGCGATCATCGGGCCAGTGCTCTGCGGGCTCTTGGCGCAGTTCTACGGCTGGCACTACGGCTTTGGCATCGCGGCGCTCTTCATGTTGATTGGGCTTGCTACGTACCTTCATGGATACCGCTATTTGCCCGCGCGGGTGGAGCGTTCGACACACCCCGATAGGCGCCTGAGCCGCGACGACTGGCGGATCATCGGCGCGCTGTTCATCGTCATGCTCATCACGGTACTGCAGTCCGTTTCCTTCTATCAGCTGTGGAACGTCGGGCCGTTGTGGACGCGCCAGCAGGTCGCGCTCGACCTCGGGGGCTTTCGCATTCCCGTGCCCTGGTTCCAATCGATCAACTCGATTGCGAGTGTCGCCGGAGTGCCGCTACTTCTTTGGATCTGGAGGCGTCAGGCACGCAAGGGCCGCGAACCCAATGATCTGGCCAAGATCGGCTGGGGCGCTTGGCTGGCGGCGGCGAGCAATCTGATGCTGGCTGCAGCGATCATCATTTATGACGGCGCCCGCATCAATCCACTCTGGCCAATTCTGTATTCCATCGGACTTGGGATTTCGTTCCTCTACTACTGGCCTACCTTGCTCGCGCTGGTTTCGCGTGCGGCTCCATCGGGCGTTAATGCCACGCTCATGGGCATTGCGTACATGAGCTTGTTCGTCTCCAACATCGTCATTGGCTGGATCGGCGGCTTCTACGAGCGTATGTCGCCCGCCGCCTTCTGGGCGCTGCATGCGGCCATCGCAGCCGCCGGCGGTCTCGCGGTCACGCTCTTCGGCCGTCGCTTGAGCCGCGTGCTCGAAAGCGCCTGATTGCCCAGAATCATGTGTGAGCCGTCCTCGTTATCCATGCTGCGCAGCACGGAGGCCGTGCCGAACGTCTATCAAAGCAAGCCGAGCGGGTCGCCCGAAAGCGGCCCGTCACGATAGTCCGGTTGGGGTCAGGATGGCGTTCCCCCAATTTCCCAGACACCGAGTTAATGTTTTTGAGCTGCTTGCAGCCTCTCATAAGCAGCCGGACTCACGTAGTCTAACGTCGAGTGCCGACGATGCGGATTGTAGAAGCACTCAATGTAATTGAAAATGTCGGAGCGAGCCTCGTCGCGCGTGCGGTAGCCTCTCCGGTGCACCCGCTCGATCTTCAAACTCGAGAAGAAGGCCTCCATCGCGGAGTTGTCCCAGACGTTCCCAGAACGGCTCATGCTGCATTGGATGTCGTTGTCCGCGAGGAGCAGCTGATAGAGTTCGTTGGCGTACTGGGAGCCCTGGTCCGAGTGCTGCAGTAGAGCCGTTGGGCGTCGCCGCCATAGCGCCATGGTCATCGCATCGGAGACCAGCTCTGTGCTCATGTGCCTCTGCATGGACCAGCCCACCACCATCCGAGAGTAGAGATCGAGCACAACCGCCAGATACAGCCATCCCTCTCGAGTCGGAATGTAGGTGAAGTCAGCCACCCACTTCTGATTCGGTGCGTCAGCTTTAAACTGCCGATCCAGCACATTGGGTGCAGTCATCGAGCGTCGACCTGCGACGTAAGGCGGAATCTTGAGTCGTACTCGGGCAACCAAACCAGCCTGTCGCATGAGCCTGGCGCGCGGCGTGTTGCGAGAGGTATTCCCCGACTCGATATGGCTTGAGGCGGACCCCACGCGCGGTTTCTTCTGGGCGGTGTTCGCGGACGGGGTTGGCGCTGCGCTGTATGACCGGCCCGACAGCACACACCTGTTCCCGGTCATGGAAAAGTCGGCGTGTATGGTAGCGGGGGTAGGATTTGAACCTACGACCTTCGGGTTATGAGCCCGACGAGCTGCCAGACTGCTCCACCCCGCACCGGAAAGGCTGCGCATTCTAATGGTGGCGGGAACCCGAAGCAACGAGCTCTCTGACGGCTGCTGTGGAAGCCATTGTTATCAATGAAGAATACGGGCGCAAAGATCTAGCAGCGGTCCAGGAACGAGGCCGAGACCAAGGACCGCTGCCGCGTTCAAACCGAGGGCGACGCGAGCCCCGAAATGACCCGCAGGTTTCGGCGCATTGGTGACGGGCGCATCAAAGTACATGAGCTTGACGATGCGCAGGTAATAGAACGCACCGACAACGGAAGCAGCTGCTGCGATGATGACAAGCGCGTTGTGGTGAGTGACCCAAAGCTCTTGGATGATGCGCAGCTTGGCCCAGAATCCGATGAAGGGAGGAACTCCAGCCGTTGAAAACATGAGCGCCAGCATGACGATGGCGAGCAACGGGTCGCGGGCATAGAGGCCTTTGTAGTCATCGAGCGAGTCGGCCTCGAATCCGCGACGGCTCGCGAGCAAAATGACGCCGAATGAGCCTAGCGCGACCAGTACGTAGACGAGAGTGTAGTAGAGTGCAGCGCTATAACCGGCGGGCGTGCCCGCAATAAAGCCGAGCAGAATGAAGCCGACATTCGCAATAGTTGAATAAGCGAGCATGCGCTTCAAGTTGCTCTGCGCGATGGCAACAAAGTTGCCAACGATGAGAGTCAGCACCGCAAGCGGCGCGAGCATCTGGGTCCACTCGGCCGTGACTCCCGCAAGGCCATGCGCCAGCAGGCGGAAAGTGAGCGAGAAATATGCCAGCTGCGGAACGGTGCTGATGAAGAGGGTCACGCTGGTTGGAGCACCGTGATAGACGTCGGGCAGCCACATGTGAAACGGCACGGCGCCGAGCTTGAAGGCGACCGCGACCACAATGAACACGAGGCCGAAAATGACGCCGAGGCTCGCATGGCCGGCGCCGACGCGTGCAGCAATGACGTCGAGGTCGAGCGACCCCGTCATTCCATAAATGATCGACATGCCGTAGAGAAGCGCACCGGAGGCGATTGCGCTCAGCACGAAGTATTTCATCGCAGCTTCCGCGGCGACGCCCGATTCGCGATCAAAAGCGATGAGCGCATACACCGACAACGCGAGGAGCTCAACACCGATATATACCGTGATGAGGTTATTTGCCGACACCAAAACGAAGATGCCGAGGAGTGCCGTCAAGCAGAGCACTCCATACTCGCCGCGCAGAATGTCGCGTTGCTCAAGGTAGGCGCGAGAATAGACGAGCGTGACAGCGACGATGAGAAACCCTGCAAGCTTTAACACATACCCCAACTCGTCCGCGACGTAGAGGCCGTGAAAGAGCGTCGTCCGTTCGCTCACGTGTCCGTACACAGCACTCACCAGTGCACCGACGAGGAGTACGACGAGCGTCAAAGTATCGGCCAGACCGCGACGTTTTTCGCCTGCGAACGCTTCAACCAGGAGGACCGCGCACAGGGCCATGACCAGATAAATCTCGGGCGTGGCAGGCGCGACGCCGGCCCAGGTGAGTGTCGGTTCGGCCATGGCTGCGCTCATAGGGGTAGCTTGGTCGCGACCGCTTGGTCAACCAGGTGGTGGATCGACGCACGCATCATGTCAAGGAGCGGCGCCGGCCACACACCCAGAGCCAACACGCTCAAAGCGAGCATCGCGAGCACCAGAAATTCGCGGCCGTTCAAATCTTGCAGGGACGCCACGCCCTCGTTTGCGACAGGCCCGAAGATGACTCTCTTCACAAGCCAGAGCGTGTAGGCCGCGCCCAATACCAGCGTGGTGCCGGCGAGCAGCGCGTACCAGAAGCTCGCCTTGAAGCTTGCGAGGATGACGAGGAATTCGCCGACGAAGCCCGAAGTGCCCGGGAGGCCCGAGTTCGCCAGGCAGAAGAGCACCATGAACCCGGCGAAGCGCGGCATCGTGTTGATGACGCCGCCGTAGGCGGCTATGTCGCGGCTGTGCAATCGGTCGTACATCACTCCAACACACAGAAACAGCGCCCCGGAGACTAGACCGTGCGAGATCATCTGCACCATGGCGCCATCGAGACCCATGGCTGCGCCGCGCAGACTCCCGGTATTGGTGACGATGTCGTAGGCAATGAAGGCGCCCAAGGTCACGAAACCCATGTGGGCGATCGAGGAGTACGCGATCAGCTTCTTCATGTCCGTCTGGACGAGCGCGACGAAGCCGATGTAAACCACGGCAATGAGCGAAAGCGCAATGATGAGCCAGTCAAGCTCGCGGCTGGCGTCCGGAGTAATCGGCAGACTGAAGCGCAGGAAGCCGTAGCCGCCCATCTTGAGCATGATGGCGGCGAGGATGACAGACCCGCCGGTGGGTGCCTCGACGTGTGCATCAGGCAGCCAAGTGTGCACCGGCCACATCGGCACTTTAACGGCGAAAGCAGCGAAGAACGCGAGAAAAATCCAGCGCTGCTCAAAAAGCGACAGTGGCAGCGCCTGAAACGCTGCAATCGAGTAGTGCCCGGATTTCACGTACAGGTAGATGAGCGCCACCAGCATGAGCACGGAGCCCAGAAACGTGTACAGAAAGAATTTGATCGTGGCATAGACGCGCCGCGGCCCGCCCCAGATCCCGATGATGAGAAACATGGGAATGAGCATGGCCTCCCAGAAGAAGTAGAAGAGGAGCGCATCCAAGCTCGAGAAGACCCCGATCATGAGGCCTTCCATGATGAGAAAGGCGGCGAAATACTGGGCGGGTCGTGTGTGGATGACGCTCCAGCCGGCGATCACGACGGGCACGGTCACGAAGGCGGTCAGCACGACGAGCGGCAGCGAGATGCCATCGAGGCCTAAGGCATAGTAGGCGTCGAAGCGCCTGATCCACGGGACGTGTTCGACGAACTGAAAAGCCGCGGTGCTGGTGTCGAAGGCGGCAATCAGCGGCAGCGTGAGAATGAAGGTCGCGACTGCAGAGCCGAGCGCAACCCAGCGCGCCAGACTGATGCGCTGATCGCCGAGAAAGAGAACGATGACGCCCGCGCCGATGGGCAGCCATACGAGAATCGACAGGGCAAGACCGTGCATCGCCGCGCTCACCTCGACTTGTTCAAAAACCAGCCGAGGAGTACCGCCAGTCCGATGATCATCCAGAAGGCGTAGGAGTAGAGGTAGCCGCTTTGCACGCGCCGCATGAGGCGCCCTGCTCTGCTGATGGCGGATGCAGTACCGTCAACAAACCCGCCGTCGATCACCGTCTGGTCTCCGCCGTGCCACAGGCCGCGTCCCAGGAGGAGCGCGCCCGCCGTGACGATCTTCTCGTTGAACCAGTCAAAATAGTATTTATTGAGAAGCAGCGTGCGCACGCTCTTCCAGCGACGGGCGGCAGCGGTCGCAAGCTCCGGACGGCGCAGGAAGCAGAGCCAGGCGGTGAACACGCCGACGAGCGCCAGCATGAAAGTTGGCGTCACGAAGCCGCCCAGCGCGAAGGCAACCGGCCCGTGAAACTCGCGAGCAAGCTCGCTCATGACGGCATTCTTCTCGAGCACACGGATCGAGTCGCCGAAATAATCGCCGTATAGAACGGTGCCGATGGTCATGAAGCCGATGACGACGGATGGAATCGCAAGCGCAATCAGCGGCAGCGTGATGACGGCGGGGCTCTCCTGCGGGTCGGAGTGGGCGGCAGCATCGTGATGCTCCGCGTCGTGCTGCGCAGCGTCGGCTCCATGCTCGGCATCCTGATGCGCGCCATCCTGATGCGCGGCGTGGCGGAAGCGCTCGGGGCCGTGAAACGTCATGAACAGCATGCGAAAGGTGTACAGCGCCGTGACGAACACGCCGGCCAGCACGCAGAAGTAAGCATAGCGCGCTCCCCAGCGGTGCGAAGCGCCGACGGCTTCGATGATCGTGTCCTTCGAATAAAAGCCGGAAAAGAACGGCGTGCCGATGAGCGCCAAGGCACCGATCCACGACGTGACCGCGGTGATGGGCATGTACTTCGCCAGGCCCCCCATCTTGCGCATGTCCTGCTCGTGGTGCATGCCGATGATCACGGAGCCGGCGGCGAGGAACAGCAGCGCCTTGAA
>PLIX01000310.1 GCA_003140135.1 Gammaproteobacteria bacterium
GGCGCCTCCGGTCATGACACGATCAACATCGGTTCGGGCAACGCCACCATTTACTCGCAAGGCTATGCCACCATCACGGGCGCCTTCGGCACCGCCACGATCGCCGGCGGCGGCGGATTTGAAATCAATCAGACGGGCAGCGCTCCGACGACCTCGTCTGGAAGCACCGGTCAATCGCACAGCACAGTGAGCGGCAGCGGCACCGGCCACGACACCATGGTCAGCGGCTCAGGCCACGAGAGCTCGGTCGGCAGCTTGGGCCATGAGAGCTCGATCGGCAAGACAGACCATACGCCCCGACAAGGGGGCATGGAGCGCAACCTCTTCGCCACCCTTGTCAACCAGATCGGTGACCAGCACCTCGTCAAGAGCTTCCTCTCGGGTGTGCCGCTGTTCCATGTCGAGGGCCGATCGCTCTCCTATATGGCGCCGCATAACAGCATCAGTACTCATGACGGAAACACCCATATCAGCATGGGTAGCGGTCACGTCATGATCGAGCTGCAGGGTGTGACCACGCTGAAGGCCTCCGAACTGGGCAAGCACTGAGGCACTGATCACTCTAGAGGGGCCTAGGCCCCTCTAGAGTCAGGGCATGGACCGCGATTGATCCTGCCTGAGACCTTCACAGCAAACGACGTGTTGCTTTGCTGCACGTCGTTCCGCTATCAGCTGCGCCGTTCCCTCTTCCAGGTGTTGAACGAGGGTCTGCGTGGCGTCGCGGGGCCGGCAGCATGGCGCGACCTCGAAAAGGCGCGCGACGCCCTGTATGACGGGTCACTCGATATTGCCCTGCGCAACCTTGATAGAGCTTGGCGTTGCCTGCCCCAGGACGCCGCGGCACTGGCGCCAATCTACGGCCGTCTGCTGGCCCTGGAAGGACGCGACTACAGTGCTGCCCTGGGCTTGCTGCAGCGAGCCGCCGATTTAGCACCCCACCCGGACGTTGCCGCGCTGATCGCGTTATCGCTACTGTGCTTGCAGCGTCCCGAGGACGCTCGGCGCCACGTGGAGGAAGCCATTGCGGAATTCTGCGTCGTCCCTGGCGGGCTACTGTTCCACGTCGCTGGAGCTGTCATGCGTCATCCTGCGATACGGGCTCCCGGGTGGATCGGATATGGCCCAAGCCTTGAGCTGCTTGGCGAGCTTGCTCCGGATGAACCTTCGAACGTATTGGACATCGCAATTGATGGCCAGCGTGCCTTTACGCAACTTCTCCGCCGTAGCACGCGTCGCGAAAGCGGGGCCAATTTCAGCTTTCCCTCTGCGAAGCTGAGCCTTCATACGCCCCTTGAAGTGAGCAGTTGTGGCATGCCCCTTATTGGCAGCGGTGCCCGAATCCCTTCGGATTTTGCCCTCGACGGCCGTGCTGTAAGTAGCGGCAGCCACATCAACGGCTGGGTGCGCATCGGTTGGCTGCCGAAGCGGCCATCTCGCGTGCGGATCGAGGATGAAAATGGCTTTCGTGCGACCGCCGCGACTAAGCAGGTGGCACTGCCGGGCGGCCGGTGGCCATTCACGGCTGACATGCGCGCCGCAGGGCTGCAAGGAAGCCGCATTCGGATTTCGGCGCATTTGCCGGATGGGCGCTGGCAATCGTTACCCGACACTCCATTGCTACTTGAGCGCGAGGTCGGCCCCGCGCTTCGATTGCGCAAGTGGGGCGTCAACCCACGGCGCGCGCGCCCTAGACGTGGCGTAATGAAGCGTTCGAGGTCGATCGACGTCATCATCCCGGTTTATCGGGGCAGAGAGGAAACTCTTGCCTGTATCGATAGCGTGTTGGCAACCGTCGATCATGACGTATGCGTCATTGCGGTGGACGACGCAACCGACGATCCAGCGCTTGCCGCTGCGCTTGATGTGCTCGCCGCCGAGCAACGCATCACGTTGCTACGCAACACGGAGAATCAAGGATTCGTGACATCGGCGAACCGGGCCTTGGCGGTGCACCCGACGCACGATGCCGTGCTCTTGAACTCCGACACGCTGGTCTTCGATGATTGGCTCGAGCGCCTGCGGGGCGCGGCCTACAGCGGGCTGGCGGTGGGAACCGTCACGCCATTGAGCAACAGCGGCTCGATCGCGAGCTACCCGCACGCTCAGGGCGCGGCCGTCTCCCCTGAATACGCGGCTGCCTTGCACGGTCTGGCCACCTCCACGCATCCCGGTGTCCGTGTCGAGATTCCGGTAGGCGTTGGCTTCTGTCTCTATGTACGCCGCGACTGTTTGCGCGATGTCGGCAATCTGGATGCCGCGGTGTTCGGCAAGGGCTATGGGGAAGAGGCCGACTTTTGTATGCGCGGGCGGCGCCGCGGCTGGTCGCACCAACTTGCGGCTGATGTTTTCGTCTACCACGCCGGAGGGATGTCTTTCGGCGGCCGGCGGGCAGCGGCGCTGGATCGCAGCCAGCGTCTTCTTAATCTGCGTCATCCGGGGTACGACAGCTTCATTGCAAACTTTCTAGCGAAGGATCCCTTGCACTTTGTGCGGCGCCGACTCGACGAGCATCGATTATCCGCGTTCCAAGGGCGCTTCGTGTTAATGGTAACGCTGGCGATGACCGGAGGCGTGGTGCGTTTTGTCGATGAGCGTTGTCGTAGCTTGCGCGCCCAAGGATTTTTTCCCCTACTGCTGAGGCCCGTCGAAGCCGGTAACTCGCACCGCTGCGAGTTGTGGACCGACGCAATGGAGGTTCCGAACCTCCGCTACGATATCCCAAAGGACTTGGAAGCCCTCACCGCACTGCTCGGCGCCCTGCGTCTCGAGGCGATCGAGATTCAGCATTTCCTGCATCTCGACGCGCGCGTCATCGATGCGGTGCGCACACTATCAATCCCGTACGACGTGTTCATCCATGACTATGCCTGGATCTGTCCGCGTGTAACGCTGATCGACGGCAGTGGCCGCTATTGTGGCGAGCCCGCCGTGTCCGTCTGCCAACGCTGCGTGCGACGCAATGGCTCAAGCCTCGGCGAAACGATTTCGGTACCGGCACTGCGAGCGCGCAGCGACCGCTGGCTCCGGGCAGCACGGCGCATCATCGCGCCCTCGGCCGACACGGCCACACGACTGCGGCGTCACTTCAATGGACTGGAGGTGGACGTGCAGCCGCACACGGCGCCCGTCGTGCCAACGTCGGTTCCGCCGCGGGATGCGCAGAGCAAAGCGATTCGCGTCGCCCTCATCGGTGCTATCGGTGACCACAAGGGCTACCAGATACTGCTCGCCTGCGCGCGTGATGCACGCGCACGCCGGCTGCCCATCGAATTCATCGTGATCGGTTACACCGCGAACGATGCGCCGCTCATCGCGACGGGCAAAGTCTTCATCACCGGCCGATATACGGATGCCGAGGCACCTTATTTGCTGCGACGCGAACAACCTGATCTCGTCTGGTTGCCTTCGGTGTGGCCCGAAACCTGGTGCTATACGCTAGATTATGCATTAGAGGCGGCCCTACCGGTCCTGGCCTTCGACCTAGGCGCCATTGCGGATCGATTGCGCGCTGCTGGCGTGGGGGCTTTAATGCCTCTGGAACTGAAACCACGACGAGTTAACGATCGCCTTATGCAACTCGTTGGGGGTACGCAACTATCCAATCGGGCGGCACGACGTTCTGTTCAATCGCAGCTGTTGCCTGCGCCTAATGACGCTAATATGGTGGCGACGCACTTCGACGAGATAAGAATGGATAAGGCCTCCGACGAAAAATCCGCACAAGTCGCGCAAGAAGAAGGGATGAGTGCCTCTGTTCAGATCCTGCCTCTGCCGGCGGGTCTGTACCTATTCTCCGTGAAGGCCGCGAGTCCGGCGCCCCCCAGAGCCGACGGCGAATTGTCGCTGCCGGCCGTGCACGTAGGCCTGGGTCCCGGAGTGCGAACCGACCAGGTGGAATTTATCGCGGGCCCGAATACCCACGGCGCTTGGCTATTTGCGGAAGGGGATCTGCTCGTCACCAAGGTCAACGGCGGCGGCGCCGCACTGATCATGACCTCTGTGCGCGCGCCGAGCGGGGACGTGTTGTCGATTAAGGTCGAAAAGCTTGAGGCTCGCGCCACCGACGTGCTGCCTTCCCAGACGGTCCCGACTACCGAGCACGTGATTCAATCAACGTCCGCGGCCGCGCCTAAGCGGCCGCGCAATGCGCTTGCCCAGGAGTCGGCGAGATCGGTCGTCAGTTCCGCAGCCAATGACCAGCTTCTGCCTGTCCAGACACTTGTCCATGTCCGCGCGCGCGGCGACATGACGTTCGCCGATGTGCCGTGGGCCGGGCGCGTGGCACCGGGGCTGTGGATTGAAGCCTTCGCGGTACGACCGCTCAGGCTACTGGCAGCTCAGGACGTCGAATACAAAGGCCTCACTGGCAGCGGCTTCGAGACTCCCTGGCTCAGTGACGAGAAGATGTGCGGTACTAAAGGCATGGCGGTGCCGCTGGTCGGATTTGCGGTACGCCTCAAGCCCAGCGCGGCCACGGCCGCCTATGACTGCGAATATAGCGGGTATTTTCAGTCCGGAGTTACCGTTGGGCCATTGCGTAACGGTGCTCCGTGCCGCTCCACGGTAGCGAATGATCCACTCGAAGGCATCCAGGTCAGATTGATGAAACGAGCGTCCGCAACGCTGCCGTCGGGGACTTCACCAAGCGCCGCCGCCGCGAAAGAGACGAAGCCTGCTGAACGCGGCATTCGACCTCGTAGCGACCTGAGCGGAGCGCATTCGAACCGTCGGCCCTCCACGCGCCGTCCGTGAGCGGGCCGCAGCGGGAGCGCGTGCTCGTCAATGTCGGCTGCGGTCCGCGCCATGCCAGCACCTTGCCGGCCTACTTCGACAGCTGGCGACAGCTGCGCGTGGACGTCGATGCGTCAGTAGAGCCGGACATCCTCGCCGATCTGACTGATCTATCGCCGATTCCCGATGGCACTGCGGATGCCGTCTGGGCGGCGCACTGCGTCGAACATCTATACGAGCACCAGGTCGCACTCGCGCTTGCGGAGTTTCGGCGGGTGCTCGGCGAGGATGGCTTTGTATGCGTGATCGTGCCCGACCTGCAGTTGGTGGCGCAGTATGTCGCCGAGGATCGGCTGCATGATCCTCTCTATCAGTCCGCGGCTGGTCCGATCACCCCCCACGACATTTTTTTTGGATTCGGAGCGGCGATTGCCGGCGGCCGTACCTCCATGGCCCATCGCTGCGGATTTACGCCCGGCAGCCTGGCGCGCTGCTTTCAACAGCAGCCGTTCGGTGAGCTTTTGGTCCGCAGGCGCAGCGCAAACTTCGAACTCGCAGCGGTCGCACGCGTGAATCCCGCGAAGGATGACGCCGACCGTGCAGCTCTGATGACCGCCCTTGAGCTATGAACTACCTTTTTATCCATCAGAACCTTCCTGGTCAGTACCGCCATCTGGTGCGTCACCTGGCGAGCCAGCCCGGAAACCAGATTTATTTCATCACGCAGCCGAATGAGAATTCCATGTCGGGCGTGCGCAAGATCACCTACGCCAAGGATCAGCGAGGACCCATCAACTGTCATGCCTACGCAGTTGAACTTGACCGTGCAATCTATACCGGGGCGACTGTGGCAGACACCTGCCGCGGCCTGCGCGATCAGGGGTTTCGGCCGGACCTGATCATCGGCCACAGCGGGTGGGGCGAGACCCTGTTCGTCAAGGACGTGTTTCCCGACGTACCTCTGCTCGCCAATTTCGAATTTTACTATCACGCCCACGGCGTGGACTCAGACTTCGACCCCGAGTTCGTGTCGATCTTCAATGACCCCTCGCGCCTGCGGGCGCGCAACGGCATCAATCTGCTGGCCTTTCAGTCTGCCGACTGGGGTCACTCTGCAACACAATGGCAGCGCAGCCTATATCCAACCGAGCTGCAGTCTAGAATCACCGTTCTGCACGAGGGTGTGGATACAGATCTTATCCGGCCGAACGCAAACGCCAGCTTCACAATACCCGGATCAGGCCGCACGTTCACTCGTCGCGATGAGGTAGTCACTTACGTAGCACGTAATCTAGAGCCCTATCGGGGCTTTCACGTGTTCATGCGCGCTCTGCCGCAATTGCTCCGCAGGCGTAAGCGCGCACATGTTGTGATTCTGGGTGACGACGGCGTGAGCTACGGCGCGCCACCACCGCCAAGGTCCACATTCCGCAAAATGATGCTTCAGGAACTCGGCGCCAAGC
The DNA here is from genome assembly GCA_003140135.1 of Gammaproteobacteria bacterium. Lineage (GTDB taxonomy): Bacteria > Pseudomonadota > Gammaproteobacteria > Steroidobacterales > Steroidobacteraceae > PALSA-1196. Next base: position 6,195 of record PLIX01000310.1, read on the forward strand.
TCGATCTCAAACGCGTGCACTTCCTAGGGCTGATGGACTATCACGCTTACCTGAATCTGCTGCAGGTCTCCTCGGTCCATGTTTATCTGACCTACCCATTCGTTCTGTCCTGGTCCTTCGTTGAAGCCATGGCCTGCGGGTGCCTGATAGTGGGCTCCGCCACGCCACCAGTGCTCGAGGTTCTACGCGATGGCGTCAACGGCCTAACCGTGGACTTCTTCGCCCACAAACAGCTCGCGAACCGTATTGAGGCGGTGCTCGATCAAGGCAGCGAGTTGGAGGCCCTGAGGCAAGCGGCGCGCGCCTCCGCAGTAGAGCAGTTTGATCTCAACCGCTTACTGCTACCGCGTTGGATCGCGCTGTTCGATGACTTGATCAGCGGCCGCCGCCCGGCGGATGCGATACAGGCGCGCCCGGCGAGGGGCTCCTCCCCTCGCAGCGCCTCAGCCCGCGTATTCCGGACTTCTTAGGTCAGCCTCAATGCGCCGTACGGCTTGCGCGGCATCTGAAAGGCCGGCGTTGAGTGCTTGCCGATAGAGCGTTAGTGCAGCCGCGCGATCGCTTTCAACACCCCTACCACCTTCGTACAACTCTGCGAGAGACGCCATTGCGGCCGGATGGCCCGCGTCGGCCGCGAGCCGATACCAGCGAGCAACTTCGACCCAGTCCTCCTTACTGCGGGCGCGCTCGGCTTTAAGCCCGCCCAGCGCCAATTGGGCGGATCGATGGTTCTGCTGTGCGGCGGCACTATAGAGCTGCTCAGCTTCGTTGTCGTCGGGGGCGACGCCGAGGCCGCGCCGCAAACATACGCCGAGGTTGTATTGCGCATCGGTATTGCCCTGCTCCGCGGCGCGACGGAACAGATCCACCGCCTCTGACTGATCGGACTTCGCGGATGAGTGCTGCAACAGGACACCACCGAGCAGCACCATCGCGGGCACATGATCTTGCAGTGCAGCGGCCGTGAGCCAGCGGCGCGCCTCCTCTACCGATTTCTCAATGCCCACCCCCCGCAGATAGAAATCCCCGACTATGTGCTGCGCCCCCGCATCGCCCTGATTCGCGGCCTGCAGCCATAGCTGGAAAACCGCGGTCCGCTCATCCGCGCTGCTGCCGGCGGCGGCTCGCAGTGCGGTTAGGGCGGCGATCGCGCCCGCGTGCCCCTGCAACGCAGCGCGTTCATACCAGCTCGCGGCCGCATCCCGGTCCGCTGGCACACCTCGGCCCTGGGCCAGGATGTCCCCGAGCCAGGCTTGGGCAAAGGCGTTGCCTCCTTGCGCGGCGCGCGTGAACCAGCGCATTGCCTGCGCCTGGTCCTCCTTTAGGTGCTTCCCCTCGAAAAACATGAGCCCAAGCGCTGCTTGGGCGTCGGCTTGCCCCTGCTCTGCACAACTCTGGAGGAGCTCGACAACACGCTCTGCAAGGGGGCCCTGCACATCCGGCCGATCGAGTTGCTGCGCCAGCAAGCAGGCAGCGGCCGCGCTGCCCAGTTCGGCGGCGCAGACCAGCCAGTCCGAAGCTTCAGCTGGATCTGGGGGCACGTACTCGCCCCCGGAATACTGATGATAAAGCGCCCAAGCGGCATCCACACTGCCACCGTCGGTGGCTTGCTCCAGCAGCTGCACGGCGCGCGCGGTGCTTTGCGCCACTCCTAGACCGCGAAAATGGAGAAAGGCCAGATTGTAAAGCCCGGCCGTTGCACCCTGGGTCCCGGCCAGCGCATACCATTCGGCGGCGCGTGCATAGTTCTGGCGCACGTGCTGCCCCGAGGCGTACAGGATGCCCAGCTGCAAGCTCGCGGCAGCGTTTCCTTGGGTCGCCGCCTGACGGTACCACCTGCGCGCGGCGCGCGGATCGCGCGGAACGCCGAGGCCGCCCAGCTGCAGCGTCCCGAGGTGGTACAGCGCGTTGATGCTGCCGAGCGCTGCGGCACGATGAAACCAATCTGCCGCCGCTTGAAAATCCTGCGGCAGGCCTATGCCTTCGGCATACATCGCCCCGAGCCGGTCATAAGCCGCCGTCACGTTTTGATCGGCTGCCTTCGCCAGCCAGCGCGCGGCCTCCGCCGCATCGCGAGGGACTCCCGCGCCCGCCAGGTAGAATTGGCCCAGCAGATACTGTGCCTCACCATCACCGAGATCCGCGGCTTGGCGGCACATCACCGCCGCGGAATTCAGGTCTGGGTCGGGGCCCGAGCGGAACAGCTGCACGAGCGCCAGCCACGCCTTCAAGTACCCGCGCGTGGCCGCGCGACGCAACCACGTCTCCGCTTCCGAAGGACTCTGCCCGACGCCGAGCCCACGCCTGTACAGCTCTCCTAGATGAAACATCGCAGCCGGATGGCCGGCTTTCGCGGCTTCCTCGAGCAGCGCTGCCGCGCGCACTTCATCCCGCGACACGTCGCCGAATAGCAGCAACATCGCCAGGCACAGCTGGGCTGTGGAGTTACTCGCCGCAGCGCCGGGTTCCAGCCACTGCAGTGCAGCCTCATGATCGCGACGCTCACCATAGCTGCCGGCGAAGAGCATGCCGAGTCCCAACTGCCCCGCCGGGTGATCCTGCGTCGCAGCGGCGGCAAACCAGTACTCAGCCTGAGTAAGGTCGCGCGCCAGCCCCAACCCGCTCGCGTACTGATAGCCCAGGCGCGCCTGGGCCGCCGCATCGCCGGCGTGCGCCGCGCGGGAATTCCAATGGGCGGCCTGCTCAAGATCCTGTGACACCGCGAGCCCTTGCGGATACAGGCGCTTCAGAAGTGATTCCTGACTCGCGCTTTCAGCGAGCTGCATCAGCGCCGCCGGTGTTGCGGTGTCGGGCGCCGCCATCCCAGTCAGATAGATCTCTCCGAGCCGCGCCAGAGCGGGAACGGAACCCTGCTCAGCCGCGCTGCGGTACCAACGCACCGCCTCCACAAAGCTCTGCAACACGCCCTCGCCACTCTCGTACAGCTGGCCCAGGCGCAGCTGCGCCTGGACCGAGCCACTCTCGGCGAGCGCGCGAAAAACCACCGCCGCATCGGCTTTGCGATCCTGCGCATAGGCCTCCTCCGCACGCTCGAGTGTCGGCTGCCGCTTAAGTCGGGAAACCTTTGAAAAAAATGACCGTATGCTCATGCGTAGGATTGCCGGGGTCTGCACGCTCGAGAAGCAAGTGTACTCCCAGCCCAGAAGATACCTCGCCGCAGACCCCCGGTTGCTCGCCAGCGGATTTATGTAAAACGGATCTGAGCGGGAACCGCGGCGCCGATTTGCTCGCCCACGCCGCGATTGCGCATGAAAAGCCTCATGCCTCGATGAAGTCGCTCGGTTGCGGCGACAGGGCCAAAACACAGAGCGCTGCCGGAGGTCATCGCTGCGAGACTAGCTGCAATGCGAGGCATAAAGCCGAAGCGTTGTAGGCTAGAGCCTAAATCAACGACTCTGGTTCAATTCACGCCGAGATTGTGTAATCCGAGGTTGCACCCCGAAATTCGATCACATCAGCTCACCCCCGCGCGAGCTATGGCACGTTATCGATGGCGGCATCGTCCATATGCAGCCGATAATACAGTGCCTTTTTCAATGAATGGATCGCTGCCCGGTCATCTGCAATTGCTGCCGCCTTGTTGCCCCCGAAATCACCGGGAGCGGCCTCCAATTCGTGGAGCGCATCAACCATGTCTCGTATTGCCCGGACCAACCTGGGATGGGCAGCCTGTTCTGATTGTATGGTGATCGGCGGCGCCGCATAAGCCACCATCGATGGGCTGCCGAGCGTGAGCGCCATGAACACGGAGACTGCACTGGTCGAGGCAAATATCTTTGGGAATTTCATCTTACCTCCTTCGGATCATTGTCATTGAATATCAATTAGGTAGATCTTGCACGCGCGATCGAGACATTGACACGGTGAGCTCTGCAATAGCCGATATCGTCGATCGCGCGCCCACGGCTAATACTTGCACAACCCTTACGCCACGGCAAATCGTGCGCCGATATTCGCCGCGCGATGAAGCACAAACAATAGATGGTATTGGTGCTCTACGCTGCAGCGCGCTGCGATTGAGCAGAAATCCTCTGGCGGGCGCCCGACTTTAGTTCTCAACATTAAACGAAAAGGGACTCACGATCGGTGTTGCACGGCGCGACGCCTCAAAAAGGGGCTTGCACCAATCAGGCCTATATCACAATGAATTTCTTATACGCCCACGCCGACCATTCGTTGGTTCGCCATTCGGGGCGTGAGCAGCAATCACGGCTATCACTTTGCTAGTATCGCCCGCAACTAGCTCTGCGACGATGCGCTCGGCAGCGCCCTCAAACGTCGTGAGCCAGAGGTCTGCGTACACGTGCATTGTGAAGGCCACGCTGTTATAACCGAGCAATTGCCACACCAACTTCGGGCGCTGGTTGTCCGTGATCAGGACTCAGACAAACAGATGCCTGAGTGCGTTAGATGGGCAGTTTCACCGCTCCGCGCAGTTTCACCGCTCCGCGGCTTCAACAGCGACTCCTTATACGTGACGATGGGCCTTTGGCGGCTTGAGCGGCGAAACGTGCGCTCGGGACGTGTCCCAGCTCACTGTGCGGGCAATGGAGCCTCAAATGGGATAGACAAACGAGCGTCGCTGGCCTTCAGCTTGATTCGCGGCAATCCGCGTGCCGTCATCGGAGCTCCTGGAAGGCGCGGAAAAACAACAAGCAGTCCGCTGGGTAATGCTCGAGCCCCGCACTATCGCAGGTTAGACGTGAATTATTTTGGATGACCTGCGGCGACAATCTCTGTCATTTGCAGACGAAATCGGTTATTAATGCGGTAATCGTAGCAACGGATATCTCGGATGGCGAAAAAAAGTGAGACGGCAGCGGTCGACCCTGGCCTTGCGGGAATGCGCAAGCGCGCTGAATTTAACGAGATGCGTGCCCGTGAACTCGAATCACAAGCTCGCATTTTGGAGGCGCGGTTGCATCTCGCCGATATGCAGAAGAGGATACGCGAGCGTTTTCCCGTCGGTGAGAAATTGCCGCCCAAATAGGGACGCAAGGTGCTGCTCGGCATTTAGCTTTTCTCGGGTGGCCTCAATTCAAAATGTCAGATCAGCCACCCAGCGCTTGAGCCGCGAGTTCTCGTCACGCAGTTGCCGCAGATCTCCAAAACCCCAAGGTTCGACGAGACGTAGAGCGTCGCCTCGCTAATCCCCATTTGTCTGCAGACATCCTCGACTGCCTGACCTGTTCCCGCGTGCTTCAGCGCAAACAGGATCTGTTGTATCCGCCTTTGCCACTTCCCATGCGGGTCACTGAAATTCAGTTAGCCCGTAAGTGCTGGGTTCAATGCAGTCTCAATGGCTACTCGATGGTGTACGTTGCGCTCACTAGGGCTGAGCGCAGGTGCCCTGTGGCCACGGCGAATGCCTTCAGCGTCTCGGTGCTACTGACGGTGATAGGGCTCGCGTACACCGGTGAGGAAATCGTGGGCGTCGTTCCGTCGGTCGTATAATAGATCGTCGCCCCTGGGACCGCATCGCTGATCGAGACCGTCTGCGCGGCGCTGTAGCCACCCGCCTTAGGAGAGAACACCGGCGTCGCCGTAGGCGGACCCTTCCCCTGAACGAGAAATGTCTGGTAGGCCAATGCCGCGCATCCAGTAGTCTGGCCATTCGGATAATTCTCGACAAAGACCTGGAAAGCACCGGGAGTCGCCACATCGGCGGCGGCCACTCGTACAGTCAGAGTCGTTGAATTGACGAACGTCACTGGGCTTAACGACAACCAGGGACCGTTCGCACTGGTCACAACACGGTTCACGAATGACTTGCGGGTGAACCCGGTGCCCGTCAGGGTGAGCGTGAATGCCGCAGAGCCAGCAGGCACGGAAGCCGGCGTGATGCTGGCGAGAGTCAGTGGGATCGCTACCGTATTGAAATTCGCAAACACCAGCGTCTCGTCACTCGCCGTCAGGGTCTTGGGGTTGGCGGTCCCCGTCAGATCGTACGTCCAGCCCGCAAAGAACCAATCTCCCGTAGTTGGAGGAGTCGGGGGATTGGGAGTGGCGCTGAAACTGAGCTTCTGCCCTGTGGGATAGAAGCCATCATTGGTCGGCGATGCCGGCGATATTTCCGCCGTGCCACCGCACGGCGGATAATCGAAATTGGTGGCGGGCTCAAATTGTGGGGCGACTGTCGCCGTGTAGTCCTTGGCGGTGGCCGGTAAGGATGCGATGCTGTGCGACAGCGCCCCACCGTCGCTCCAGCGCAGGAAACTATAGCGGCTTGAGTAACTATAGGGATATTCCAACGCATCGAGGCTCAATGCGTGCGTACTTTTCGGCGTCCAGGTCGAGTCGTACATCTCGGAAAAATTCTGGGGAGTGAAGAAGAACTCGCCATCCACATAGGCATGGAGATTGGAACTGAAAGTCTCCGGCACGACGTCCACGGTGTAGATCGGTGTATTGGAGAAATAGGCGGTCGTCGTGACGGGATAACCGGTGTCGGGAACATCAAATGTCTTGGGATTGGCCCCTAGACCTCCCTGCAGATAGAGCGGACCGTTGTTGAACGAATAGAAGTTCCAGAGCGTGCCATCGACGGTGGCAGGGCTCGCCGATAGAGTCGCCTGTTGACGTGCCACGAAGTATTGGCCGGGCACATCCGCGACCGTCAGGTTCTGCGGCTGTGGAGAGATCGTGGCCGTTCCCGTGGCGGCGGGATACGTCACGAGGCCATAAGGCACGAGCTGTACGAAATTCGCAGAATACGTTGCCACCTGCGGCGACTTGGTCGGGAACGTCGTGCTGCCGTTTCCCGGCGTAACCGTGATGGTGTGCGACTGCCCGGCGCCTTGAGTCCATTCAGTGACATCACTCCAGCGGCCATAGGTGTAGTAAAACGTGGTTGTGGTCGTGGTCGACGGGATCGTATTCAGGATGTACCCCGACACGGTTTGAACTCCATCGGCCACATCCAGCGTGTGGGTGGTGTACAGCAGCCACGCAAAAACCTGCGGGGTCGTGATCGTCATACCGTCAACAACGACGCTCAGACCCACTGGATTGGAGGTGACGGTGACTTGCGTCGGCGCCGCGCCATAGAGACGCAGGATCGTCTCCTTGTCGCCGGCCGAATAATCAAAGGCCGGCATTGCCGGTGCTCCTGGAAGGCCGGCCTGTGCGGGTACTCCTTCATAGCCGCCGAGTGGAATACCGGGGGGCACCGATTCGATCACGGCGCCGCCATTGCTCGTGAAGGCGTAGGGAATGTACTGCATGACGGAGGCGTAGTCGTAGGGGCCGAGAATCTGCTCATCCTGCGGGTTTACTCTGAAAGTTCGACCAGGAGCCCTTGATGACGTTGTTGTAGTTGACAGTGATGTAGGTGGGGACCGCATCCGGACGCGATTGCTCGTGCCACAGACCAATTATGTGACCCATTTCATGAAGAATCGTGCCGATCGTGCAAGCGGTCGATCCTGTCATGGGCTGCGCAGGGATGTTCTCGAATCCTTCGAGGGCTTCACAAACACCGTTCGTGTTGCTGGCGCTCAGATTGATATCGACGTAATAAGTGCTTTGCGGACTCGACGAATTCCAAAGAACCCACTGGATGACGCCTGAAAAATCCGCATTGAAGGTCTGAATCGCCGTATCGATCTTCGACGAAGCATTGGGGTCAGACTGCGTATCGATCACGTAATAAACTGTCGCGACTGTCGTCCCCAGGGCCGGGGGCCACAGGTCGCCCGGCAACGCGACGGTCAGGGAATTCGGTGTTGCACCACCGGCCAGACACCGCGGGTATGGACGTGCGGGTGAGCAAGCTTCCAGCATTCGCGGGCGTTTGCGAATGCGCATTGAGAGTCACCAGGCTGACGCATACCAGTGCAAGGATCCTACGGCTGGAAATGAACACGTACGCTCCCGGCTCAAAAAATTTCAACGATTAATACAAGAGTCGGCCATCAAATGGGTGACGATCGGCAGGACCGGTAATTTATGCCACAAATGCCCAGTCGCTGCGACCCTGCACTCACGCAAAGGCGCCGTCAAACGAGATCTGCACGGAGGTTTAGCTTAGTCAGGCTGATACACAAGCAATGCCTTTCCCCCGAATCTTTCCCGCGTCTTATGGTTTCGTTCGTAGCGCAGCTAAACAATGGATGGAGATCGTGGAGATTGCGACGGTGCCGCGATGCGCAGCTGAACCTAAGTCGCATGGCGCGTCCCGACGAGGCGACGTGATGCTTCGAAGGTTCGCGGCGATACTACTCCGGGATGTTCGGAAGCTGGACGGCGTCGCAATATGTAAAGACGCATCAGAGCGCTGTGCCGTGGCATCTATCCTGACTTTCAAGTGCCGGCCGCTGGCCGGGTCCGACATCGTGTTAACGAGGTGGCGCGGCCCCAAGGCCGCCGCGCATGCCGCAGCGGTAAATCCAGAAGTTGGATCCACCGGGTCAGCTCTCGCGCGGCAAGCGCGAGCCACCATCTTTAGCGTCGCCCGGCACGGTCAAGTCCTGGATCACGGCAAGCGAGCGATTACCGACCTCAAGCCGGCTACGTGGCCCCAACGGGCGGCATTCCAAACTGCCCAATGGATTCGTACGCCCCCTTTGTAAAGGGAGTAGAGTGTCAGACGCGGCGCATTACGAGCTGCTTTTAGTTCATCGAGTCTTCACTCCGGAGAGCCCTTTGGCCAAGCCGAATTATCGTCACGCAAAACGACAGAAAGAGCTTGCCAGGAAGACGAAACAGACCGAGAAGCTGCAGCGCCGATCGCCGCGCACAGACGCCCCGGCGGAATCCGAGCCCACTCATGAGCCGGGCCAGCCGGCGCGTGCCCCAAGTCCTGCAGTAGTTGGAGAACTGGATTGAGACTCTCGTCCCTAAGTCCTGAGGCCGCACGCCAACAGCGTCGCGACCGCTGGCGCCGCGGCCGCGCCGCGGCGCAGACCCTGCGCTCGGCGTTTCCGCGCCTCGAGCAGATTCGCGTCGATCTGAGTTTTAAAGACGCCACCGCCTGCACGCCTGCAGAGCAATCCCACGTCTTGCACCCGCCGGCCAGAGCCTTCTTTGAGTTTCCCTGTCCGTACGCCGATTGCGATGGCCAATTCGATTTGAATGCCGCCGCGACCAGCGTGTTGGCCAGTTCAACGCATCACGCGGAGGGCGAGATTGAATGCCCCGGCGTGCGGGCTCGAGACCGGATGGGCAGACAGGCCTGCCATTTGCGCGCGCTCTACAAATTCACCGCGGACTATCAGCGCGAAACGGACGCCTAAGAGGCGCTACTTGCGGCGCGGGGTCGCGATGCGCGGATCGGGCGGCCGCGTGAAGTCGACGATGAAGTGATCGCCGTCGAACTTCGTTACCTTGCCGACAAGATCGGTGCGCACATGAAAGCTGCGTCCCACTTTGCCACTCGCGGCATCTTTGGGCGACGCCACAATCATCCGAATCGGCAGGTCTTCATCACGCGCCAGAGTGAGATGCCGGCCGAGGAGCGCCGTGCCCTGAACATCCCCTGATTCGCGCGACAGCTTGTCCTCATAACGCAGCACGCCGCGGCCCGGGCGGCCAAAATACGAGCGCGCACAACTCAAAACGACTGCTCCGTCTTCCGCGATCGCCGACAGGGCCCGCAACCGATTCGCTGGCTTCGCGCCAAACTTGGCAAATGCATCCGATAAAGTCAGGTTCATGGGACACGTGAAGCAGGGCAGACCATGCTGCAGAATACAGCGTAAGCCCGATCGCCGCCAGCGCAGGGCCGTTTTTGCAGGCTAATGAGTGCGCAGGAGGCCTTAAGCGTGGCACACGCGTTACTGTCCCAGGATCCGGCGCTCATCTGCGCGGGAGAGAGCGCGTTGCGCGTTGCAACGGGGAGCGTCCACGTATGGGCCTTTGACCTTAAGGCCGCTCCCGCATGCCTCGAGCAATGCCGCCAAGCGTTGTGCAGCGTTGAACGTGCGCGCGCCGATCGCTTCGTCCACGCGACAGGCCGCGACGACTTTGTCGTCGCACATGGCGTTTTGCGATGCCTGCTCGGACGCTACACGGGAAGACAGGCCCGCGACCTTAGGTTCTCATCGGGCCCGAACGGCAAGCCTGCGCTCGACGCANNGACGTCAAAGGGCTCGCCATCGCCCGGCGCTACTTCGCAAGCGGCGAGCTTGAGGCCATCGAAGTGGAGCCTGCGCCGCTGCAGCCAGGCGCTTTCTTTCGCTACTGGGTCGCGAAGGAGGCGCTTCTTAAGGGGCAAGGCGTTGGACTGCGCTTTCCAATCGACGAATTCGAGGTCCAATTTGACGAGCACGGCTTAAGCGCGCGCATCCGCATTCGCAAGCCCTCGAGGCTGAGCGACGATTGGACCGTGAAGATGCTCCCAGTCGAGGCAGGCTGGGCGGGCGCACTGGCCGTGCGCGGGAGCCATTGGACGCTGCGGCTTGAAAATGCGCACGGTGCGCCCGAGTGCGGCGCCGCAATGTAACGAGTCACGCCCTAGATCATGAATCCCGCGATGCCGACGACGACTCCAACGAGCGCGGCAATGGCCCCGAAGAGCGGAAAAAAGCGCCGCTTGGACAGGAAATAGAGCGAGGAGAGCACGAGCCCGAGCTCGAGCAAACCCTCCCCCACATCGAGCCACAACGCGCGCCGCTCCTCGGCCGCACTTTGCGTTTCCTTGGCACGCGCCGCGGCCTCGATGACATCGGCCTCCCCTTTGTAGCGATCGCGATCGCGCAGGTACCCCTTGGCAAGATCGCGCACGTTGTCCCGCTCTCCCCCGAGGGCGGTTGCAAGCCCGGCGCCGACATCGAGCAGATGCTCGCGGATCTTCTTCGCCTGGAAGAAAGTCCACTCGTCATTCGCTTCGGTCTTCGCGATCACCGTGGCGGTATGCGCCCGGTGCGAGGCAATCGTGACCACCGCCAGAATGATTCCAATCGCGCCGACCATCACCCCGACGCGCCGCCCGAACGGGTCGCTGGCATGATCGTGTTCCGTACTGATTTCCACTTCCGCCATGACAAACCTGCCTTGAGCCCACGAACAGCGCCATTTTAAGCCGACACCGGTACAATCCGCTTACCAACTCGGCAGGCGGAAACAGCACCTTGGATTTGCCGAACGGGGATCTTCTCTCGAAGCCTCCTCTGTCCTTAAGCATCGTCGTTCCCGTGTTCAACGAGGAGTCCGGGCTGCCTGCTCTCTTCGCGCGCCTCTATCCCGTCCTCGATGGCCTCGGGGTCCCGTATGAATGCGTCTTCGTCGACGACGGCAGCCGGGATCGCTCGGTGGCGGTCCTTAGGGCGCAGCACGCGCTGCGACCCGCGGAAACGCGCGTCGTGATCCTGCAACGCAACTTCGGCCAGCACGCCGCCATCATGGCCGGCTTCGAGCGCGCGCAGGGCACCGCCGTCATCACGATGGATGCGGATCTGCAAAACCCGCCGGAGGAGATTCCGCGCCTCGTCGAGGCGCTGCGCGCCGGGCACGATTACGTCGGTACGATACGCCGCGGCCGCCAGGACCACTGGGCGCGCCGCGCACTCTCGCGCGCCATCAACTCGCTGCGCAACCGCACGACGGCGATACGCGTCACCGATCAGGGCTGCATGTTGCGCGCCTATGGGCGCGACGTGGTCGACGCGGTGAACGCCTCCGTGGAAGTCAAAACCTTCATTCCGGCGTTGGGTTATCTGTACGCCCGCGACCCGACGGAGATCGAGGTCGCCCATGAGCCGCGACGCGAGGGCGAGTCCAAATATTCCTGGTACTCGCTCATTCGCCTCAACTTTGACTTGATGACGGGTTTTTCCGTCGTGCCCCTGCAGCTGTTCTCCATGCTCGGCATGAGCATCGCCGGCCTCTCGGGACTCCTGGTGCTGTATCTCGCCGCACGCCGCCTCATTCTCGGGCCCGAAGTCGAGGGCGTGTTCACCCTCTTCGCGATCGTCTTCATGCTGGTCGGCCTTGCGCTCTTCGGCATCGGGCTCATCGGCGAATACGTGGGCCGCACCTATGAACAGGTGCGCGGCCGCCCGCGCTACATCATTGCCGCGGTGCTCGAGACCGAGTCCGAGTCCCTGCCCGTCACGCGCGAGCGCGAGCGTGTTTAGAGCCGTCGTCTTCGCCTACAGTGAGGTGGGCGTGCGCTGCCTCGCGGCGCTCATCGAGCATCAGGTGCACGTGCCCTTGGTCGTGACGCACGAGGACTCCCCGACCGAGAATGCGTGGTTCGGCAGCGTGACCCGGCTTGCCGCCGAGCACGGCATTGAAGTCGCCAAGCCCGCCGATCCCAATTCCGACGAGTGCATCCGGCGCGTGGCCGATTTGGCGCCGGACTATATTTTCTCGTTTTATTATCGCGCCCTCCTCAAGGATGCGCTCCTCGCCTGCGCGCGCTGGGGGGCCGTGAACATGCACGGCTCGCTCTTGCCCAAATATCGCGGCCGCGCCTGCGTCAATTGGGCGATTTTGAATGGCGAGACTGAAACCGGCGCCACGTTGCATTACATGGTCGAGAAGCCCGACGCCGGCCCCATCATCGCGCAGGAGCCGGTGCCGATCGGCATCGATGACACCGCGCTCATCGTATCGGAGGCCATCGCCGCCGCCGCAGCGCGCCTCCTGGCGCGCACTCTGCCGGCGCTGGCAGCAGGGCCGCCCCCGGCGCGTCCGATGAACTTGTCCAAGGGCTCCTATTTTGGCGGGCGCACGCCCGAGGACGGCCGCATCGACGTAGCCGCGCCCGCCGCGCAGATTCACGCCCTGATCCGCGCCGTGGCACCGCCCTTCCCCGGCGCTTTTATCGATCTTTTCTCCGAGCGCCTCATCTTCGCAGGCTCGCACTGGAGCGGCGAGAAGAGCGCGCACCCGCTCCTGGCACCTTGCCTGTATGTCGAGGATGCACGGCTGTACCTCGATTGCAGCGACGGGGTGCGGCTGCAGATCAGCGCCCTCATTCGCGATGCCGAGCCGCTCGACGCGCAAGCCTTCCGCCGACTCTACGGTGACACTGCACTGACACTCTCGACGAGGGTGTCAAAAAGGATACTTCAACTATGAAGAAGCTCCTCATCCTGGGGGTCAATGGCTTCATCGGCCATCATTTGAGCGAAGCGGTATTGCGGGACACCGACTGGCACGTGTACGGCATGGACCTCGAGACCGATCGGGTGGCGCAGCTTCTCACCCATCCGCGCTTTCATTTCTTCGAGGGCGACATCACGATCAACCGCGAGTGGGTCGAATACCACATCAGAAAGTGCGACGTGCTCTTGCCGCTCGTGGCGATCGCAACCCCTGCAACCTACATTAGCGATCCGCTGCGCGTGTTTGAGCTGGATTTCGAGGCCAACCTGCCGCTCATCCGCCAATGCGTGAAGTATCACAAGCGCGTGGTCTTCCCGTCGACTTCCGAGATCTACGGCATGTCCGCCGACCGCGAGTTCCATCCCTACGACTCGAATCTGGTCCTGGGCCCCATCCCCAAGTCGCGCTGGATCTACTCCTGCAGCAAGCAGCTCCTCGACCGGGTCATCTGGGCGTACGGCGAGCAGGGGCTCGACTTCACGCTCTTCCGGCCGTTCAACTGGATCGGGCCGGGCCTCGATCGCATGCTGGCGGCGAAGGAAGGCAGTTCGCGCGTGCTCACGCAATTCCTCGGCAATATCGTGCGCGGGGAGAACATTCAGCTCGTCGACGGCGGCGCGCAGCGCCGTTGCTTTACCTATATCTCCGAAGGCATCGATTGCCTGATGCGGATCATCGCCAACAAGGAGGGCATCGCTTCGGGCAAGATCTATAACATCGGCAACCCGCATAACGATCTCTCGGTGCGCGAGCTTGCTGAAGTCATGCTGCAGAGCGCGCGTTCGATGGAGCCGTACGCGGCAGCCGCTGCGCGCGTGCAGCTCGTCGACGTGTCGGCCAAGAAGTACTACGGTGCGGGCTATCAGGATGTGCAGAGCCGCGTGCCGTGGATTGCCAACACCACCGCGGAACTCGGCTGGACGCCGAGCATCGACATGAGCGTCGCCGTGCGGCGCGTGCTGGAGTCCTATCAGGCGAATCTCTCCGCGGCGAGCGCCCTGGTGGATGCGGCCTGATTGCGGCTGGCGCTCAAAGTAGACGTCGATACTCTGCGCGGCACTCTGGAAGGCGTGCCTCGGATCATGACTCTATTGCGTACGCTCGGCGCGGGCGCGACCTTCTACTTCAGCGTCGGCCCCGACCACACGGGGCGCGCGTTGAAGCGCGCCCTGCGTCCGGGCTTTCTCAAGAAGGTGCGCCGCACGTCCGTCGTCTCCCATTACGGGTGGCGCACGCTGCTCTACGGCACCCTGCTCCCGGGTCCTCAGATCGGCCAGCGTGCCGGCGCCGTGATGCGCGCCGTGCGCGATGCGGGTTTTGAAGTGGGCGTGCACTGCTATGACCACGTGCGCTGGCAGGATGGGGTCGCGGATGCCGACGCCGCCTGGACGCAGCGCGAATTCGCGCGTGCTCTGGAGGCCTTCGCGGCGGTGTTTGGTGCAGCGCCGCAGTCACACGCCGCTGCGGGATGGCAGCTGAATCGCCATGCGCTGCAACTCGAGAGCGACGCGCGGTTGCGGTACGCGAGCGACACGCGCGGCACGCAAGCCTTTTTGCCCGTCATCGGCGCCGTTCGGGGCGAGTGCGTGCAGATCCCGACGACGCTCCCCACGCTCGATGAGCTCATCGGCACCGACGGATTGAGCGCCGACGGCGCGTGTGATGAGTTGCGCGCGCGCACGCGCGCCGCCCCAGGGCGGGATCAGGTCTTCACGGCGCATGCGGAGCTTGAGGGCGGACAGCTCGCTCCGCAGTTCGAGCGGCTCCTGCGCGGCTGGCTCGAGGACGGCTACGCTCTCGTCGCCCTGCGCGATCTCGCCGCGACCCTGGAAAGAGAGCGCCTGCCACGGCATGTCATCACGATGGGCGCAATCCCCGGCCGCTCGGGGGTGCTCGCGCTTCAAGGCGAGCGCGTGGCCGGAGGGGCGGGCGCGTGATGAGCACTCAGGAGCGGCTGGCGCGGCGCTCACCCGCGCCCATGGCGATTGCCCTCGTGTGGGCTTTCTCATGGTTTGCGCTCCTGGGCGTGCGCCCGCTCTTCAATCCTGACGAAGGCCGCTACGCCGAGATCCCTCGCGAGATGCTCGCCACCGGCGATTGGCTCGTGCCGCATCTCAATAACCTCGTGTACATCGAGAAGCCGCCGCTGCAGTACTGGGCGACGGCGGTGAGCTTCGAAGTCTTCGGCATCGATGTCTGGGCTGCGCGCTTCTATACGGGGCTGTGCACGCTCTTGACGGTGCTCGTCATTGCCGCTCTGGCGTGGCGCCTCTGGGGCAGCATGGCCGCGCGGCGCGCGGGGTTCATGCTCGCGAGCATGCTCGCCATGATCGTCATCGGCCAGCAGCTCACGCTCGACATGAGTCTCACGTTCTTCCTGACGCTCACCCTCGCCGCCTTTTGCGTGGCGCAGGAGGCGGCGATGCCGCAGGAGCGCCGCCGGCA
Source organism: Gammaproteobacteria bacterium (assembly GCA_003140135.1). Taxonomy (GTDB): domain Bacteria; phylum Pseudomonadota; class Gammaproteobacteria; order Steroidobacterales; family Steroidobacteraceae; genus PALSA-1196. The sequence continues at coordinate 21,711 of PLIX01000310.1, forward strand.
TTGGATGTGGCTCGCGTGGGGGAGCGCGGCCGCGGCATTCTTGACCAAGGGCCTGGTTGCGCTCGTCCTGCCGGCGCTCACGCTCGTCGCGTACTCGCTCCTCTACCGTCGCTGGAAACCCTGGAGACGGCTCTCGATCCTGTCAGGATTCGCGCTCTTCGCGCTCATCACGGTGCCGTGGTGCGTGCTCATGCAGCGTCATGTACCTCAATTCATCAACTTTTTCTTCATCCGCGAGCATTTCCAGCGCTTCCTGACGCGCATCGAGGATCGCTACGAACCCGCGTGGTTTTTCATCCCGGTGCTCGCGGCCGGATGCGTCCCCTGGATCCTGCCCGCGGCGCGCGCGCTCGGCAGCGCCTGGAAGAGCTCCAATGCGCAGGCGGATTTCGAGCCGCGCGCCTTTCTTTGGGTTTGGACCGGCGTCGTCTTCGTGTTTTTCTCGATGTCCGACTCCAAGCTCATTCCGTACATTCTGCCGCTCTTCCCGGCGCTGGCCTTGCTCATGGCAAGCGCCTCCTCAGAATCCCTGCGGCGCGACCTCTTGAGAACCTCCGCGGGTGTCATTGGAGCCGGCGTTCTGCTGATCGCGGCGGCGGGGATCCTGCCGCAGCTTCTGCACGATCCGGCACGCGCGCCCTATTTTGCAGAGCTGCGCCTGCCGCTCCTCGCCATGGGGCTCATTGCGGTGGGCGGAGGCTGGATCGCGCGCGCCAGAATAGAGCCGTCGATGGCACTCGGCACCACGGCTTATCTGTGCTTCATGCTCCTCCTCGTCAGCGCCCGCAGTATCGCACCCCTCTACTCGGACGCCTCCCTTGCGGCACAGATCAGTCATGCCATCATGCCCGGGACCCGAATCTATGCCGTTCGCACGTATGATCAGACCTTGCCGTTTTACCTCGGGCGGACCATGACCCTGGTCGAGACTCGGGGCGAACTTGATTTCGGACTGCGCCTGGAACCCGATAAGGAAGTGGGGACGCTCGCGGCCTTCACGGGGCGCTGGGCGGCTGAGCCTCAAGCACTCGCCGTCATGGAACCTGACACCTATGCGCTGTTGCGCACACAAGGGCTACCGATGGTGGTTCGCGCAAACTCCCCCGGGCGCCTCATCGTGAGCCGCCGATGACTGCAGTGACCTGGCTCCTGCTGCTCGGCGGTGTCGCGTTGAATGCGGCTGCGCAACTGCTGCTGAAGGCCGCGACCCGCGCCAGCGGCGTGCTGGTGTCGGACAGCGGGCAGGTGTCCTGGAGCGCGGCGGCGGAGCTTCTGCGCGCGTTCCCGCTCTGGGTCGGGCTCGCCTTTTATGGGGTGAGCGTCATCCTGTGGCTGGGTGCCCTGTCGCGCGTTCCGGTGAGCATCGCCTACCCCATGCTCTCGATCGGGTATGTCGTCAATGCCGTCGCGGCCGTGTTCTTGTTCAGTGAGGCGCTCACGACGGGGAAAGTCATCGGCATCGTGTTGATCGTCGGCGGCGTGATCATTCTCGCCCGGGCCGCCCCGTGAGCGCGTATCTGCCCTTTACGCGTCCCCTCATTGACGAGGAGACGATTGCGGGCGTCGCCGATGTGCTGCGTTCCGGCTGGATCACGTCCGGCCCGCAGGTCAAAGCCTTCGAAGCCGCGCTGTCTGAGTACGTGGGCGGTCGACCGGTGCGCGTCTTTAACTCGGGTACCTGCACCATGGAGATCGCTCTGCGCATCGCAGGCGTCGGGGCCGGCGCGGAAGTTCTCACGACGCCCCTGTCCTGGGTCGCAACCTCCAACGTCGTGCTCGAAGTCGGCGCGCGGCCGGTTTTTGTCGACATCGATCTGGCCACCCGTAATATCGATGTGGCGCGCATCGAGGCGGCCATCACGAGCGCCACGCGCGCCATCCTGCCGGTGGATCTTGCCGGCCTGCCGGTCGACCGTGATGCGCTCTATGCCATCGCCCAGCGCCATCGGCTCCGCGTCATCGAGGATGCCGCCCAGGCTTTGGGCAGTCAGTGGCGCGGACGGCGCATCGGCGCGATCGGCGATCTCGTCTCCTTCAGTTTCCATCCCAACAAGAACATCACGACCATCGAGGGGGGGTGCCTTGTCCTGAATGACACCGCTGAGGCACTGCTTGCGGAACAATACCGGCTGCAAGGTGTAGTGCGTTTCGGCTTCGACGGCATGGACGTTGACCTCGTGGGCGGCAAGTTCAATCTCACCGACGTCGCCGCACGGGTGGGCCTTGGGCAGCTGGCGCACCTCGCCTCCTTCAACGCCCGCCGCCTGGCTCTGGCGCGCGCCTACTTCGCAGGCTTCGAGCAGTGCGGCATTGCCGAGCTCGGCTTGCAGCTGCCGCGCGCAGACTTCGTCAACAGCAATTGGCACATGTTCCAGGTGGTGCTTCCCGAGGAGCGCTTGACGGTGAAGCGCTCGCAGGTCATGGCGGAGATGCACGCGGCCGGGATCGGGACCGGTGTGCACTACCCGGCCATTCACCTGTTCGCCCTGTATCAGCGCTTGGGCTTCGAAGCCGGCGACTTCCCGCATGCCGAATACGTCGGCCGCAATATCCTCACCCTGCCGCTCTTTCCCGCGATGCAGGAGGGCGATGTCGCACGGGTTATTGACACCTTGAACCGCATACTGCGCGCGCACGCGCGGCCCGGAGCCGCGCGCGTGCTGCAGAATGCGACTGATGCACGCTAGCGAGCCCGGCTACCGTCCTACGATACTCGCTGTGTCACGGCACGGCGCCCTACTTCTGTGCGTTCTTCTCTCACCCGGCATCGCGCTCGGCGAACGGCCGGCGGAGCTGCCGAGCGATGCGGAGCTTGAGCGCGCGGGGGCGGTGATTGGCAACATCATCATCGACAACCTGAACGTCTTCGACCTGAACGATCCCAAAGATGACACTCGGCTCTTCCGGCTCGTCGATCATTTGCACGCGCGCACCCGCCAGGATGTCGTGCGCTGGCAGCTCCTGTTCGTCACGGGCGATAAGTATTCGCGCCGCGTGCTGAACGAGTCCGAGCGGATCCTGCGCCAGGCATCGTATTTCTACGATGCCTCGATCGAGCCCATTGCCTATCACGACGGACGCGTGGACGTCGTCGTCAGGACCCGCGATGTGTGGACCTTGGATCCCAAGGTCTCGTATGGGAGGAGCGGCGGCACCAACAGCACCTCTGTAGGCGTGCAGGAGTTGAACGCCTTCGGCTACGGCGCGGCCATCACCGTCGGGCGCAGCTCCGATGTCGATCGCACGCAGACCGGGATCGGCATCCAGGATGGCAACATCGCCGGCAGCCGCATCGCCGCGTCCGCGCTTTATTCGGTCAACAGCGACGGCTATCAGCACGACCTCTTTGTCGATCGGCCCTTCTACGCCCTCGATTCGCGCTGGACGGGCGGCGTGGACGGCACCGACGATCTGCGCGTCGACTCTCTGTACGATCGCGGCAATGTCATCGATCAGTTCCAGGAGCACGATGAACTGTCCCGAGTCTATGGCGGCTTCTCGCACGGACTTGAAAACGGGTGGGTGACGCGCTGGACCTTCGGCTTAACGTCCGATGACCGGCAGTTCGAGCGCGCGCCGTCGTGGACCGGAGTCGATCTCGTACCCGCCGAGCGCAAGCTCGTCTTCCCCTGGGTTCGTTACGAGCTCGTGGAGGACGATTACCTCAAATACCATAATTACAATCAGATCACGCGCACCGAGGACTTCGACCTCGGCGCCCATCTGAGTGCTCAGCTGGGATGGTCGACGCCGATCTTGGGAGCCAATATCGCCGGCCTACTCTACTCGGTCAACGCCGGAATTGGCTTCGCCACCGAGCACAATGAAACACTCGTCGTTGCCAGCACACTCGACGGCCGGCTCGAAAACGGCACGCCTGAAAACGCCGTCGTCACGGAGAGCTTTCATTATTTTCTGAAGCAGTCCGAGAAGCTCCTTTTTTATGCCGGGCTCGACGCGGCGGCCGGGCGCAATCTTGACCTCGAGGACCAGATCCTCCTGGGCGGCGACAATGGACTGCGCGGCTACCCGCTGCGGTATCAGGACGGCACCTCGCGTGCGCTCCTGACGCTCGAGGAGCGCTACTTCACCGATTGGTATCCGTTTCGGCTGCTGCGCGTGGGCGCCGCCGCATTCATGGACGTCGGGCGCACCTGGGGCACTGCGCCGCTCGCGGAGCCGAGCCTGGGAATCCTGAGAGATTTGGGCTTCGGGCTGCGCTTCGGCAACGCTCGCTCGGGTCTGGGCAATATCATCCACGTCGACCTCGCCTTTCCGCTCGACGGCGACCCCTCCATAAAAAGAGTGCAATTCCTGGTCATGACCAAAGCGACTTTCTAGAGCCAGCGGAACCTGCCGCTGGCGCATTGCGCGGCGCCCTCGGCTAAGCTGAGCGAGCCGAGTTCGAAGGAGACCGGGGTTGAATACCAAGCTCGTGCACCTGATCGCAGCCGCGCGGCCCAATTTCATGAAGGTCGCGCCGCTCTACCATGAGCTCGCACGCACCCGCTGGTGCCGCGCGCAAGTCGTGCACACCGGCCAGCACTATGACGCGAACATGTCGAACGCGTTCTTTCGCGATCTGCGCCTTCCCGAACCGACTCACCATTTGGAAGTGGGCAGCGGCACGCACGCCGAGCAGACCGGCCGGACCATGATCGCCTATGAGGCGGTCGCGAGCGCCCACCGCCCGGACGCCGTCATTGTCGTGGGCGACGTCAATGCCACGGCCGCCTGCGCCATGGTCGGCGCGAAGCTCGGCATTCCCGTGGTGCACCTGGAGGCGGGCTTGCGCAGCCGCGATCGCACCATGCCCGAGGAGATCAATCGCCTCGTCACCGATGCCATCGCGGATCTCCTATGGACGCCTTCGGCGGATGCCGATGCCAACCTGCGCGCGGAAGGGGTGCCGGCCGCGAAGATTGACTGCATCGGCAACATCATGATCGACTCCTTCGAGATGCTGCGCGAGCGCATCGCAGCGGCCGGCACGCAGGAGCGCATGGGCCTGGGAGCGCAGCGCTACGCGGTCGTCACCTTGCATCGTCCGGCAAACGTCGACAGCCGCGAGAAGCTCGCCGAGCTCGTCGGCGCGCTCGGTCAGCTCGCGGCAGTGATCGACGTGGTCTTTGCCATCCATCCGCGCACCCGTAAGAAGCTCGTGGAATTCGACCTCCTGAAAATTCTGACGAGTCACGCCCGCATTCGCACGACCGACCCCTTAAGCTACATCGAGTTCATGAATCTCGTGATGCACTCGCGCATCGCCATCACGGACTCGGGCGGCATACAGGAGGAGACGACTTACCTCGGCATTCCCTGTGCAACGCTGCGGGAGAATACCGAGCGCCCCATCACCGTCACGGCGGGAACCAATAGGCTGGTCAAGCCGCCCGAGCTCTTAGGCGCGGTGCGCGAGGCGCTCGCGGGACAGTGGCCGAAGGGCAAGCGTCCCGAGCGCTGGGACGGGCACACGGCAGAGCGCGCCGCGGCAAGTCTGGAGCGATTCCTCAAGGAGCACTGAGCGTCGCGACTGCGGCAAGCGGCGCCAAAAAACGGCCAGTCGATCACACGCTCACGAGGCGCCGGACGTCGGCCGTATTCGACACCGGCTCGCCGTAGCGCGTCTGTTTCACGGGCAGAAGTTTCGTGCGGATCTGCTCCTCGATCTCCCGGGCAATGACCGGGTTCTGCTGCAGGAAAGTTCGCACATTGTCCTTCCCCTGGCCGATGCGCTCGCCCTTGTAGCTGTACCAGGAGCCGGACTTCTCAATGATGGCCTGGGCGCTGCCAAGCTCGATGATCTCGCCTTCGCGGGAAATGCCGACGCCGTACATGATCTCGAACTCGGCTTCGCGAAATGGCGGGGCCACCTTGTTCTTCACCACTTTGACGCGGGTCATGTTGCCGATGACTTCCTCGCCGTCCTTGATCGAACCGATTTGGCGGATGTCCAGGCGCACGGACGCATAGAATTTGAGCGCATTGCCGCCGGTCGTGGTCTCGGGACTGCCGAACATCACGCCGATCTTCATGCGGATCTGGTTTATGAAGATCACCATGGTATTGGAGCGGTTGATGTTGGCCGTGAGCTTGCGCAGCGCCTGCGACATGAGCCGCGCATGCAGGCCGACCCGCATCTCGCCCATCTCGCCTTCTATCTCGGCCCTGGGCGTGAGTGCTGCGACCGAATCGATGACCACGATATCAACGGCGCCGGAGCGCACGAGCATATCGGTGACTTCGAGCGCCTGTTCGCCATCGTCCGGCTGCGAGACGAGGAGTTCGTCGACGTTGACGCCGAGCTTGCCCGCGTAGGACGGATCGAGCGCGTGCT
>PLIX01000139.1 GCA_003140135.1 Gammaproteobacteria bacterium
GCGCCGGCCGATGACCTCGGCCTCACCGAAGCCAAAGACGCGTTCGCCGGTCGGATTGAAGGTGCGGATCGTGCCGTCCTCGTCGACAGTGAGTACCACATCCTTGATGTGATCCAGAATGACTTGCAGGTGCTCGGAGCTTTGTTGACGCGCCTCACGCGCCATGGTGCGCGCTTCATCGGCCATGAGGCGCATCGACTGGACAATGCCGCGACGCTCCTCGTCGACCGCTTCGTAGTGAGCGCTGATGAGTCGCAGGAGCTTGCTCAGCTCTGGCGTGTCGGCGGCACTCTCCAGCCTCGTCTCGCGCAATTGGGCGCGCAGGTGATGGTGCAGATGGACGACTTCCTCGGCGCGCTCGAAGGCGCTCGCGGCAATTTCTGCGGCGTCGAGGGGCGCGCGCGCTCCCGGGGCGTTTGACATAAGGCGAGGGGGCCCAAGCTGGCTCCGATCATAGGAGGCTCCTCGCGGTTGCCCCGTGAAGCGTCTCCCGGATTTACGTCAAGCGGTCAGTGGCCCGGTGCCGCGGGCGCGGCCGCGCCGGGCGGGGAGGTCTCAGAGGCGGCGGTGCCGGAAGTCCCGGTCCCGGCGATCAACGGTATCGAGTAGCTGCGAGTGACGGATGCCGTCGCTGAGTCGGCGAGCACGACGGCACTCACATAAAAAACGCCGTCACGCTGCGGAACGATGGTCAGGGTGTGGGAGATCGCCACCCCCACCGGCGGGTGCGAAAGCTCCGCCATCTGGCCGCCCTTGGTGAGCTCGAGCCCCTCGCCCGCCTGGAACGTCGCGTACAGCTTGTCTAGATCCTGCATCGGTATGACCGCGAGGTCGATGTCGACCGGCTCGCCCACGACCGGGCGAGCACGCAGGTCGAACTTGAGCTCAATATCCCCGGAAGGCTTTCCCGAGCCGACGGCATTCACCATGTTGGCAAGCGCCATCTCGGCCGCGTCGGCAGGCTTCTGGGTCGCCGATGGACTCGGTGCGCCAGCTCCGCCGGCATGCTCAGCCTTACCGCAGCCGCTCAAGCCCGCCAGCAGCGCTGCCAGCGCCGCGACCGCCCAGAAATCGTGCCTCAAGGTTTGCATCGCCCTTACGAAAGGTCCTTACGCGGGTCGAATAACCGCTGATGATTGTATGCCAACCCGTGGCAGCGCCGACAGCGGCTTACTTCAAGCTCTAGCAGCGCAGCAGCGGCGGATCATCTATGGCGTTCGCCTGCTCGATGAGATCGCCGATATGGCCCTCCCAATAGCGTGCCTGTGCGAACCAGGGAAAAGCCCGTGGAAAGGCCGGATCGTTCCAGCGATGCGCCACCCACGCCGAGTGGTGCAGCATACGCAAGGCACGCAATGACTCGATGAGCTTCATTTCGCGAAAGTCGAAATTCGCAAACTGCAGATACCCTTCCATGAGCTCGGCCCACTGTCGCTGCTGATCATCGGCAGTGCCCGCGAGCAGCATCCACAAGTCCTGCATGCGCGGCCCAGTCACGCAATCGTCAAGGTCGACGAACACCGGCCCGCGCTCGTTCCAGAGCACGTTGCCCAGATGACAGTCGCCGTGAATGCGCAATTCTTGCAGGGGGCCGACGGATGCGAACTCCGCCGCAACACGCTCGAGGAGCTGCTCGGTCACGTCCTGGTAGCGCTCCTCGAGGGCCTCCGGCAGCAGCTCGCTTGCGAGCACATGCGCGGATGCCTGCCGGCCGAGGCGCTCAATCGTGAAGCGTGCCCGGTGCAGGAAGCCGCGTGCGGCGCCCACCTGATGAATGCGCGCGAGGCTCCTGCCCAGGATCGCGCGCGAATCCGGCGCGTCCAGCTCCGGCGCTCGACCGCGCTGCCAGGGGAAGGCCGCGAAGCGGAACTCGCGAAAGCGCAGCAGCGTCTCCCCTGCGATCGCGACCGGCGCGGCCACGGGCAGATCTGCGCCGGCAAGCTCGGCGGCAAACGCATGCTCCTCGATGATCTGGGCATCGCTCCAGCGTGCGGGGCGGTAAAATTTGAGAACCAGCGCTCGTTCTCCCCTGCCGAGCTGATAGACCCGGTTTTCATAGCTGTTGAGCGCAAACAGAATCCCGTCGCCCTCGAAACCCATCGATGCCGCAGCGTCGAGCACCAGATCCGGCGTGAGGCCTGAGAACGGTGTCAGGTCGGTGGCAGGCATTTTGCGTATCATCGGCTTTTGCAACGCAGCGTAGACTGCTCGGGAGAACTCGACAATGGACCCAGGCACCATATTAGTCACCGGCGGCGCCGGCTACATCGGTAGTCACGTCGTTCTGCAGCTGCGCTCGCGTGGTGAGCGCGTGGTCGTTCTGGACAATCTGTCCATGGGGTTTCGTCAGGCGGTGCTCGATTGCCCGCTGGTGGTCGCTAACGTGGGCGACCGCGCGCAGGTACTCGCGGTCATGCGCGAGCACGGTGTTGACACCGTCATGCATTTCGCGGCCAACACCGTGGTGCCGGAGTCCGTTGCCGATCCGCTCAAGTACTACGGCAACAATACCTGCGCCACGCGCAATCTGCTCAAATGCTGTACTGAAGCTGGGGTGCGGCAGTTCGTATTTTCATCAACCGCTGCAGTCTATGGCATTCCGAAGGAGCCCTTTGCCGAAGAGACTACGCCGACTGCACCGATCAATCCGTACGGCACATCGAAGCTCATGTCCGAGTGGATGCTGCGCGATGTCTCTGCAGCGACCGGCATGCGCCATGTGGCACTGCGCTATTTCAACGTGGCAGGCTCCGATTCGCAGGGGCGCATCGGTCAGTCGACCCCCAAGGCCACACTGCTCATCAAGGTGGCCTGCGAAGCGGTGGTCGGCAAACGCAAGGAAATCGCGATTTTCGGCACCGACTATGCGACGCCCGACGGCACGGGCGTGCGCGACTACATTCACGTTGAGGACCTCGCCGCGGCGCACCTGAATGCGCTCGATTACATCCGTGCGCACGGCGAGTCGATCGTGCTCAACTGCGGCTACGGGCACGGTTACAGCGTCAGAGAAGTGCTGGCGAGCGTTGAGCGCGCGGCCGGCAAGCGCCTGCCCGTCAAGGAACAGCCGCGCCGCGCAGGCGATCCGCCGACGCTCGTCGCACGCGCAGAGCGGATTCGCGCGGTGCTCGGGTGGCGACCGCGGCTCGATGATTTGGATGCCATCGTGCGCACATCGCTGCATTGGGAAGAGCGTCTGCAGCGCGAACCTTGGTGAGGCTGCGGGCGGCCACCCGACTTGCGGCGGGCAACGGCGCCGCCCTGAAGGCAAGTTCGCTCACAAGGCCGTAAACTACGCCGCATGCGCTGGGCACGACCTAAATCATTGAGCGGGCTGATGCTGCTGGGATTGGCTGTGATCGCCGTGCCGCTCATTGTGGCGCTCGGCGATGCGGAGCTGCAGATCCGCACGCTCGCTGACACGGGCCAGCAGTTGGTGGTGCAAGGGGTGACCGCGGCGCGCGCCAGTCAGGATCTATTCGCCCAAATCAGCTCGCTGGAGCGCACGGCGCGGCTGTATCAGGTGCTGAACGACCCGAAGCTGCTCGAGCTTTATCGCGGACAGGACTCCCGTTTGACCGCCACCTGCGTCGAGCTCGGCCGGCAGGTGCGCACCGATGAGGCGCACCACACCCTGGCCGAATTGGGGAAGCTGCAGCAGACGATAGGCCAGATGGTGCAGAGCATGCCGCAGCCGTCCTACGGACTTGCGCAGCTGTTGCAGAGCTTTGCTGACTTGAGCGCTCTTGCCGACCGGGCCGCTGAAGAGAGCAATGCGCAGATCGACTCGCAGGTCGTCGCGCTTGAGGAGCAGACGAACGAGGCGCGCCGCCGGCTGGTGTGGCAGTCGGCGCTGCTCCTGCCCCTGACACTGATTGCGATCTTCGGGCTGGCGCTCGCCGTCGGACGGCCGCTGCGCCAGCTCGATCGGGCGATCAGCGAGCTCGGGCGCGGCTCGTTCTCCAATCCGATCAAAGTGTGGGGTCCCGTCGACCTTGAGCGGCTCGGCGGGCAGCTGGAATGGCTGCGCGGACGGTTGGTGGATCTGGCGCAGGAGCGGAACCGATTTCTGCGACATATGTCGCATGAGTTGAAGACGCCGTTGGCCAATATTCGCGAAGGCACGGAGCTGCTCATGGACGGCGCCGTCGGGGAGCTTGATAGCAATCAGCGCGAGGTCACCGGGATCCTGCGCGAGAACGGCATCAAGCTGCAGCGCCTGATCGAGAATCTGCTCTCATTCAGCGCCTGGCAGACGAGCAGCGTCGGGCTCGATGCGAGTGAATTTCGCCTGCGGCCGGTGGTCAAGCAGGTGTTGGAGAATCAGCAGTTGACGCTTTTGTCGCAGCGCGTACGGCTCGATGTGCAGATTGAGGATGTAACCCTCACCGCCGACCGCGGCAAGCTGCGGCTCATTCTGGAGAATCTTTTGTCGAACGCCGTCAAGTACTCACCCAAGGGAGGCAGCATCCACCTGCGCGCAAGCGCCGCGGGGGAGGCGCTGGTGATTGATGTCGCCGACAGCGGCAGCGGCATTCCTGTGGAGGATCGTGCCCACATCTTCGATGCCTTCTACACCGGACGCGCCGCTAAGGGTTCGAGCTTGAAGGGCACCGGCATAGGCCTGTCCGTCGTCATGGAGTGCGTCGCGGCGCACGGTGGCAAGGTAGAAATCATCGATGGCACCTATGCCGGAGCGCACTTTCGCATCACCATGCCGACTCACCCGGCGGGCGGCACATCGCCCGTGAGCGCGGACTCGAAGGAACGCCGGGCGCATGCGGCATAGCAGTGCGAACCCACCAGCAGGCGGGCGAGAAAGTTGCCGCGCGCCACACGGTGCCGCTCTCGCCGCAGCTTGCTGGCTCGGTGCTGGCCTTGCGAGCTGCGCGCTCGCGCCGGCCGAACGCGAAAACAGCACTCCCGCGCCGGTGGTGGATCGCGACGCCACCTCTGCCGTATTGTTGGCAGGCCACGTGGTCGTGCTGCAACGACTCATGCAAGCCCCGCCGGCCGAGCAAGCGGAAATTCTCGACGCGGCGCACAGAGACTACACGCTGGCGCCGACCCCGAGCCACCAGCTGCGCTACGCGCTGGAGCTCGCATCTCCCGGCCACGCTGGAACCAATCTGCCCGAGGCAGAGCGGCTCCTGCGGGAGCTTATGGCGACGCCGGAAACCCTGGTCCCTGCGGAGCGCGCCTTTGCCTACCTCGAACTGCAAAAAGTTGACGTGCAATTGACCCTGGCGGCGGAAAACCGCACCCTGCAGGACAGTGCCGCGCACGCCGACCGTGAGCGTCTGGCCGCCGCGAACCGCCATCTGCAGACGGAGATCGACGAAAACGCCAAACTGCGCAAGGACCTCGAGGATGCGCGCGCTAAGCTTGATGCCATCACCAACATCGAGCGCTCTCTCAACGACCGCAAACCCGGCACGGAAGGACACACCCCTTGAGTCAAATAGGCAAACGCAAGGCACGCATCCTCGTGGTGGACGACGATCCGGGACTGCTGCGGCTGCTGACCATTCGCCTGCGCGCCGAGAGTTACGACGTCGAGGCTGTAGAAAGCGCTGCATTGGCGCTGGCGGCCGCCGGCCGCTTCCGGCCCGACCTCGTCATCTCCGACCTGCGCATGGATCAGATGGACGGTATCGGCCTACTGAAGGAGCTGCAGAACCGCTGGCCGGGGCTGAAAGTGATCTTGCTGACCGCACACGGCACGATCCCCGATGCCGTGCAGGCGACCCAGATGGGCGCGTTTGGCTTCCTCACCAAGCCGGTCGACAAGCAGGAGCTGCTCGACCACGTGCAAAAGGCCCTGCGCATCTCGGGCTTCAGCGCCTCGGATGAGGATTGGCGCGCCGAGATCGTCACGCGCAGCTCCGTCATGGAGGAGAAGCTCGGGCAGGCGCACATGGTCGCGGGCACCGACGCACGCGTCCTCATCACGGGTGAGGCCGGCACGGGTAAGGAGCTCCTCGCGCGCGCGATTCACCGTGCGAGCCCGCGACGCAACAAGGCGTTCGTCGCGATCAACTGCAGCGCCATGGCGGAGAATCTGCTCGAGTCCGAGCTTTTCGGTCATGAGAAGGGCTCCTTTACCGGAGCGACGCGCGCGCACAATGGCCTCTTCCAGGCGGCCGACGGCAGCACGCTCATGCTCGATGAGATCGGCGACATGCCGATGCGGCTGCAGGTGAAGCTGCTGCGCGTTCTGCAGGAGAATCTGATTCGTCCCGTCGGCAGCGCCGATCCCATCGCGGTGAACGTGCGCGTGATTTCCGCAACCCACCGCGACCTGCAGCAGCTGATGGGGGAAGGGCAATTTCGCGAAGACCTCTACTATCGGCTGAACGTCGTGCACATCGAGATGCCGGCTCTCAACAAGCGCCGCGAGGACATCCCGCTGCTGGTTGCGCACTTTCTGGCGCAGATCGCCAAGGAAAGCGGCGTACGCAAGATCTATGCGCCCGAAGCCGTGGAGTTGCTGGCCACCGCCGACTGGCCCGGCAACATTCGGCAGCTGCAGAATGTCGTGCGGCAGAATGTCGCGCTGTCGCAGACTCCGATCATCCCGGTGGAACTGGTGCAGCAATCCCTGGGCGGCGGGTCGGGCCGGCTGCCCTCGTTCGATGAGGCGCGCGATGAATTCACGCGCAGCTATCTATCGCAGATTCTGCAGATCACCGGCGGCAATGTCAGTCAAGCGGCGCGCCTGGCGAAGCGCAACCGCACGGATTTCTACAAGCTGCTCGGGCGGCATCAGCTCACGCCTGAGGAATTCAAGCAGCGTTAGAGTGCACGCGCCCGTTAACGTGCGCCTTTGCCCATAAACACCACTTCGACGGTCTGCAGCAGGATCGAGAGGTCAAAGAGCAAACTGTTGTTCTTGATGTAATACAGATCGTATTGCAGTTTCTCGATCGCATCCTGCTCGGATGAGCCATACGGGTAACACAGCTGCGCCCAACCCGTGATGCCGGGCTTCACGCAGTGTCGCTCAACGTAGTAAGGGATTTTCTGCGCAAGCTCGGTCACGAAGTGCGGGCGCTCCGGGCGCGGGCCAACGAGACTCATGTTGCCGCGAAACACATTCAATATCTGCGGTAGCTCATCGATACGCAACTTGCGCATGACCACTCCGACGCAGGTGACGCGCGGATCATCCTTCTGCGCCCAGCGAGCCTGGCCATTCGTCTCCGCGTCGCGCCGCATGCTGCGGAATTTCAGGAGCTCAAATGAACGCCCGGCGCCACCGACGCGGGCCTGCCGGTAGAACACCGGCGCCCGCCAGCCGTCCTCGACGAGGATCGCAACGGCACTCAGAATCATGACGGGCAGCGAGACCGTGAGGATCAACACGCTTGCAACGATGTCGAGCGTGCGCGCAGAAAAAAGCCGCAGCGGATCACGCCGAAAGCCCGGGCCGAAAATGAGCCAGCTCGGGTTCAAGACGTCGAGGCGCACGCGCCCGGTCTCGCGCTCGAGAAAGGTCAATAGCTCGGTGACGTCGACGCCCGCCAGGCGACATTCGAGGAGCTCGCGCAACGGGAACTGGCGGCGCCGATCGTCCATTGCCACGACGATTTCGTCCACATCATGACGCACGCACAGTTCAAATAGGCCGAGCGTCGGATCAAGCGTCTTGACTGGCACGGCGCGTGCCTCGCCGTCGGCTTTGACGAAACCGACGAGCACGAAGCCGCGGCGATCGGAGCGGCGGCGCAGTTCGGCGATCGAGGTGGCGCCCTGCCCTGAGCCGTACACGAGCACACGGCGCTTGAAGACATCCTCGTGCACCAGGCGCGCAAATACGGTCCGCGTTAGTGCGACAGCGACGATCGACGCGATGGCAGCGAGGATCATGACCCCACGTCCCACCCGCAGCGCCGGAAAGACATACCAAACAACCGCGGTCACCGCGACGCCAGCGACCATGGCGGCGGCGACGCGCAGGACGATGCCGATTGTGCGCGCGCGCTGGCGGGCGCTGTACAGACCGAAGGCCGCCAGGCACAGCACCATCACCACGCTGAAAACAAGCGCCCGCGGCGGCCACCATGGCCCGTAGACGCCCCCGAATGCCGTCAGATCGGCCCCGAAGCGCACGTAGACGGCGAGGATGAATGCCGCGCAGCAGACTGCAAGCTCCGCTAGTACGAGCACCACAATCGAGACGTAAACGTGCTCTCCAATCAGGCGGATGCGCATAGAGCCTTGATGCTACCAACTTAACAATACAGTGTAGGATTATTGCGGCGCCCGACTGTGAGCGGAGTCACACCGGCGCCGCGGTCGGCGGGCACGCATCGCAAGATCGCATGGCGCACGCCGGAACTACGCGCCGCATGTGCCGGCCAATGAATCGCCACAGTTGAGCTGCCGCGAAACTCCCCGGGAGAAAAGCGGAGCGCGCTAGAGCATCACGCTGAAAAGTCGCCGATGTAATGCCCTTGTAGAGCTCTGCAGCGCCCGCCCGGCGACCGCGCGGCCCTATGACCTATCCTTGGACGTGACGGGAGAAATTATTGCAGATACTGCAGATTCCAGGCGAAGACGTGAGCTGAGCAGCAATGGCTGCCCGAGCCGTCCCCGGGTTCCCGGCAAGCCCCTGCGGGGACTCTCGCCTGTGCATTGCGGGCGATAGGCGACGAAGCCTCTCACGACCTCGAGGCAACACGCAGCGCGCTTCGCGGATCATCGCCTGAAGGATAGGCGAGAGGTTGCAGCATCAAATGCCCCAATATGTGATGGGACGGGCTCCGCTTCGCTTTAAAATCTCCTTAAATCGAGGCGATAGCAGATATTCAAGTTCCTCGTGACGCTGGCAGCTGCCAGGTTTTTCGGCGTCTGCGAGCGCGGTGCCTGGATGGCAGAATATTTCAACCACACCCGTATCGCGCAACAGCGCGGCTGCCTGCTGCGGGTTCCCTTCCTTCATGACCGCCTGTATATCAAGTACGCGATGCGGCGAGCAAAGGTGCGCGCGCCGAAATGCAGCACTCGCACGCCAAGCGAAGGCTTCGCGCACCAGAGTAGCCGCCCGCATATTGCCGCGAAACCTGCGCACGCGCGTGATGCGAATCCGAGTTATGCCGAATCGGGGCAGCACGCGAGCGACCGCGGTACTGACGATGGGCAGCTGGTGCAGATGCTTGTGCCCATCAATATGAGAGATGCGGATCCCTGAATCGTGGATCACGGCGATCTGGGCTGAGATCTCTGCTTCGAGTTCCCCCACCGACAGCCGGCCGGTGATCGAGCGGATAAGCAGTTCGCGCTTGCGATGGAATTCTCCCGCGGCATTCACCAGAGTGCGTCCCGGCGTCAGCGGGGTGCCTTCGCACAGATTCAAATGAACGCCGAAGCTGGCACGCTCGGCGAGCGGAGCGACGCGGGTGAGCGCGTCCGCGGTTCCCGGCATGTTGGCCATGATCGAGGTACTCGTCACGGCACCGTCTTCAATCGCCGCACAGATCCCGCGGGTAATCTCGACTGTTTCGCCGAAATCGTCCGCATGCACGATCAAACCGTGATTCGAATTGGCCGCATCTTGTCTCACCGCATCAAGGCTAGCGTTTTCAATGCGAAGCAGGCAACTAACTGCATCGCGCCCTTCGATCCAGGGCGGAACTTGACATATGGATTCAATCAGGCCTGTCCCAAAATGCCCGGATCCGTGGCGCCGTGGCGACACGCTGCAAGCGCATGGTAGCCCTGAAATGTCCGTGAAAGGTCCAGGTATGCGCATTTGCGCAGGCTCTACGGCGCCGTGTGCGGCACGTCACGCCCCGATGCACCATGACCTCGGTACGATTGAATCACATTATGTGCGGCATCTGTGGTTTCAACTGGACTGACGAGCGACTGCTCGAACAGATGAAAGCGACGCTCACGCATCGTGGGCCGGACGGGCATGGATCGTACGTCGCAGATGGCATCTCGCTCGGCCATCGGCGCCTTAGCATTGTCGACCTCAGTGAGTCCGGCAAACAGCCGCTGACGAACGAGGACGGTACGATCTGGATCACCTTCAACGGGGAGATCTACAACCACCCGACGTTGCGGCGGCAGCTCGAGCAGCGCGGCCACAGGTTTCGCGGCCACAGCGACACGGAATCCATCGTCCACGCCTACGAGGAATTCGGCCTCGATTTCGTACAGCACCTCACGGGGATGTTTGCATTCGCAATCTGGGATGCGCCGCGCCGTCGTCTAGTGCTCGCACGCGATCGGCTCGGGATCAAGCCACTCTACTACACGCTTGACGGCGGCAAGCTTCGATTCGCCTCCGAGATCAAAGCGCTGCTCGCGGACCCGACACTGCCGCGGCAGGTGAACAGTCAGGGCCTGTTCGACCTGCTTGGCTACGAGTTCACCCCTGCGCCAGCGACGCTCTTTCAAGGCGTGCAGAAACTGCTGCCGGGCTGCATGCTCGTGCTCGAGGCCGATGGCAGCCCGCGAATGCTCCGCTATTGGCGCCTCGAACAGCGCGAGGTCGACGCCACTCCCGAGGCACTCATCGATCTGCTCGGGTCGGCATGCACGGATCACATGATGAGCGACGTCCCGGTCGGATCCTTTCTGTCGGGCGGTATCGATTCGAGTGCCGTTGTGCAGTTCCTGAGCAAGTCCGCGTCAACTCCGTTGCAGACCTTCGCCCTCGGCTACCGCGAAGCGACCTACAGCGAACTCGACTTTGCGCGGCAGGTCGCCGAGCACTTCCACACCTTGCACCGCGAGCTGCTGATCAGCCCGATTGGCAGCAGAGAAATCGAGCGCTCCGTGTGGCATCTTGATGAGCCGACCACCGATCCTTCCAATCTGCCGTTCATGCTGATTTGCGAGCAGGCAAGCCGCTACGTCAAGGTGTGCCTGAGCGGCGATGGCGGCGATGAGCTTTTCATGGGATATGACCGGTTCCGCGCGAGCAAGGCGTCGCATCTGCTCGACCTCTTGCCGCTGCCCTTCCGCCGCGCCTTGTACCGGGGAATCATAGGAGTAATCCGGGACGACGATCAGAAGAAAGGCGCGCGCAACATCCTCAAGCGCTTCCTGCAAGGCGCCGTGCTGCCCAGCAACGGCGAGCACATCCGCTGGCAGTATTTTCTGGATCCAGAGCAGGCTGCCGTCCTGTTTCAACCCGAATTTCTGCGCTCGGTTGATGTCGACCCGTTCGCCCCCGTAAAGCAGTGGTCGATTGTTGCGCCGCAAGAGCGAGGTGCGCGCGAGCAATACGTCGAGCTGAACACAGTGCTTCCCGACAGCGTACTGA
Source organism: Gammaproteobacteria bacterium (assembly GCA_003140135.1). GTDB lineage: Bacteria > Pseudomonadota > Gammaproteobacteria > Steroidobacterales > Steroidobacteraceae > PALSA-1196. The sequence goes on from PLIX01000139.1 coordinate 11,279, forward strand.
TGAAAGTCGACAAAATGTCGATGGCTCACTCGCTCGAGGTGCGGCCGCCCTTTCTCGACCATCGTATCGTCGAGTACTGCTATTCGCTGCCGACGGCGCAAAAACTTCGCGGCTTCACGACGAAGTGGCTGCTGAAGGATGCGCTGAAGAACCGGCTACCGCCGGGAATTGCGATGCGCAAGAAGCAGGGCTTCAGCATTCCGATGAAGAACTGGATTCGCGGTGAGCTGCTGGAGTTCACTCGCGATGAGATTTTCTCATCAACACTCATCAGGAATTACTTCAACATGCCGTCGCTGGAGCGGTTCTGGACGGAACATCAGCTGCGCCAGCACAATCACAGCCATCTGTTCTGGACGCTGCTCAATCTGAGCCTCTGGAGCCGTCTATTGTTGGCGGGTCAGCAACATGAATCCACGGAAGTGTCGTCGCCAGAATCCAAGGATGCAGTTGCCGCTGCGGCTTGACAGTATCCGGCAACGCAAGCGGACATTCGCTCTTTTGACCTCGACGCCCACGGCATAAGAACGGCCGTGCGGTACTCGTCAGGCGGCTTGCAGGCTCTTCGCCTCTAGCGCCGCAAATGAGGCAAGGAAATCCAGAATGCGACGATGGTCCTCACCAGCCAGCCCACGGATATGGCGTAAATAACGCCGCAAAGACCCCAAGGGCGAAAGGCAAAGGCGAGACCAACTGCCAGAGCGATGCAGACCCAGGACGCCGCGCTCAATAGGCGCAAGCCTTTGTCGGGCGCCAGCGCGCTGACGACTGATGTACCAAAGGCGCTCAGCACCTTCAGAAGGCCGGAGACGATCATGGCAACGATTACCGCTGTACTAAGATCGTAGCGGCCGCCGAAAAGCCAATGAGCGATCGAGGGGGCCAACTGCCAGATGACAAGTGCGGCCGGGCCCATGACAATCCCGCACAAGAGAAACTCGTGACGCAGCAAGCGTCTACGCTCACTGGCGGAGCTGGCATCGCGCAAACGCGGCACGATGGTAAAAGTGACTGCGTGCTGCAGCATGCGGAACGGAGACCCCACCAAAGATGCGGCAACCCCGAACAACGCGAGACCTGCGATGCCGATTACCATCGGAATTATCAGGCGTTCGAGTTGTAACAGCACGGAACTGGCGACGTTAATGGTCATCAATGAGATTGCTTCGCTCCAAAGTTGCGCCTGCATTGGCTGTGGCGCGTTCTCGGCCATAAGTTTTTTGATCATGAGCCAGCCGATGGCCGCGGTAATTAGGCCTGTCAGTGCGATAAGATCGGAGGGTAGAGTCGCACTCGTCATGCTGCAGACCGCTGCAATGACAGCGATGAGCAACAGCAGGCAGTTCGAAGCCTGCACGAATGGCACTGACAGGCCCAATTGTTGTTGGCTTTGAAAGTGCGCGGCCACCGTTTGCGAGATCCCCATGGCAGCCGTCGCAACGAATATCGGGACGAGCAGGGATACTTTGAGGTGATAGAGCCCCATGGCGACGAAGAAAGTTCCCACTCCGACTAGCGTGGACGTCAGGAGTACGGTGCGGCGCAGGCGCGATCCGAAAGTCAATCCTCGACGCGCGATTAGATAATCCAAGCCCAATGGCGCCGAAAACCCCGCGACCTGGATCACACCGATGACAAGCGACAGCAGGCCATACTCATAGGAAGACAGGATGCGAGCAAAGATGAGGTTTCCGACGGCAAATGCCGCGCCACCGAGGCCAAAGGCGATAGCGGCTCGCAGTGACGGCGACTTGGAGATGGTTCTCAGCATTGCGGCGCGCGCCCAACCGCGTTCTCTGCCTGGGAAGGCCGCGCTTCACCCGGTCCGGGGAGCGGCCCCTTGAACCCCGACCCGCCCCGCGCACCCCAATTCAACAGTACCCGGAGTGAGCGACTGTGACTGTACCGGCTGATGCGGCGCTCAATCGAGCCTTCGTCAATCACCTTCATATTGCAGTATCCGCGCGCAGCGGCGCCGCAACCATCACGGCATGTGATTCAAGCAGATCTCTGCCAGCGTGGCATCCGCCGTTCCTATTGCGGGTCGGCGCGCACAGTCGCAGGCCATTCCCGGTTGCGATGATCGACATCGCAATTGGCGTATACTTCATCGTCTTTGTTGGCAGCAAAGGTTGGTGAGGCACGTTCCTCGTGCGGATCGTACACGATGTTTTGGCGCAAGGATTACAGCGTACTGCGCACTTCCCGAATTTTTCAGTGGGCCAGCACCAGTCTGAGGCAAAGAGTTAGAGCGGTGGCTCGGATTGCTCGGCCAGAGTATCTGGTTCGATAAGCAGATCGAACTGCTGCCGGAGGGCCGCATGGCGGATACGACGACAGAGGCAGGACCGATGAGTTGGCGATCCAAGGCAGCATCCCCGGCGGCAGCATTGCTTTTGGCCGTCGTCGCCGCTGCAGTCTATGTCATTGCGCTGTACCAGTACTCGGCGCTACTTTTTCAAGACTATCCAAATCATCTAGCCCGCGCCGTCGTGCTCGCGGATCTTTGGTTTCTTCACGGCAGCCACTTCGGCAATGCGTTTCAGTTCCAGGCCATGGCGTATCCGTACATCGCCGGTGACTACCTGCTCGCCATCGCTGTAGAAGTGCTGGGTCCGCGGGGCGCGACGTTCCTCTGGACAGCGTTGGCGGTATTGTCGCTGCCATGCGCCATGCTGTTCTACCTTCGCGCCATGGAGGCGCCCGCGAGTTCACGCGCCTTCATTTTCCTGGTGGCGCTGTATCTGTCGACCGACGCGTTCTTCTTTCTCGGTTTCATCAATTTCCGCTTTGCCATCGCGCTCACGGTGGTGGCGCTCGCTCTGGCGCAGATTCTGCGGCGGCGTTACTCGCCAATGTTGTTTGTGATTTACTGCCTCACGATCGCCTTTGGTTATCTGATGCATTTGGGGTTTGTCGTGTTTGCGGCCGCGGCGATCGGCAGTTCCGGCCTCTTTAGGCTCTGGCGTCGCGCAACGTCTCTTGGCCGCGAACTGTGCCTGCTGGTCCCAATTGCCTTGGCAGTGCTGTGGTACGGGCTCAGCCAATGGGTTTATCCCGCGACCCGCGAAGCAATCCCTACACACTTCGTGTGGGGTGGGCTGCACGCAAAGTTCCGACGACTCGACTGGGCTTTCATCCGATTTGACGAGCCTGTTGATGTACTCTTTCTGGTCGCCTTCCTAATGTTGCTCCTGTGGGCCGCGCGTGAGCGGTTGCGCCGCCCGAGCGTGCTGCCGATTCTCACATGGGAGCCGCCACTGCTTGCAGTGGTCTTTGCAGGACTGTATCTCGCACTGCCGATGGCGTTCGGCGACCCCACCTATCTTGACGTGAGAGCACTGACATGCTTGCCGGTGTTCGCGGCGCTGTGGTGTGCCGCTGTGTTCACCGGTCCATCTGCTGCAGCGAGCCACATGGATTCGCGCGCCGTTCTCGGCGGCGCAACATTATTCTTGGCCGCCAATTTGTGTTATCTGTGCGCACACCTCACGACAGAACGCAACTGGCTCGGGCAGTACCGAGCCCTCCTCAGTGCCATACCGAGCGCAACCAATGTGTTGCCGATCTATACGGGCGTCCACGAGCTTACGCGCTTCCCGTACTTGCACGTCAACTCATTCGTGGTGGTTGATCGCCAAGCCATGGTTCCATATCTGTTCGCTGGCGATCAGGGACAACCAATGAAATATTTTCGTTACCGAAACCATCCCTATGCGCCGCACAATACTTGGTACACGTTCACGCCGCCCCAACCGGTCGATTGGCCGACCGTAGGGTGTACCTACGACTACCTGCTGGTCATGAAGCCATTCGACGCCGCGCGCATCGGCTTGCCGACCAAAGTGATCGCGCAAAACTCCAGCGCGACGCTCCTCGCCCCTGATGGGATGGCGTGTCACGGCAAGTAGCGTCGGTGCATGCGCCCTGACACACACGGCAGGTTGCCCACGCTTAAGCTCCACGAAATGAACACTTCTGGCGTGCAGCTCAAGCACACCAGCGACAATGCGCATGCATGTGGCCTGGACAGATCCATCGAACCGCTGGCAGACCAGAGCGCTTACTTTGCCGGCGCATACTCCATAATAGAACTGCCTGCTGCTTCACAGCTTTCAAACAGGAAGCACTGGCAGGATGCGCCCTGATCATAGACAGTCAATTAATGTAACCCTCGAGCGTGTCATGAGCGAAGATTCAGCAACAGCCTGGTGGGACCGGGACCGTGAGCACTGAAAAACACAGAGTATCCCGACGCCGGTTGCTGATTCTCGCTGCCGTTGGAAGTGCGGTCGGGGCCGTGATTTGGCTCAAGCCGATGCTCAGGAGAAGCCGCTCGCAGCAAGTTTCGATTGCGGACCTGAGCGCGCCTGCGGCGACGATAACGCGCGACATGGGGAGCACGCTCGATACTGTCATCACGTTCATTGGCGCTCTGTTTGGGCGTGCCCTGTCGGACACGGATAGCGCCGAACTTCGCGAACGATTGGCGGAAACGCTCTCGCAGCAGCCGGGCCGGGCTCAAGATTACTCGGTCCTTGCGCAGCAGCTCGACCGCCTCGCACGCGATGCCGGCGCTGCCGGCTTTATCATGGCGAACACCGCGCAGAGGGGCGGCATCGTCGATCAGATCATGCATATTGATCCCGGCGCGACGTGGTCCCGCATCCTCGCGCATTTGTCCCCCGGACGCCGCCAGTATTACCGCATGCGGTCAACGACTGTCCCGGACCTAGTGTGGCTCTACCGCTACTCGGGGGTCCCCTGGCGGGCACGCGGCTACGATCGGTGGCCCGGCATACCGGGCGACTGGCATGAATATCTCACCGCCGGCAAGACGAACACATGATCAGTGGCAAGACCTATGACATCTGCATCGTGGGGTCGGGGATCGCGGGCGCCCTAGTCGCGGCCCAAGCGACGCGCCAGGGTCTCAGCGTCGTCTTGATCGAGGCAGGGCAACGCTTTCCATTGGCAGAACGGTTAAAGCTGCTGCGCCGCTATCAGAATCTGGGTGGCCTGTACTTCCCCTGGGAATATCCCGGGCGGGACAACTACGTGCACTCGTCGGCCGAATCCATAGGCCTTGGATATCAGCTTGAAAGGTATCGGCTCAAAGGCGTGGGCGGATCCACACTGCATTGGGGTGGACGGGCCCAGCGGCTGAGGCCGTCGGATTTCCGCACGGCGTCAACCTATGGTGTGGGAATAGACTGGCCGCTTACGTACGCGGAATTGGAGCCGTATT
>PLIX01000158.1 GCA_003140135.1 Gammaproteobacteria bacterium
AAGGCGGCGAGCAGAACGCACCCCTGGGGCGCGCGGTGATCGGCGGGTTGCTGTTTGCGACGGTGGCCACACTTTTCTTCGTACCCGTTTTCTTTAGCGTGGTTCACAAATCGGCCAACGTGGAAGCCACCGTGCGGCAGGTGAAGGTCGAGGCGTTGAACTCGTGCTCCGCGTAGAGAATGAGCGACGTGTGCATCGCCCGCACCCACGCTGCGCTCGGTGCGCGCCGGTGCAGCAGGTGCAGAAAGTGTCCGCCGATGGAATCGTCCTCGGTCTCGACGTGAATGCGGGCGCCGCTGTGACTGTAGTGATACCAGTAGGTGAGCATGGAGCCCACGGATGCGATCAGCCGGTCCGCAATATCGCGCGCCGCGGCCGGCGGATGCGACTCATTCTCCGGCAAAGTGCAGCCGAGCACGGAGACCCCGGTGCGCAGGACGTCCATGGGATGAGATGCGGCCGGCAAAACCTCGAGCACTGCGCGCACTGTCGCCGGCAAGCCGCGCAGGGAGGCGAGCTTCGTCTTGTAGGCCGCAAGCTGCGCGCGGTTGGGGAGCTTGCCGTGGATAAGAAGATACGCGACTTCCTCGAATTCGCAGGTCGTCGCGATCTCCAGAATGTCGTAGCCGCGATAGTTCAAGTCGTTGCCCGTGCGGCCCACGCTGGAGAGCGCGGTATTGCCCGCCGGCACTCCGGAGAGCGCCACGGATTTCTTGGGCGCGGGCGCTTGCGCCGCTGCTTGCTGCTTGTCTTCTCTCAAGTGCCTTCCCCAAAGAGCTCATCGAGCTTGCGTTCGTAGTCGTGATAGCGCAGCACGTCGTAAAGTTCCGCACGCGTTTGCATCCGCTCGAGCACGCCTGCTTGCGTGCCCTCGCGGCGTATCGCGGCATAAACCTCGAGCGAGGCGCGCGCCGCGGCGCGAAATGCCGACAGCGGATACAGCACCAGACGCACACCGGCCGCGTGCAACTCATCGCGCGTAAAGAGCGGCGTCCTGCCGAATTCGGTGATGTTGGCGAGCAGCGGCACGCGCATGGCGCTCGTGAACTGCCGGTACTCCTCGAGGCTTGTCAGGGCCTCCGCGAAAATCATGTCGGCGCCGGCTTCAATATAGGCCAGGGCGCGTTGCAGCGCCGCCTGCTGTCCCTCGACGGCGTGCGCATCGGTGCGCGCCATGACGACGAAGTGCCGATCGGTGCGCGCGTCGACCGCGGCCTTGATGCGATCGACCATTTCGGCGGTGGAGACGAGCTGCTTGCCCGGACGGTGGCCGCAGCGCTTGGCGGCCACCTGATCCTCAAGATGCATCCCCGCCGCACCGGCTTTGGTGAGGTCGGAAGTGGTGCGCGCGATGTTAAATGCGGCTCCCCAGCCCGTGTCGGCATCCACGAGCAGCGGCAGAGCCGTGGCGGAGGTGATCCGCCGCACGTCCTCGCACACGTCATTGCGCGAGGTAATCCCCAGATCCGGCACCCCCAGGGAGGCGTTTGCGACCCCTGCGCCAGAGAGGTAAAGGGCTCTGAAGCCGCTGCGCTCGGCGAGGAGCGCCGAAAACGCATTCACGGCGCCGACGAGCTGCAGAGGACGCTCAGACTCGACTGCCTCGCGCAGCCGTGCTCCGGCGGATAGTGGCGACATGGATCGGTCCCGAAATTGACCCGGACATTTTACACGTCATCCGATCTTGACGAGCGTTCGGCCGAGGGCGCGTCCCTCGATGAGCGCGGCGAATGCGCCCGGCAGATCGGCAAAGCCGATCGTGTCGGTGACGATGCGCGCAAGGTGCCGCGGCGCGAGATCCGTTGCGATGCGCTGCCAGACCGCAAGACGCAGGGCGCGCGGCGTCGCCGAGGAATTGATGCCGAGGAGATTCACGCCGCGCAGGATGAAGGGCATGACCGTGGTCTCAAGCTGCGCGCCGCCCGCCATGCCGATGCTGGCAATATTGCCGCGAAATCCCACCGTGCGCGTCAGCCACGCAAGAGTCTTGCCGCCGACATTGTCGATGGCGCCGCCGAATTGCGCCGCCTCGAGGGGCTTCTTGCCGTAGTCAATCTCATCTCGCAGCAGGACACGGGCTGCTCCCAGCGATTTAAGGTAGTCCACCGCATCGGCTTTGCCACTGACGGCGATCACCTCATAGCCGCGGGCCGACAGCATGTCTATGGCAATGCTGCCCACGCCGCCGCTCGCGCCGGTGACCACGATCGCTCCGCCTTCCGGGGCCTGCTCATTGCGCTCCATCAAATGCACGGCAAGGGCGGCGGTGAAGCCTGCCGTGCCGAGCGCCATCGCCGAGCGCGGATCGAGCCCCTGCGGCATCGGAATCAGCCAATCTGCCGGGACGCGGGCGTATTCGGCATAGCCACCGTCGTGGGTCTCCGACAATGCGGATCCGGTGACCAGCACATTTTCACCCCTGCGAAAGCGCGCATCGGAGGAGGACTCGACGATTCCGGCAAAATCGATGCCGCCGACCAGCGGGTAGCGCCGTAATATCCTGCCGGCGCCGGTTGCAGCGAGCGCATCCTTGTAATTGATGCCCGAATAGGTGACGCGCACGACGACATCGCCGGGCGAGAGATCATCGAGGGTGAGCTCCTCGAAGCGCGCAACGATCTTCTGCTGCTCCTCGTGAATGCGAAATGCCCGGAATGATTTCCCGGTTCTCATGCCGCCGCCCTCGCTGATTCTCTGCCTGCCTCGCGAACGCGATAGGCGCTGCTCGGCGGAATCAGCGAGTACGGCAACTCATTCCCGCGGACGGAGGTCCGACACCTGGACCCGATCAGGGTATTCCGAGCCGAATT
>PLIX01000022.1 GCA_003140135.1 Gammaproteobacteria bacterium
ATCAACCGCTCGGGCACGCGCAAGGAAGAGCTCATCACCGATCAGGGCGAGCTTGCCAAGATGTGGATCCTGCGCAAACTGCTGCACCCCATGGATGAGCTGTCGTCCATCGAATTCCTGCTCGACAAGATGAAGGACACGAAGTCGAACGGCGAGTTCTTTGAGGCGATGAAGCGCTAGAGCGCGCAGGCGCCCGCGGCCCAAGCGTGCGCAAGTTCACATCTCGCGCGTCGCAACCACGCGACGCTGGCGCGCAGCCGGCCCGATGTAAGAAGATTCCCGGCGCTGACCCTGGCGCGGAGTTTTTTGCCATGCGCGTGGTGTTTGTGCTGATCGCGGCCTTGTTCGCCGGCGAGGCGTCCGTCGCTGCCGAGCCCGACAGCGCCGGCCCGCCGCAACCGAACGCGCCCGCGCGCCACCCATACCCGAAACAGAAGCACGTTCGCGCCAGTCCGATCACGGATCATTTCGCGCTGCGCGGCACTTTTTTCGCAGCACAGCTCAACACCACTCTGCACCTGGATTCCTCGGTGACCGCGCCCGGAACGCTTCTGAATGCGGAGCATGACCTGGGCTTGAAGGGCCATCTCAATCAGGGGCGGATGGAACTCATCTTCCGGCTGCACGAACGGCATCGACTGCGCGTCGACTACTTCGGCAGCGACCGCGATGGGGATCGGGCGATCGGGCAGAACATCCTCTTCGGCGGCCATACCTTCATGAGTGGCGATCTGGTGCAGAGCGACCTGCAGTACAGCATGCTCGGCTTCACCTACACCTACTCGGTGATCCGCACGGAGCGTTTCGAGTTGGGCGCAGGATTGGGGGTGCATTTATTGCAGGCCGACGCGCGCGGCACGGACGTGACGCTGCAACAGAACGCCGAAAGCTCAGGCGTCGGCGCCTTTCCGACCCCGGCCCTCGATGGGACCTGGGCGATCTCGCAGCGCTTCGCCTGGACGGCGCGCGCCCAGTACCTCTCCGCCACCGTCCACGGGATCACCGGTGCGCTCGGCGATTACCACACCGATCTGCAGTACCGCTGGACGCCTAATTTTGAGATCGGCTTGGGCTATGAGGAAATCCGTGCGCAGTTGTCGGTACAGCGCAGCAGCACGACGCCCGGCGGCTTCACGCTCAGTGTCAAAGGCCCGGAGCTCTTCCTGCGCGCCAGCTTCTGATCGAACAACCCTTTAGAGCTGCTTGATCTGCAGGTCGTTGCGTACTTCCTTGACTCCGTTCACGCCCTGCGCCACTTCGGCGGCCGTCGACTTTTCGGTCGCGGAGTCGACGAAGCCGCTCAGCTGCACGATGCCGTCGCGGGTGACGACGGTGATATCGCGGGCCTTGGTCGCCGGCTCCGCGACGAGCGCCGCTTTCACCTTGGTCGTGACGACGCTGTCATCGACGACTTCGCCCGCCGAGCGGTCGGTGTGACCGACGCTTAAGTTGTTGCGCACATTCTGTACGCCGTTCACGGAGTGCGCGACCCGTGAGGCGGCCGCTTTCTCATCGGCGGAATCGACAAAACCGTTCAACTGCACTGTGCCGCGAAAGGTGTCCACCTCGATCTGGCGTGCCTTGGTCGCCGGATCGTCGATCAGCGCCGTTTTGACCTTGGCGGTGATGATCGAATCGTCAATATGCTCTCCGGTGCTCTGCTGAGTGCGGCTGGCCGCGCAGGCAGCGAGCGCTGCGAGCGTCACCATGACGATGCCGGTGCTGAGAAATGATCTACCCATTTGCCGCTCCTCTTAGTGCCGCGAGCTTAGCAACTATTGCGCCGCGGCGTTCTCCCGCGCGACCGCGAGATGGCCGATGTCACGACGGTACTGTGCGCCTTTCCAGCGGATTGCATTGACGAGTCCATACGCCTCGGACTGCGCAGCGCGCACGCTCGCGCCCATGCCGACCGCACACAGGACCCGGCCGCCGCTCGTCACCACGCGGCCTTGATCTGCATCCATGCGCGTGCCGCCGTGGAAAACCTTTCCGGGCAGGAGCGCCGCGGCGTCAAGTCCGTCAATCGCATCGCCCGAGCGCACGCTGCCGGGATAGCCCGCGGCCGCCATCACCACGCCAAGTGCGATGCGCGGGTCCCATTTGACTGCAACTTCATGCAGGCGACCGGCCAATGCCGCCGCGCACAGCACCGCGAGGTCCGACTGCAAGCGCATGAGGAGGGGCTGCGCTTCAGGATCGCCGAGGCGGCAATTGAATTCGACGACGTTCGGCGTGCCGTCGGGCGCGATCATGAGCCCGGCATACAGAAAGCCCGTGTAGGGCATGCCCTGCGCGGCAAGCCCTTGAAGGGAAGGCTCGATCACCTCGCGCATGATGCGCGCGTGCAGCGCTGGCGTGACGAACGGCGCGGGCGAATAAGCGCCCATGCCGCCGGTATTCGGGCCGCGGTCGCCCTCGTCGCGGCGCTTGTGATCCTGAGAGCTTGCCAGAGCGAGCGCATGCTGCCCATCTGCCATGACGATGAAGCTCAGTTCCTCGCCGGGCAGGAATTCCTCAATGACGATTTCGCACCCCGCCGCGCCGAATTCACCGCCAAACATGGCGTCGGCTGCGGCGAGCGCCTCATGGGCCGTTGCGGCGATGATGACTCCCTTGCCCGCAGCCAGTCCGCTCGCCTTGACGACGATCGGCGTTCGGTGCTCCATGACATAGCGCGCATCGAAGGTGGCGCGGGTGAACGATGCATGCTTGGCCGTCGGGATGCGGTGGCGTTGCAGGAACTCCTTGCAGAAGGTCTTGGAGCCTTCGAGCTGCGCCGCTGCGGCGCGCGGCCCAAAACATTTGAGACCGGCGGCCGCGAACGCATCGACGATGCCGGCGACGAGCGGCGCTTCGGGTCCGATGATGGTGAGATCGATGCGCTCGGCACGCGCGAGGGTGACGAGCGCGGGTATGTCCATGGCCGCGACGTCCGCGTTGCGCACGCGCGCTTCCATTGCGGGGCCGGCGTTGCCCGGCGCGACGTTGACTTCTGCGACGTGCTCGGATGAGGCGCACTTCCATGCCAGAGCGTGCTCGCGTGCGCCCGCTCCCACGATCAGGATGCGCATCAGTGCCGGAAGTGCCGCATGCCGGTGAACACCATGGCGATGTCATGCTCGTTGGCGGCTTGGATGACTTCGCTGTCGCGCATCGAGCCGCCGGGCTGGATCACCGCGCGGATGCCCTCTCCTGCGGCCGCGTCGATGCTGTCGCGGAAGGGCAGAAAGGCATCGGATGCGGCCACAGCGCCTGCGATGCTGAGTTTCTCATCCGCCGCCTTCATCACGGCGATGCGGGTTGCGTGCACGCGGCTCGTCTGACCCGCTCCGATCCCGATCGTGGCCGAGTCGCGCGCGAACACGATGGCGTTGGATTTGACGAACTTGCACACGCGCCAGGCGAAGAGCAGATCGAGCCTTTCGCGTGCGCTCGGCGCGCGCTCGCTGACGACCTTGAGATCCTGAGCGCCCACCGCGCCGCGATCGCGCGCCTGGGCGAGAAGGCCGCCGGCGATGCTGCGATATTCGAGCACACTGCCGTGCGGCTCATCGAGCGCTCCCAGCTCGAGCAGGCGGATATTGGCTTTGGCGCTCAGGCGCTCGCGCGCCGCGCGCGTGATGAGCGGTGCCGCCAGCACTTCGACGAACTGGCGTGCGAGGATGGCATCTGCGGTGTGCGCGTCGAGTTCGGCGTTGAACGCAATGATGCCGCCGAACGCGGAAGTCGGATCCGTGCGGTAAGCCTGCTCGTAGGCCGCGATGAGGGTATCTGCGCTCGCGGCGCCGCAGGGGTTGGCGTGCTTGACGATGACGCAGGCGGGCTCCGCGAACTGCCGCACGCACTCGATCGCCGCGTCCGCATCGGCAATATTGTTGAAGGACAACTCCTTACCCTGCACGATGCGCGCGTTGGCGATGCTGGCGCCGGTGGATTCGAATTCGCGGTAGAAGGCCGCGCGCTGGTGCGGATTTTCGCCGTAGCGCAGGTTCTGCACGCGTTCAAACGCGAGGGTAAGGAGCGCCGGGAAATCCTCGCTCGGATACGGATGGCGGGCGCGCAGATAGCGCGCCACCAGCGCATCGTACTCGGCGGTGTGCGCAAACGCTTTGGCGGCAAGCCGCGCGCGCGTGGCACGCGTGATTGCACCATTCTCGTTTGCGAGCTCCTCCATGACGAGGCGATAGTCATGCGGATCGACGATGACCGCCACCCGCTCATGGTTCTTGGCCGCGGCGCGCACCATGGCAGGCCCGCCGATGTCAATATTCGCGATGGCTTCGGCGTAGGTTGCATCGGCGCGCGCGCTGACGGCGCCAAAGGGATAGAGATTGACCACCACGAGGTCGATCGGCGCGATTTGATGCTCGGCCATGACCGCCTCGTCGACTCCGCGCCTTCCCAAGAGCCCGCCATGGATCTTCGGATGCAGCGTTTTCACGCGCCCTTCCATGATCTCCGGAAAGCCCGTGTAGCTTGCGACGTCGGTGACGGTAATGCCGTGCGCCGTGAGGAGCTGCGCCGTGCCGCCGGTGGAGAGAATTTCGACTGCGCCGCGCGCCAGAGCCTGAGCGAGTTCGATGAGTCCGGTCTTGTCAGAGACGGACAGGAGTGCGCGGCGGACTGGAACGTTCACCTAGCCAGAAAGGCCGAACTGCCGCAGCTTCTTGCGTAAGGTTCCGCGATTGATGCCGAGAATACCCGCGGCGCGCACTTGGTTGCCCTCGGCATAGTCGAGCGCCGCCTTCAGCAGCGGCTCCTCGACCTCGCGCAGCACCATGTTGTAGAGCTGCGCCGGACGATGGCCATTCAGATTTGTGAAGTAATCGTGCAAGGCACGCTCGGCATGATCACGCAGCGGCAGTTCGCCGCGGCCGCTGACGCGCGCGCTGTAATCCCGGCGCATGCGGCTTTTCTTTTTCGCTGGCATGTAAGCCTCCCCCGAAAACCGAACCGTCAGGCCGCACGCGCGGACCCGCTTACCCAACCATCGAGATGGCTGCGTGCCAGCGCGAATTGCATGGCGGTGTTCGCCATCGCCATCAGAGCGCGGCGCACATTCGCCGCGTCGGGCAGATGCAGGCAGTACCAACCGAGATGCTTTCGCGCGATCCTTGTTCCCGCGTCTTCGCCGTAGAAGGCGTACAGGGACTCCAGATGCTCGAGAATAATACCACGCACTACGGCGCGCGCGAGCGGCGGCGGCGTTGCGGCATCGGAAAGGTAAGCGTTGACGGCGCCGAATATCCATGGTGCGCCCTGGGCCGCACGCCCGATCATTACTCCGTCTGCGCCCGTGAAATCAAGTACCTCGCGCGCTTTTTGTGCGCTGCCGATATCGCCGTTTGCGAACACCGGCACGGTCACTTGGGATTTGATCTCGCGAATGGTGTCGTACTCGGCCGCGCCCTGGAAGAAGTCGGCGCGCGTACGGCCGTGCACAGCCAAAGCGGCGACGCCGCAGCTTTCGGCGATGCGTGCAATTCTCGCGCCGTTTTTCTGCGTTGGGTCCCAGCCGGTGCGGATCTTGAGCGTCACCGGTACGTCGACCGCGCGCACCACGGCGCTCAAGATGCGCGCGACGAGGCCTTCGTCCTGCAATAGAGCCGAGCCGCACAGGCGCCCGCAGACCTTCTTTGCCGGACAGCCCATGTTGATGTCGATGATCTGCGCACCCAGATCGACGTTGATGCGCGCGGCGAGCGCGAGCGCCTCGCAGTCGGCGCCGGCGAGCTGCACGACGCGCGGCGCAGGTTCGCCGGCGTGGTCCATCCGGTGGCGCGACTTGCCGGTGCTCCACAGCCGCACGTCTGAGGTGAGCATCTCGGATGCAGCAAGACCGGCGCCGAGTTTGCGGGCGAGCACGCGAAAGGGCCGGTCGGTAACGCCTGCCATCGGGGCGAGTACCGCGCGTGCGGGCAGGACATAGGGTCCGATGCGCATGAGCGTCACGGCGCGGCCGCGTCGTTGGCGCACTGAACCCGCGCGCTCGCCATGGGCAGACACGCGTCGATCTCGAACCCGACGGCATCGCGGCCCGGGTCGACGAAGGCCATCTGCGCATCGACGCGTTCGCCGGCTGGCAGCAACGTGTCCGTGGCCGGCGTGCCGACCAGGTATGCTCGCGGCGGAACGTCGCGCGAGGCGAGCCGATTGCCGAAGCGATCGAGAAGCGTCACGCGCAAGAGCGGCAGCGGCTGCGGCTGCGCGGCATCATTTTTGACGCTGGCGCGCACCGTGAGCGCGCCCGAGGCTTGCGCAGGCGCCGAAGCGCCGAGCTGATGCACTTCGTACGCCGCCAGGTCCCAGCGCGGCACGAGCGCAACGCCGAACGCTGCATAGATTGCGGTGAGCGGCCGATGCAGGCGCGTATTCACGGCGAGCTCATCGCGGTAGTGATTGACGGCCTGCGCGATGAGGAGGATGGCGAGGCCGACGAGACCCACGATCCACAGGTACGGCCGTGCCAGCGGGCGCGGCTCGCCGTATGGCGCCGCGAGCGGTTCAATGATCGGCCGCAGCCCCGTGTGGGTTTGCGCAAGCTCGTTCTGGCGCGCCGCGTCAATGCGTGCCGCGAGCGACTGCAGCTGTTCATTGAGCTCCTCGTCCGCGCTGCGGGCGCTCTCTTCCACCTCTTCGACGCCAGCGGGCGAGGGCTCCTGCGCACCCAGCACGATCGACTCGTAGGTGCCGGTGACCTCGTCATCCGCGATCGCTCGGGGTTCGATGAAGATCTCGGAGACATCGGCGGACGCCGGGTTGAACTCAAGGGAGGTCTGTTCGATCGAGTCGTCGTCCGCAAGTGACGAGCCCTCATCCGCAGGCGACGAGTCCCCGTCGGCCGGCGGTGCGTCGTCGTCCGACGGCGGTGCGTCCCCATCTGACGGTGGCGAATCCCCATCTAACGGCGGCGAGTCCCCATCCGACGGCGGCGAATCCTCATCGGCGCGGGGTGCGGATTCGAGCACGGCCTCTTGAACTGCGGCGGCCGGAGCCGGCTGGCGCTCATCGGAGAGCCCTAACAACGCATTGAACACGTTCGTGCACTGTCCACAGCGGACAAAGCCTTGTGCGACACGCAGGTCCGCAGCGGTGACCGTCAGCGTGAGCGCGCATTTGGGGCAGACGGTGAACATTGCTCAACAGTGCTCGCGGCGCCGTCCTGACAGGGCCACCCAGCCGGCGCGCGTTCCGCAGGGCTGCATATGAAAGCATGCGTCGTTTGCCCGTGTCACCTCGTGGGCCTCATCCTCCAGAAGGCCGGCGAGCAGGAGCGTGCCTCCCGGCCGCACCAGCTCGGCAAACACTGCTGCGAGTGCACATAACGGTGCCGCGAGAATATTGGCGATGACGAGATCGTTCGCACGCGGCAGGTCATCCGCGCGTGCGCATACGCTCACCTGGGCCGCGACTTCGTTGGCATCCGCATTGCCGCAGGTTGCGGTGAGCGCCTGCGGATCGATGTCGAAGCAGAAGGCATGCCCGGCTCCGAGCTTGATGGCGGCCAGCGCCAGGATCCCTGACCCGCAGCCGTAGTCGATCACGCGTTCGCCGCGCTGGATGTGCTGATCCAGCCACTCCAGGCACAGCGCGGTGGTGGCATGGGTGCCGGTGCCGAACGCGAGGCCCGGATCCAGGTGCACGACTGCAGATGCCGGATCGGCAACATTTTCATGCCGCGGACAGATCCACAGGCGCCGACCGAAGCGCAACGCATGAAAATCCTTCAGCCACTCGCGCTCCCACACCTTGTCGGGAACGGGTTGCATGCGCAGATTTCCGGTGCAGCGCGCAAGTGTCGCGCCGAGCGCGCGCAGGAGCGCAGCCGCAGCCGTGTCCGTCTGCGCGGGGAAGAGCGCGCACACGCGCGTCGCGGACCACAGCAAGAACTCCCCAGGCAGCGGCTCCAGGACCGGGGTGTCGCCCGCATCGGTGAACGTCACGGCGGTGGCACCGCAGGCTGCGCAGGCGGCGTAGGCCGCGTCGGCGTCGAGCTCGCCGAGCTCGAACGTGACTTCGACGAATGGCGCATCCATCGTCTAGCGCAATCCCAAACGGCGCTCCAGATAGTGGATGTCGAGGCCGCCTTTCTGGAAGGCGGCATGGTTGAAGATTTCCTGGTGCAGGGCGACGTTGGTCTTGATGCCCTCGATCACCATTTCCGCGAGCGCGTTCTTCATGCGTGCGATGGCGGTCTCGCGCGAATCTCCATGCGCGATGATCTTGCCGATGAGCGAGTCGTAGTTGGGCGGGACGTTGTAGCCGGAGTAGACATGGCTGTCGACGCGGATCCCCGGACCTCCCGGCGCATGCCACAGGCGGATGGGACCCGGCGAGGGCATGAACGTCTTGGGGTCCTCTGCGTTGATGCGGCACTCGATGGCATGACCGCGGAACTGCACGTCGCTCTGCTCGTACGGCAGCCGCTCGCCGGAGGCGACCAAGAGCTGCGCCTTCACCAGATCGATGCCGGTAATGAGCTCCGTCACCGGATGCTCGACCTGGATGCGCGTGTTCATCTCGATGAAGTAGAACTCGCCGTCCTGATAGAGGAACTCGAGGGTGCCGGCGCTGCGATAGCCGACCGCGCGGCACGCCTCCACGCAGCGCTCGCCCATGAGACGGCGCTGGCGCGCGGTGATGCCCGGTGCCGGCGCCTCTTCGATGACCTTCTGGTGGCGGCGCTGCATGGAGCAGTCGCGCTCGCCCAGATGAATGACGTGGCCGAAATTGTCCGCCAGGATCTGGAACTCGATGTGGCGCGGGCGCTCCAGAAACTTCTCCATGTACACCTGATCGTTGCCGAAGGCCGCGCGCGCTTCGGACTGCGTGATCGCAACCGCATTCAAAAGCGAAGCCTCGCTGTGCACCACGCGCATGCCGCGGCCGCCGCCACCGCCCGATGACTTGATCATGATGGGGTAGCCCAGGTCGCGGGCGATGCGCAGATTCTCCTCCGGATCAGCCCCGAGAGGACCGTCCGACCCGGGCACGCACGGCACGCCCGCGGCCTTCATCGTGCGGATCGCAGAGACTTTGTCGCCGAGCTTGCGGATGGTTTCGGCTTTGGGGCCCACGAACACGAAGCCGCTCTTCTCCACGCGCTCGGCAAAATCCGCGTTCTCGGCGAGAAAGCCGTAGCCCGGGTGGATGGCCACCGCATCGGTGACTTCGGCGGCGCTGATGATCGCGGGCATGTTGAGGTAGCTCAAGGTCGAGGACGGTGGTCCGATGCACACCGATTCGTCGGCCAGCAGCACGTGCTTCAAGCTGTAGTCGGCGGTGGAGTGCACGGCCACCGTCTTGATCCCGAGTTCACGGCAAGCGCGCAGGATTCGTAGCGCAATCTCGCCACGATTGGCGATGACGAGCTTGTCAAGCATGGTGCGTCTATTCGATGACGAACAACGGCTGGCCGAACTCGACCGGATCGCCGCTCTTCGCCATGATCGAGGTGACCGTCCCGCCCTTGTCTGCTTCGATCTGATTCATCATCTTCATCGCTTCGATGATGCACAGCACCTGTCCGGGCTTGACCTCGTCGCCGAGCTCGACGAACGCCTTGGCAGCCGGAGAGGGCGCTGAATAGAACGTGCCGACCATCGGGGCGGTGACCACGTGCTCATTCGACTTCGGGTGCGGCGGGGCAATCTGCGGCGTGACCGTCGACGGTGAGGCCGGCGGCAGATGCGCGGGCGCCGCGATGGGCAGGTGAGCCACCGCCTGCAGTGCGTGGGATGTGGCGAAGCCGGGGGCCGGCATGCGGCTGATGCGCACCCCTTCTTCGCCTTCCTTGATTTCGATTTCCGCGATGCCGGATTCTTCGAGCAGCTCAATCAGTTTTTTAATTTTTCTAATGTCCATGCACGAAACGACCTCCAGGCGGTCATGTTTGCAGTCTGCGGATCGCGGCCCGCAAGGCGAGCTCGTACCCGAGCGGCCCCAAGCCTACGATTGAGCCGACGGCGATATCCGAGAAATAAGAATGTTTGCGAAAGGTCTCGCGCGCGTAGATGTTCGACAAATGTACTTCGATGAACGGCAGCCGTACCCCGAGGAGCGCATCGCGCAGCGCAAGGCTCGTATGACTGAATGCCCCGGGATTGAAAATCAGGAATGCGATGCCTGCCTGCGGCGCGGCGTGCACGCGCTCGATGAGCTCGTGCTCCGCGTTACTTTGGAACGCCGTGAGCTCATGCCCCGCTTCGCCTGAGAGCTTGCGCAAGCGCTCCTCTATCGAGGCCAGCGTATCCGTCCCATAGATCTCAGGCTCGCGGCTGCCCAGCAGGTTGAGATTCGGACCGTTGAGCAGGAGCAGGCGCGACATCGCCGGCGAATGTACCTAATCCGCGTCGAATGAGCTAGTTTTTGTCGCGAACTGCGTGGATCAGGCGTGCTTCGCGCGTTCTACCGCGAGGTCCTTGAGCCGGGTCTCGATCTGCTGCCGGGCGGCCGCAAGGCTCAACGTCCCGCTGTCGATGTCCTGGACGCGATCGAGAATGAAGTCTGCCTCATCCTGATGCAACTCTCCCAGTTTCACGGCAACGACGCGGCCGCGCTGGTCGGCGAACACGCTGAAGGGGAAGACCAGGTCCATGCCGAAGGCATGGACTGCATCGAGGCCCGTGTCCTCGCCGATGAGAACGGGGTAGTCGATGCCGGCAGAGCGGGCGTATTTGATCACCGCGGCACGAAAGTCGACGGCGATGCCGACGACCGTAAGGCCCGCGGCGGAGCGCTCGTGGCGCAAGCGTATAAGAAGAGGAATCTCCCGGCGGCACGGCTCACACCATGTTGCCCAGAAATTGACGATGACCGGATGCCCCGCCCAGTCGGTGAGCCGGTGCGTGCGGCCCGCAAGATCCGCAAGCTCAAGGTCCGGCAGCACCATGGGAATGACGCGGCTCTGCGCTGGGCTTTGCGGGGCAGGCGCGCGCGCAGGAAGAGAGGTCGGCTGCAAGGTCGCGCGCGGCTGCAGCACGCGATGCATCCCGACCCCGGCGATCGCTCCCAGCACGATGAGGGCGACACCGAGGGTCACCCGCAGGCCTAAGTTCACGTGATGTGCGGTCCGAAGAGCGCCTGGCGGGCGAGCGCGGCAAACTCGGGCGCCTTCATGTAGCCCACGACTCGAAACGTGCGCTGCTCGCGGCCGTCAGTGCCGTAGAAGGCGATGGTAGGAGGTCCGAAGATTCCGAAATGTTTGAGGAGCGCCTGATCTTGCGCGTCGTTCTTGGTGACGTCCGCCCGCAGTAGCACGACTCCGTGCAGCATGCTTTGCAGCGCCGGGTCAGAGAAGGTGTAGCGCTCCATTTCCTTGCACGAGACGCACCAGTCCGCATAGAAATCGAGGAGCACCGCCGCACCGCGCGCGTGGGCCGCGGCGACCTCCCCGTTCAGATCATCGAGCGACTTGATCTTCTTGAAGGCTAGCGTCTGCTGCGCGCCGGTGAAGCCGGACAGCGGCGCCAGCGGATCGCTGCCGCCTGCCGCGGCGCCCACGAGGAGGGCGACAGCATAGAGTCCGGCGGCAACGCCGACTACGCGCGCAATCGCTCGCGTTGCGGAGCGCGCCGGCCGCATCCTCCAGAACACCCCGGCGCCGACCAGCGCCGGCACCGCCCACAGCACCAAAGCCCAGCGCTCCGGCACGATGCGCGCCACCATCCAGGCCGCGACCGCGAGCATCATCACGCCAAAGAGCTGCTTGACCGTGTCCATCCACGGACCCGCCCTGGGCAGAAGCTTTCCGGCCGAGGCCCCGACGATGAGCAGCGGCGTGCCCATCCCGAGACTCATGGCAAAGAGCGCCGCGGCGCCGCGCACCATGTCGCCGCTTTTGCCGATCACCACAAGGGTTGCCACCAGCGGCGGCGCAACGCAGGTGGTGATGATGAGCGCCGACAGCGCGCCCATGACGGCGACTCCGACGAACGAGCCCGCCCGTTGGCGATTGCTCACCTGCGCAAGCCGCGTCTGGATGGCGGCCGGCACCTGCAGCGTGAAGAGCCCGAACATCGAGAGCGCGAGCGCGACAAACACGAAGGCGAATAGCACCACGATCCAGGGCTGCTGAAACACGGCCTGCACCTGCTGCCCGGCGGCGGCGAACAAGGCCCCGGCCACGGTGTAAGTGATCGCCATGCCGAGGACATAGACGAGCGAGAGCGCAAAGGCACGCCCCGTGGTCACCTGGCTGCCATGCCCCGCGATGATGCCGGAGAGAATCGGCACCATCGGCAGCACACAGGGGGTGAACGCGAGCAGCAGACCCAACCCAAAGAAGGTGCCGAGCACGAGTAGGAGATTGCCCGAGCGGATGAGGCTCGCGAGGCGGTCCTGCTCGGATACGAACGCACCCGGACTCGCCCCGCGCGGCAGGCTCACGTGGATCGTCTTGTGGATGGGCGGATAGCACAAACCCGCTTCCGCGCAGCCCTGATAGGTCACCGCGAGGAGCACCTCGGGTGCGGCGTCGGCCGCGCGGGCGAGCGGCAGCTCCGCGACGAGCTCGTGGTGATAGATCTCCTGCTTGCCAAAGTATTCGTCGCTCTTCTCGATGCCCGGCGGCAGCTGCAGGCGTCCGAGCTCAACCCGCGCGCTTGACGTCTGCACCGCAAGACGGCTGCGGTACAGGTAATACCCGTTCGCGATCTGCCACACGAGCCGCACGCGATCAGGACCGTCCGCGAAGCCGTCGAAGCGAAAGGCGTCATCCGGCGGAAGGAAATCGATATCACCGCCGGCCGGGCGATGCGCGCCCAGGATGGCGTCGATCCCGCCCGAGGCTGCACTCGGCGGCGCGGCCGGCAGCTCAACCCTCGCATCCGAAAGCTGCGGCGGATAGCAAAGGCCTGCATCCGCACAGCCTTGAATCTTAAGCTTAAGCAGGACATCATGGGCGGCACCGGCCTTGAGCGTAATCGGTGCCGTCACCACGAAGGCCCCGCGGAAGATCTCCTGCGCGCCGAAATAGTCGTCCTGGTGAACCTCGCCCTTGGGATAGACCACGGCCCCGAGCGCGGCGCCGGGTGATGCGCTCTCAAGGGACATGCGCGACTTGTAGGCGTAGTAGCCCGGCGGCAGGTTCCAATGCACGGCCACACCCGTGCCATCGCTCGTCACCGTGTACCTAAAGACCTGTTCGGGCGGCAGAAATCGATCTTCCGCCGCGCTCGCGCTAAAGCCGCCGGGCCACGCCAGGACGAGGAGCAGGAGGGCGAGGATTCGGCTCGTGGGTCTCATGGGGACTAAGGCTTTGGCCACCGGAAATGCCGAAGGTTCGCGAGCATACGGGCTCGCGGGGCCCTCGTCACCGCGCGAAATTATGTCCGTCAAGCTTGATATTCATCATTCCAGGCTTATCATTAGCAGCCGTGTAGGGGGAGTGCTAACAACCCCGCACGGTCCCTTTTTACATAGTCAATCAACAGCTTTTAGGAGCGTACCCCATGAAGATTCGTCCTCTTCATGATCGCGTCATGGTGAAACGTCTCGAAGAGGAACGTACCTCTCCGGGCGGCATCGTGATTCCCGACACCGCCGCTGAGAAGCCGGTGCAGGGAAAGATCATCGCGGTCGGCAAAGGCAAGATTTTAGAAAACGGCTCGGTCCGTCCCCTCGATGTGAAAGTCGGCGACAAGATTCTGTTCGGCAAATACAGCGGAACTGAGGTCAAGGTCGACGGCGAAGACCTTGTGGTCATGCGCGAGGAAGACGTCATGGCCGTGATTGAAGGCAAATAACCCTGAAGGATCACGACAATGGCAGCTAAAGATGTTCGTTTCAGTGATGACGCCCGCCAACGCATGTTTCGCGGCGTCAATGTTCTAGCCAACGCCGTCAAGGCGACGCTCGGCCCCAAAGGCCGTAACGCGGTGCTCGAGAAGAGCTTCGGCGCCCCCACCATCACGAAGGATGGTGTTTCGGTCGCGAAGGAAATCGAGCTCAAGGACAAGTTCGAAAACATGGGCG
>PLIX01000281.1 GCA_003140135.1 Gammaproteobacteria bacterium
CATTGAGCAGCCTACGAAAATCCTTGGCCAGATCCGTCATGTCCTGGATCTGCCCCTCGCCTCTTTTGTAGAGCCAGTGCATGAGCTGGCGCGCCCGAAAGGGCTTGCTGCCCAATTCAAGGACGAGCGCCTCGAGCGCTGCGCGTTCGAGGCCGAGGAGATTCACTCTTTCGGCGACGGGCAGGATCATGGGCAAAGCGCTCGACACGTTGTCCTCTACTAACGCGGATAAAGCTCGGTCGACCGGAAAAAGAAGGCGATCTCATCAGCCGCAGTCTCCGCCGCATCCGAGCCGTGCACCACATTGCGCTCAATGCTCTCCGCCAGATCCGCGCGTATCGTGCCTTGGGCGGCTTTTTTGGGATCCGTCGCGCCCATGATGTCGCGGTTCTTGGCGATGGCGCCTTCTCCTGCGAGCACCTGAACCACAACGGGGCCGGAGGTCATGTAGCGCACGAGATCCGCGTAGAAGGGCCGCTCCTTGTGCACGGCGTAGAACGAGCGCGCCTCGCGCTCGCCCAGCTGCAACATGCGCGCGGCGATGACCTTAAGGCCCGCCGCCTCAAAGCGCCGGTAGACCTCACCAATGAGATTGCGGGCGACCCCATCAGGCTTGACTATGGAAAGCGTGCGCTCAACCGGCATTCGAGGAACCCTTCGCGGCAAATCACGTGAAACCCCCACCAAATGCCGGAAGCGCCTGGGCGACCGGCACGGCGCGTGAGTCTACCCCGCGGGAGTCGCCCGGCAAAATTAAGCCGGAGCGCAAGATCAGACGGAGAAGCTCTCCCCGCAGCCGCATTCGCCCTTCACGTTCGGGTTCTTGAAGCGAAAAGCCTCGTTCAGCCCCTGCTTCACGAAGTCGATGACCGTGCCGTCGATGAGCGAAAGACTCACAGGATCGACGAACACCTTCACGCCGCGATCTTCGAAGACGACGTCATCCGGAAGCGCCGCATCGGCGTAGTTGATGACATAGGCAAAGCCCGAACAGCCGGTCTTGCGGACGCCCAAACGCAAGCCGACACCGGCCCCACGAGCGAATAAGAAGCTCTGCACTCGATGTGCTGCGGATTCGGTAAGCGATATCGCCATCGTGTTCGGAAAAGTCTCCGTTTCACCATTCTACGCTGGATGGCGGGCTCAACATAAGACTCGCATGCAGCGCGTCTTCGACCACCAGCAACCGTCCAAGTTTCTCAATCGGCACGCCGAGGGCCTTGGCCCACTCGGCAGGCTCCCCCAGTGAGAGCCCGGCAAGAGCCCGGCCCGGAAGTTGCCCCGTGAGCCAAGCCATCACCGCCAGAGTATGCGGGCAGCCCAGGGCCTGAAAACGTGCATCCCTCACAATGCCGCCTTCGATGCGCAGATGAAAGCGCACCCAAAGCTCCTGGTCCGCATCCCCGGCCTCTCCCCGCACGACCCCGGGCGTGTCCTCCAAAGTCCCGGCGCCCGGAAGCTCCCTAAAGAGCCGGCGTACCATTGGACTCAATATGTCAAATTCGATCGGGTCGCTATCTGTCGATGTTTTACAGCTATCAGGCGCTATCTTCGTCGAAAATGCGCCTGGATGGATGGCCCGGAGGCGGCTCACCTCGCGGCCGACCGCCAGGATCGCCTGATCGATGTCGGCGTCGGCGGTCCCCCGCCCCAGGCTCAGGCGCAGCGTGCTTTGCGCCAAATGGCTGCTGCGCCCCAGAGCGCGCAGCACATAGGAGGGATCCCCGCTGGCCGAACTGCAGGCGGAACCGGTGGCGAGCGCAAGCTCGGTGAGACCGGTCACGAGGCTCTCCCCCTCCACGCCCTCGAACGACACCGAGAGAATGTCTGGGATCCGCATAGCCTCGTCACCGTTCAAGTGCACGCCGCCCAGCCGCGAAAGCCCGCTCCAGAGCCGATCGCGCAGGCGCGCGAGACGTTCCGGCTCGCCCGTTCGCGTGCGGGCGAGCGTGCAGGCGACTCCAAATCCGACCATCTGATGAGTGGGCAGCGTGCCGGGCCTCAAGCCCCGCTCCTGCCCGCCGCCAAAGGTCACCGGGCTCAAACGGGCGCGGCTCTCCGCGCGCACATAGAGCGCGCCAATTCCCTTGGGGCCATAGAGCTTGTGCGCCGTGAAGCTCAGGAAATCGACCGGCAGAGCGCGCACGTCGAGGGCGAACTTCCCCGCCGACTGCGCCGCATCGGTATGGAGCAGAATGCCGCGTTCGGCGCAGAGCGCGCCGAAGGCTGCGATGTCTGCGACGACGCCGGTCTCATTGTTGACCTGCATGAGGCTGACGAGCACGGTGTCGGCGCGGATCGCAGCTGCGAGCGCCTCGGGCGCGATCCGTCCGGCACGATCCGGCGTCAGATACGTCACGGCATAGCCTTCTTTTTCCAGGTGGCGGCAGGGATCGAGCACCGCACGATGCTCGATGCGGGACGTGACGATGTGCCGGCCGCGGTGGGCGTTGGCGCGCGCGACGCCCAGGATCGCGAGGTTGTTCGACTCCGTGGCGCCGGAGGTGAAGATGATCTCGGCGGCCTCGGCGCCGATCAGCGCTGCGACTTCATCGCGCGCGCGCTCGATGCGCGCCTGCGCGCGCCGGCCAAGCTGGTGAGTGCTCGAGGCGGGATTGGCGAAATCGCCGTCTGCGCTCAGGCATTCGCTCATCGCCTGAGCGACGAGCGGATCCACCGGCGTCGTCGCCGCATAGTCCAAATAAACGGGCGTCGCCCTCATGAGCCGCGAGTGCCGGCGGGACGGCGGCGCTTCTGCACCGCGGAAAAAAAGCCGCGCAGAATGTTGACCTCGTTCTCGTCGGGCTCGGCGCGCTGCAGGAGCCGTCGCAAGCGCGCCATGAGGTGCGTGCCGCTTTCAGTGCGATCGCGAAAATCGACTTCCTCGAGCACCGCCGCCCAATGCTCGTAGAGGAGCGCAAGATCTGCAGCCGACGCAAGCGGCACCGCGCGACTCTCGACGCTTGCGGCCGTCCTGCCGGCGCAGAAGAGCTCGTAGGCCAAGATCTGCACGGCCATCGCGAGATTAAGCGACAGATAGCTCTCGTGCGCAGGAATGCGGATCAGAAGATGCGCCACTTCGAGATCCTCGTTGGTGAGGCCGGTACGCTCGGCGCCGAAGAGAAGCGCCACGCTCGAGTGCGCCGCCTCGCGGATGAGGCGCGCCGCCGCCTCGCGCGCATCGATGATGCGGAAATTCTGGTCGCGATGGCGCGAGGTGGTCGCGGCAATGAATCCGCAGCCTTCGATGGCATCCCGAAGCGTAGCCACCACACGCGCTCGCGCGAGCACGTCATCGGCACCCGAAGCGCGCGCCACTGCATCTGGATGGGGGTAGAGCTTGGGCCGCACCAGCACAAGCTCGGTGAGCGCCATGTTCTTCATGGCGCGCGCGCACGCGCCGATATTGCCCGGATGCGAGGGCTCAACAAGTACGATTCTGATCAACGGATGCTATCCTCGAGTGCATGCAGCCACTTCTCAACATCGCCGTACGCGCGGCACGCCGCGCGGGCGAGATCATCGTTCGCAGCATGTCGCGCCTCGACAGCCTGCAGATCGCATCGAAGGGCCGCAACGACTTCGTCACTGAAGTCGACCGCGCCGCCGAACGCGACATCATCGCCGTCATCCACAAGGCGTACCCCGATCATGCCATTCTCGCGGAGGAAAGCGGCGCGAGCGGCGAGGACGATACGCTCTGGATCATCGATCCGCTCGATGGCACCACGAACTTCGTGCACGGTAACCCGGTCTTTTGCGTCTCCATCGCCTGCCAGCACAAGGGCAAGCTCGAGCACGCCGTCATCTACGACCCGCTGCGTCAGGAGCTCTTCACCGCCTCGAACGGCGGGGGCGCGCATCTGGACAACCACCGCATGCGCGTGACCCAGCAGCGCACGCTCGACGGCGCGCTCATCGCCACGGGCTTTCCCTACCGCGCGAATACGCGCTACATCGACGCCTACATGGCGATGCTGAAGACCGTGATGATGAAATCCGCCGGCGTGCGCCGTGGGGGCTCCGCGGCGCTCGATCTGGCCTATGTCGCGGCCGGCCGGGTGGATGCCTTCTGGGAGATCGGCCTATCGCCCTGGGATACGGCCGCCGGCACGCTTCTCATCCAGGAGGCGGGCGGGCGCATCGGCACACTCACAGGAGAGGTGTACACCCAGAAGGGCAATATCGTGGCCGGCGCGCCGCGCGTGTACACCGCGCTCCTCGCGGCGCTGGCGCGCAACGTGCCCAAGGACCTGCGCGACGAGTGATGCGCCTGCACCGCGCAGCGCTACGCGGGGACGGGTTTGCGCAGCGGACTGCGCTTGAAGCCGTACAGGAAGTACACGAGCGCGCCGATCACGGTCCAGACCCAGAAACGTGCCTGCGCAATCCCCGGCAGGCTCACGAAGAGATACCCGCACCCTAGGATCGCAAGCACGCCGACGACGTTGACGGCCGGGCAGCGAAACGGCCGCGGCCGTTCGGGCTGCGTTTGCCGCAGCACCACCACGGCCACGCTGACCGCGATGAATGCGAAGAGCGTGCCGGTATTGGAGAGTTCCGCGATGGCAGAGACCGAGAATAACCCCGCAATCACGGCGACCATGACGCCGGTCACGGCGGTCACCAAATGCGGCGTCTGAAAACGCTTGTGCACGCGGCTGAAGACCTCCGGCAGGAGCCCGTCGCGCGACATCACAAAGAATATGCGCGACTGCCCGAAGAGCATCATCAGCACCACCGTCGGCAGCGCCAAGACCGCGGCGAGCGCGACGAGATTGCCGACGGTGGCGAACCCCAAATGCCGCAGGATGTAGGCGAGTGGCTCGGTGTTGCCCACGAGCTGCTGGTAGGGCGTGGAACCGATGGCCCCCGCGGCGACGAGTACATAGAGGAGCGTGCACACGCCGAGGGATCCTAGAATCCCGATGGGCACATTGCGATTGGGATTGCGCGTCTCCTCCGCCGCGGTCGCCACGGCGTCAAATCCGACATAGGCGAAAAAGATGAGCGCCGCGGCGGCCATGACGCCCTTTGCCATGCCGTCGATCTCGTGCGATGCGAAACCGAAGGGCATGAAAGGCGTGAAATGCGCCCAGTCGATCTTGGGGATGACGATGAAAATGAAGGCGGCGAGTGCGCACAGTTTCACCACCACGAGGATCGAGGTCACCGTGGCGCTGGTGCGCGTGCCGATGATGAGGAGGCAGGTGACGACGAGCACGGACCCTACGGCGAGGATGTTGATGCCCCCGCCGTGCACGGCAAACATGCCTGCTTTGAGGTAGAGAGGCAGCGGCGTGCCCAGACTCTGCAGCAGCCCCGCCATGTAGCCCGACCAGCCCACCGCGACCGCGGCGGCGGAGACGGCATATTCCAAAATCAGGTTCCAGCCGACGATCCAGGCGATGAATTCGCCCATGACGGCATAGGAGTAGGTGTAGGCGCTGCCGCTGACCGGCACCATGGCCGACATCTCGGCATAGGCAAGCGCGGCAAACGCGCACACGATGCCTGCGATGACGAACGAGAGCATGAGACCGGGTCCGGCACGCTCGGCACCGATCGCCGTCAGGACGAATATGCCGGTGCCGATCACGGCTCCAATGCCGAGCATCGTCAGCTGCAAGGGTCCGAGCGAGCGTCGCAGCCCCTTTTTCTCGGCGAGCGCCATGCACTGTTCCACCGACTTTCTGCGCCAGTTCATGGACGAACCCCACATGCCTGAGTTGCAGGATTGTAGGGGCGGCAGGTCCCGCAAGCCATCCTTATTAGCGCCCGCGGGCCCGGCGGCGCGCATCCAGGTGCTGGCGCAGGCGGATGTTGGTCATCTCCACGGCCACGGCGAATCCCATGGCGAAGTACAGGTAGCCCTTCGGAATCTCGAAATGCAGTCCCGAGGCGACGAGTGCGCTGCCGATCAGAATAAGGAAAGCGAGCGCCAGGATCTTGAGGGTCGGATAGCGCTCAATGAATGTGGCCACCGCACGCGCGAGCCCTATCATGACGATGATCGCGATGACGATGGCGATCACCATGATGGCGAATTGATTGGCCAGTGCCACCGCGGTAAACACCGAATCGAGCGACAGCACGATATCGATAAGCGCGATCTGCAGGACGATGACGCTAAGTTTGGCGTAGCGGCGAGTCGTCCGCTCCGGGCCCTTGCGCTCGAGGGTGTGATGGATCTCGGTGACGCTCTTCGCGAGGAGAAAGAGACCGCCCGCGAGGAGAATGAGATCCCGACCCGACAACGCCAGGTTGGCCACCGTCATCCAGGGTTGCGTGAGGCGCGTAATCCAGACGATGGAATACAGCAGCGCGATGCGCGTCAGCATGGCAAGCAGAAGGCCGATGACGCGCGCGCGCTCCTGGCGCCTCGCCTGCAGGCGGCCGACGAGGAGCGCGATGAAGATGACATTGTCGATGCCGAGAACGATCTCGAGCGCCGTCAGGATGACGAGCGATGCCCAAGCTTGCGGATCGGTCAGGAGCGCAAGCATGGCCTTCGTGTGTGATGGGCCCTACGGCAGGACGTCGGCCGCAGCCTTCTTCAGAGTGGGGAATACGTGCTCGGAGGTGAGCCCGCAATCAAGGGCAATCGCGCTTGAAATATAGATCGAGGAATAGGTGCCGGCGATGATGCCGATCATGAGCGCCTCGGAGAATCCGCGCAGCACGGCGCCACCCAGGAACAAGAGTGCCACCACCACGATGGCGGTCACGACCTTCGTCATGATGGTTCGCGAGAGCGTCTGATTGATCGACTGATCCAGCGCCAACGCAGAGGCCAACCTGCGGTTGGCGTGGAAGCGCTCGCGAATACGATCGAAGACCACGACCGTGTCATTCAACGAATAGCCGATCACGGCGAGGATCGCCGCCACCACCGCCAGATCAAACGACGTCTGCGTGATCGAGAAAATGCCGAGCACGAGGATGGGATCGTGCATCACCGCGAGGATCGCGCCCAGTGACAGCCGCCAGGTGTTAAAGCGAAAGGCGATATAGATGAAGATGAGAAGCAGCGTGAACCCCAGCGCCATGACCGCGCTTTTCTTGAGCTCATTGCCGACCTGCGGACCGACGACATCGAGCCGCAGGATCTGCGCGCCCGGGTCGATGGACTTCAGGATCTGGTCGAGCTGCGCGCGGATGGCCGCGCCATTTTGCGCCGGCGACGGCGGCAGGCGAATGGCGATATCGCGCGAAGAGCCGAAGTCCTGCACCTGCGGATCGACAAACCCCGCCGTCTCCAGCCGCCTGCGAATGGCATCGACATTCGCCGTGTTGGGAAAGCCCGCTTCCACGCTCACGCCGCCGGTGAAATCGATGCCGAGATTAAGGCCGCGCGTCGCAAAGGAGGCGAAGGAGGCGAGCATCAGCACCACGGAAAGCCCGTACCACACCTTGCGTGTGGCCATGAAGGGAAACTGAGTCGGCTTTCTGAAAAATTCCACGTGCGTGACCTTTTAGATCGGAAGCTTGACGAGCTTGCGTCGTCCGCCGTACATGAGTGTGATGAGCGCGCGGCTGCCCATGAGGGAGGTGAACATGGAAGTCGCGATGCCCAGGGTCAGCACGATGGCGAAGCCGCGGATGGGGCCCGTGCCGAACACCCAGAGCACGACCCCTGCGATCAGAGTCGTGATGTTGGAGTCGGCGATGGCGGAGAACGCCTTCTCAAACCCCAGACGTATGGCCGACTGCGGCGAAACCCCCGCGCGCAGCTCCTCGCGGATGCGCTCATAGATCAGCACGTTGGCATCCACCGCCATGCCCACCGTCAGGATGATGCCGGCGATGCCGGGCAGCGAGAGCGAGGCGCGCATGATGGACAAAAGCGCCGTCAGGAGGATGACATTCGATAACAGGACGCTGTCTGCGACGAGGCCAAAGACGCGGTAATAAAAGGCCATGAACACGAACACGGCGACCATGCCGATGATGAGGGCGCGCACGCCCTTTTCGATATTGTCCTGGCCCAGACTCGGACCCACGGCGCGCTCTTCGATGGGATCAAGGGGCGCGGCCAGCTGCCCGGAGCGCAGCAACAGGGCCAGATCGCGCGCTTCGCCCGCGGCTAACCCCGTAATTTGAAATTGATTGCTGAAGACGCCGCGGATGGTCGCAAGATTGATGACCTCCTCGTTCGTGACCTCGCGCGTCTCCTTCTTGCCGTTCACGGTAGTCGTCTCATGGCCGCGCTCGATGAAGACCACTCCCATGCGCCGGTCGAGGTTCGCGCGCGTCGTCTTCAGCATCTGATCGCCGCCGCGCGCATCGAGCTTCAACGACACGCCCGGACCTTCCTGCGTTGCCGTGGTGCGCGCATCCGTGAGCTCATCGCCGGTGACGATGATGTCGCGCTTCAGGAGGACGGGGCGGCCGTCCTTCATCTTGTAGAGCTTCGAGCCTAGGGGCGCGCGGCCGCGGGCGGCCGCCTGCACGGCGTTGTTCTGCATGTCCTCGAGGCGAAACTCCAAGGTTGCAACCTTGCCGAGGATGTCCTTCACCTCGGCGGAGTTCTGCACGCCGGGCAGCTGCACATTGATGCGATCAAGTCCCTGGCGCTGCACGATGGGCTCGGAAACCCCGAGCTCGTTGACTCGATTGCGCAGCGTCGTCAGGTTCTGCTGAATGGCGTAGTCCTGGCGCTGGCGCATCTGCACCGGCGTCATCGTCGCCCGCAGCGCAGGCCCGCTCGGCAAATTCACGATCTCAAGCTTGAGATCCGCGAGCGGCTTCGCGAGCGCCTTGCGCACGGCCTCCGCATCCGCATGGGCAGGCAGCAGCACCTGCACGCCATTCGGCCGCGGGCTGTCGATGCTCACCGGCACGATATCGGTGAAGGGCAGATTCGCCTGCGCGAGCGTGCGCCGGATGTCCTGCTCGTAGCCTTCCAGGAGCTGGTTCACCGCGCCGTTGATATCCACCTGATAAAGAAGATAGAGGCCGCCGCGCAGATCAAGTCCCAGGGCCATGGGCCGCAGCCCCAGTCGTCGCAGGATCTCAGGCGCCCGCGGCGCAAAGGACAGCGCCGTCAGGTACTCGGCGGCAAAGTGGTCATTGACGGCGTCGCGCGCCTTCAGCTGCTCGACCACATTCGGGAAGCGGATCATGAGCCGCCCGGAGTCAATATAGGTTTTGGTGTACCCGACCTTCTGCTCCGTCAGGAACTTCTCAACCGTCTGCTCGGCCGCCGCATCGATGTTCGCATGGTCCTTGCGCGCGAGCTGCAAGGCGGCGTCCTCGCCAAAGAAGTTCGGCAACGCAAAAAAGAGCGCGAGGATAAGAACGGATGCGACGAGGATGTATTTCCAGCGGGCGTACTCGAGCATGATCAGGCGCTTTTCAGGGTGCCCTTGGGCATGAGGGACGTGACCTGAAACCTCTGGATCTTGACGCGCACGCCCTCCGCGATCTCGAGCGTCACGAAGGTGTCGCCGACGTCCAGCACGCGGCCGAGAAGTCCACCTGCCGTCACCACCTCATCGCCCTGGGCAAGCTTGGCGACCATCGCCTGATGCTCCTTCGCCTTCCTTTGCTGCGGCCGGATCAGGAGGAAATAGAAGATGGCGATGAACACGACCATCATCAGAAGGGGCGCCAACTGGCCGCCGCCGGTCATGCCGGTGCCCTGCGCCCAGGCGTCGGGAATAAGAGAATTCATGGCTGCACCTACCTTGAGGGGGCGGCATTATGCCACAGCACCCGCCGCCTCCCGGCGCTGTGCCAGATAGCCCGCCGCAAAGCTTGAAAGGCGCCCCTCGGCAATGGCGGCGCGCAGCGCGCGCATGAGGGACAGGTACACGTGCAGGTTGTGGATGGTGTTCAAGCGCGCCCCCAGGATCTCCTTGCAGCGGTCGAGATGCTTGAGATACGAGCGCGAGAAGTTGCGGCAGGTGTAGCAGCTGCACAGGGGGTCGATGGGGCCTAAGTCCATTTGGTGGCTGGCATTTCTGATGTTGATGAATCCGGTGGACGTGAAGAGGTGGCCGTTGCGCGCATGCCGCGTGGGAATGACACAGTCGAAAAGATCGATGCCACGCTGCACCGCGGCGACGATGTCCTCCGGGCGCCCCACCCCCATCAGGTAGCGCGGCCGGTCGGCCGGCATCTGCGGGACGAGGCCTTCGAGAACCCGCAAGCGCTCCTCTTCCGGCTCTCCGACCGCGAGGCCCCCGACCGCAAGCCCCGACCAGTCACGTTGCAGGAGCGCTTCCAGGGAGGCGGTCCTTAAGGATGCAAACATGCCGCCCTGCACGATGCCGAAGAGCCCTCCCGGGGGCTCGCTTTGGTGGTAATGCGCGTGGCTGCGGGTGGCCCAGCGCATCGAGCGCTCCATGGAGGCTCGCGCCTCCTTCTCCGTGGCGGGAAAGGGCGTGCAGTCGTCGAGCGCCATGGCAATGTCGGAGCGCAGGGCGAGCTGCATGTCCATTGAATCCTCGGGGGTCAGGCGCACCTCCGCGCCATCAACGGGTGAGCGGAAGCGCACGCCTTCTTCGGTGATGGTGCGCAGGCTTGCGAGGCTAAAGACCTGAAATCCCCCCGAATCCGTCAATATCGGATGCGGCCAGTGCATGAACCGGTGCAGGCCGCCATGCAGGGCAATCACGGCAGTCCCGGGCCGTAACATGAGGTGGAAGGTGTTGGCGAGGACGATCTGGGCTCCGAGATCCGTCAGCTCCTCCGGGGTCATCGCCTTCACGGTGCCGTAGGTCCCGATGGGCATGAAAGCGGGGGTATCGACGCTCCCGTGAGCGCTGATGAGGCGCCCGTTGCGCGCCGCACCGTCGGTCGCCTGGATCTCGAAGATCGGTCTCATCGCCCAACTCGCGCCTGCGGCGTCACGAACATCGCGTCCCCATAGCTGAAAAATCGATAGCCGGCCTTGATCGCATGGGCATAGGCCGCGAGGGTGTGCTCGCGGCCAGCAAAGGCGCACACCAGCATAAGAAGGGTGGACTCCGAGACATGGAAGTTCGTAATGAGCGCATCCGTGACCCGGAATGGGAAGCCCGGACGGATGAAAAGGCGGGTCTCTCCTTTATGTGGTGCAAGCGGCTGATCCGTTGTGCAGTCCGGAGTGGCCAGGTAAGCGGATTCGAGTGCCCGAACGACGGTTGTCCCGACAGCTACGACGCGGCCCCCTGCTTGGCGTGCCCCATGGATAGCTTCACAGGTTGCCGCGCTCACTTCCAAGCGCTCTGCGTGCAGCACGACCTCATCGAGGTTCGCCGCTCGCACCGGCTGAAAGGTCCCTGCCCCCACGTGCAGCGTGATGAACGCACGCTCGATCCCGCGCTTCTCGAGTGCCGCCATCAGATTTGAATCGAAGTGCAGGCTCGCCGTCGGCGCCGCCACGGCACCTTTCTCGCGCGCAAAAATACTCTGGTAGCGCTCTCGGTCATGCGGATTGGCGCTGCGCCTGATATAAGGAGGAAGCGGCACTTCGCCCCATTCCTCGAAGAAATCGAGTACGGCAGCGGGCAACTCCACTCGCCAAAGATCCCCACAGCGTTCCACGAGACGCACGTCGCCGCCAACGGTTGTAATCGAGAGCTTCTCCCTCAGGGATTTTCCACCTTTGAGTTGCACGAGCGCCTGATTGGCCTCGAGCGCCCGCTCAAGAAGAATCTCGACACGGCCGCCGGAGGCTTTGTAGCCCATAAGCCGTGCGGCAACCACTCGCGTATCGTTGAAAACGAGAAGATCTCCCGGCATCAAAAGCTCGGACAAATCGCGGATCATGCCATCCCTGCACACGCCGTCGTGGCCATCCAGCATCAGGAGACGGCTCGCGGCGCGCTCAGCGAGCGGCATCTGGGCCACCCGATCGGGCGGAATGTCATACGCGAAGTCTTGAAGCTGCACGCGAGCATGTTGCGGTAGAATCAAGATCAGAAAAAGCCCGAGTGGCGGAATTGGTAGACGCAGTGGACTCAGACTAGAAAACTTGAGCCCTCATTAAGAAATTTTTGAGGTGAAGCCCGTCAAAGTCGGTGAAGGCCCTGAACAGCGATCGTTCGAGCTCACGCCGAGCCAAGCCCTCTATATAGGAGGGAAGGTGTAGAGAGCAGACGGCGGGCACCTACAGCCGCAAGGCCAAGGTGAAGGCGTGCTCCAGACCACGAACTTGAGCAACCATGCTTTGGGCGGCGAAAGCCGAAGTGATAAGAAAATCCACCGCCCTTAAAAGCGTGTCGGTTCGACTCCGACCTCGGGCACCATCTCGCAGAGCACCGGACCAAGCAGCGTCCGCGGTCTTGCTCGCAAAGTCGATCGGGACGTAGAGCGCTAGGGATTGATGAATTGCGGACTCGGAGCGCGCACGGAGGAAAGAGATCCAAGTACCCTACGACGTCATTCGAGCCGACTTCGACCTCCGCGCGGTGGCATAAAGACAGTGGCGATGTCCGACCAATCGAGCGCGCATTCTCGGTCGCGTATCAGTGGCGGCGCTTCGAAACGAGCTACAAATTCGCGCCGATCCAGTCGGTGACGCCATGCACTGTCTCCCAAACCGCCACTGACGCGACCGCCAGCACGGTAATCGAAACAAGCAAAGCGATCAAAAGCAGCAACCCGTCCTCCTCAAGATAGGCCAGTGAAATAAGGCCGATTACCAGGGCGGGAACAACGTTGGTGAGGGGAATCGGCGCGAGCACGATAAGCGCGTCCAGAATAATGACGACAATACCCACAATACGCTTAGTTGCCTCGAGCGGGGTATGCCAACGCGGATGGATCATCTTCTCGAGATATCTCAGCAGCGGTACGGCGTGCCGCACCAGGGCCAAGAGGTGGCGCGTCGGCAACGGGTGGTTAACGATGCGGCGCGGAAAGACTGGGGAAGAGCGGCCCGCGATCATCTGAAACGCAGGAATCATAAGCAGCAAGCCCGCTACGATTGAAACACCCGGTACGACTGCAGCCAGCGAAAGCAGCAGCATGATCATGCCAAAGGAGCGCTTGCGCAGGCTGGCCATGACCCAGCCCAACGTGAAGTGGTCCGCGGGCGCCTCGTCGTACAGACGCTTTAGAACAACGGATGTGTGAATGAACGATCGACCGTTGGGAGACGGTGTCGACTTCAGCGCTGGTTTCCCCCGGCTCACATGCTGTACGTCTGTAGAAACTCGATTATGCATCACGTCAACAAACCGCGAGCTTCATGTTGCTGCTTTATGTATTGCATTGAAAGGTAATAATTAGACGCCGTGCCGGGACGCGTGGGGACGCGCTCACGATACTGGCTGATTCTCGAAGTCTAGGCAGAACTCAGTACATATGTCGGTTCGGTAGCTCTCATACACGTCTCCAGATACAGGCCGTGTGGAAGCGGAGGCACCGTTTCCCCTTGCTATGTGCGGCAGCGTCCCGACAGGTTGACTCCCCGCGTGCTCTGATGTGCCTTAGGTGAGTTATTGGAGGTCCATATGTACATCGGCGGCGGCTTATTGGGTACCGTTCTCCTCGTTGTTCTCGTCGTTTACTTGCTGCGTAGAGCCTGAATCGTTTCGACCCCAACGCATCCGGAGACGCTTTAACCGTGAGGCTCAAAACGGATATGAATGACCGTTCTACGAATGCAACGCCAAAGCCTACGAATCCGCAGACGCAACATCGGCCACAGCAAAACGCCCTTATCGCTGCGTTGTCAGCCGCGGAGTGTGAGCGTCTCGCCAAAGATCTGGAGTTGGTTCCTTTAGCACTGGGCCAGGTCTTATATGAATCTGGTCAGACGATGAGCCATGCTTATTTCCCAATCAATTGCATCGTCTCCCTGCTGTACGTAATGAAAAATGGTGAATCTGCAGAGATTGCCGTTGTGGGCAACGAGGGCATGGTCGGTATTGCGCTATTTATGGGCGGAGAATCGACATTGAGCCGAGCGATCGTGCAGAACGCCGGTCACGCGTACCGCCTGAAAGCGCAGGTATTGAAGGATGAGTTCCGTAGTGGCGGGGCGTTGAGCCGTCGCCTGCTAATGTTCGCCTCGGCCTTGATCACGCAAATGGTACAAACCGCCGCGTGCAACCGGCATCATCCGGTGGATCAACAGTTTTGCCGATGGATGTTATTGAGTCTGGATCGTCTGTCTTCAAGTCAAATTAGCATGACGGACAAACTGATTGGCAATATGCTCGGCCTCGGCATCGCGGATGTGACGAAGGCGACAGCGCTGTTGCAGAAAGCAGGTCTTATTCACTACAGCGCCGGCAAGATCACGGTGCTCGACCGGACCGGCGTCGAAAAACGGTCCTGCGAGTGCTACGGGGTGGTCAAAAAGGAAAGTGACCGACTCCTACCTCTTTCCGTTCGGGAGGCGGCCTGAGGCCCCGGAGAAGGAGCGCAAGCTGGATTCGCGCACCCGGGATCGCGCGCGCAACGGCCCCCTCTGCGGAGTGCGCTCCGTGGATTCGGATCACGCAGCTACGCATCGGAAGACGTAGATGCCGCGCAGCGGACTTGCGCCGCGCTGCGTGCCGCTGACATTGAGGCATGGTTCGACCAGAGTGAGCTCGGGGGCGGCGCGCGTGGGACGCGGCAATCAGGAAGCAGACCAACAAGGCCTGCGCCTTGTTCATATGTTCATACAAATCATCTCGACGAACACACGCGCTCGTTCTGCTACCGGTCGTGACCGACGACACCCGCGACGCACACCGATGCCCTGTTCCAGACAAGTTCCGAGAAGTACAGGCGCGAACGTCGCTTCCGATGATTCGATGTGCCAACACCTGTTCTTCACGGTGACGACGATCAGAGCTTGCAGATCGCGCCCTCGGCATTGAGCTCATCGAAGATCATCAAGAACGCAAGACTTGTCATCTACAAGGGCGCCGCACGGCATATGCACGACGCTCAAGGACCGTGTCAACGCGGAGCTGCTCGCCTTCATCAAGGACTGATCCGGCGAACGCAGCGAGGGCGCCCTTGGAACTGCCCTCGCTGCGTGTCCCTCCCGGCAGGCTCCCGGTGAAGGCCGGCAGCTGTCTCTTCGCCGCAGCGAGTTGAGTGCTCCTCGCCGAACGCCAGGGTTTCCCGAGGCACTAAGTGCTGGTGATCGTCATCGCGGATGCGTCTACGCTCTTCACGTCCTTGACCTTCTCGGCGACATTCTTGACGTGATCGATGGCGTCTTGGGTGACCAGCGTGCCGGTTAGCACGACGACGCCCTGCGTCGTGGTCACACCGATGTCGCCGTCCTTGCTGATGCTGTCGGCAGCGAACTGGGATTTCAGCTCGGTGGTGATGCGGCTATCCGAGTCGGCCGACTCGTTGCTCGTTGCACCATCCCCGGCATCGGTGGCCGTGCGGCTGGCGACTGACGACATCGCCAGCCCATCGACGCTCTTCACGCCGTCCACGTTGTTGGCGACAGTCTCGCCTGCGGATTGCTCGGGTGAGTCGATGGTAGACCCAGGCGCGACGGTACGGGCGCTGGTGTCAGCGCTAATGCGGCGCGTCTTGGCCGGATGGTTACCAGCGACCTTGGGCTCGACAGCAGCGGAACTGGCAGTGTCGCCGGTTTTGGCGCCGACGTTTTCATTGGGAGCGACCGCGGCAGGGACATCCGGGGTCTGAGCCACCTCGGCAGGGGCGTCCGGGATCGGAGCGACTGGGGCCGGAACGTCAGGAATCTGGGCGAGTGCGGCAGGGGGTTGGGAGACCTGAGCGACCGCGGTAGGGTGGTGGGAGCGCAGCGAGTACGTCACGGCGATGATACCGACGACAACGGCCAAGCCGCCGGCGACAATGATCTTTCGAGATAATTCTTCGGAGTTCATGATTGGATACTCAGTTAGTTTAGCGAATGGGCGTCTTCTGTCCGGGCAGGCGGGGGCGGCCGATGCGGCTAACCGTCACGCCGGGAAGTCGATGCTACGTGTCGAACAACTGGCTTGTCGGTTGCCTAGCGCGCTTACCGCAGTTTTTTCTTTGCCTTGGGAGCACGCCCCCCAACTCTCTGCAATCACCTGCAGAGAGTCCCCGCGGATCACACCGCGCGAGATTTCCTCACGCTCCACCAGAGTTAGGGCGACTCGGAGCGTCGCCGCAGCCGAGTCGAGCGCCGCCAAAGGGAATCCGATGAGAAAAGATCGAGCCGGAACTCTTGCCGAAAACACGGCCGATCGATTTAACTCCCTCACCCTTCCGCCAGCGCTCCCAGATCTCGGCACTCTCCGCCGCGCCATAAAAGCGACGTCTTGGTCGTTGTGCATCACACCCCACCTCCCGTTCAAAGGTCAAAGTGTTGCAGCGATCAGTTGAACTTCTGTGATCCGCAGAGTCCTTGGCAACGAGGAACCAACGAGAATACGAACCGCTTGCTGCGTGAATACCTCCCAAAGGGAACCGATCCGTCCTGCCCCCCCAATCAGCACTCGACAGAGTCGCTTTCCGGTCGAACCAGTTCCAAGGAAGACATTGGGATTTTCGGCTCCTGCGGATAATTTTCGAGCCAGTGTTGCTCCGTTCCGATGAGTTCGCCCGCAGAAGTTCACATCGGTCGCGACCATAAGGCTCTGGTGCTTTGCCATCTTTGTCAAACTGGACGAGCTCAATTTGGCATTGTCAATTGGGATCTAGCGATCGTATTAGGTAAAAGCGCTGTCTGTACGCGCCGACAATTGCAATTCAAATGTCGACGCGCTTTACTCGTCAACGTTAAGGGCAAACCCGTCGCGAGGCGGGGACGCAAAGCTTCCGGTCTCGAGAGCCTGAACGGCTTGTGAAGACAGCGGGGTTGCCGGCAAAGTGCTACACGATGGGTAGCGCTCGTCGTCAGTTCTACCGGTGTTCACCGTGCACTCTCAATGATCGCGCTCTGCAGCCCGTTCTAAGGCTGCTTCGAGGGTGGGTCACGGATGAACAACAAATGCGCGGTCTCGGCTTCGAAGCCTGCTCATTTTTCCTGCTGCGCGATTCTGGCACTTACGCTCTGCGCCTGCGGCGCTGACGACACCGACAGCACAGCTGTACCGTCGAGCGCCACCCCAAGCACAAGCCCAGCCACGGCAACATCCGCCTCACCACTTGCCCCGACACACAGTGCGACATCCACCCCCGTGCCCGTCGGCGCCGCCGACGCGGCTCGACTCCTCGAACAGGCGACTTTCGGCGTCACGGCGAGCGACATCGCGCATGTGCAAAGTATCGGCGTCGATGCCTACATCAACGAACAGCTGGCGTATCCACCGACTCAGTACACTGGATACACCTATACGCCGAATACCAAGCCGGCGAGCTGCGTGGACGACGGATCGGTTCCGCTCGATGCTTCCAGCTGGTGTGCGCGCGATCAGTACTCGCCGTTTAATGTGCAGCGCGACTTCTTCACGCATGCGCTCAATAACCCCGATCAATTGCGCCAACGAGTAGCATTCGCGTTATCGCAGATCATGGTTGTATCGAGCGTCGACATCAATGAAGCCTATGGCTTAGCCGCTTATGAGAACGTGCTGCTCAGAGATGCGCTCGGCAATTACCGGGCGCTGCTCCAGGATGTGACGCTGAGCTCGACCATGGGTCGCTATCTCGACATGGCAAACAGTGACAAGACCAACTATCAATACGGCACGATCCCCAATCAAAATTATGCGCGCGAGGTTCTGCAGCTGTTCTCGATCGGGCTCGTCGCACTGAATCCGGACGGCACGCCGCAGCTCGACGCCGGCGGCGCGCCGCAGCCGACCTTCGATACAGCCACCATCAATGGCTTCTCGTCGGTCTTCACCGGCTGGACCTACCCGCCGCTGCCCGGCGCGAACTCGCAGTGGCAAAATCCGGTCAATCTCGGCGGCACGATGGTAGCGTTCCCCGATCACCACGAGCCCGGCGCAAAGGGGCTCTTGAACGGTTATACGGTACCGGCGAATCAGACGCCGGCGCAGGATCTCAGCGACGCGCTCGACAACATCTTCAATCATCCGAACGTCGGCCCGTTCATCAGCCAGCAGCTGATACAGCATCTGGTCACGAGTAACCCGAGCCCGGCATACGTCGCGCGCGTCGCCGCGATATTCGCTAACAACGGCCAAGGCGTGCGCGGTGATCTCAGTGCGGTGGTGCGCGCGATCCTGACGGACACCGAAGCCCGCGGCGCGGCGCCAGCCACGAACCTCTTCGGCCATGTGCGTGAACCCGTGCTCTTCATCACGAGCGTTCTGCGCAGTCTCGGCGGCCAATCGGACGGCGTCTTGGCGCGCACTTCGAGCTCTGCGATGGGTGAGCCGGTATTCTCGCCGGACACGGTATTTAACTACTATCCGCCGACCTACACGATTCCCGGCACGCAGACGGTGGCGCCGGAATTGGAAATCGACAACGCCGCGACCGCGCTCGCACGGGCGAATTTCATCGATACCCTGATCATGCAGGGCGGCGCCGCGCCCGATCCCACGGTTCCTCGAAGCACCGGTACCACGGTCGACCTGACCGCGCTCGCCAGTGCCGGTAACCATACCGCGCTGATCGCGCGGCTGAATCAAATGCTGCTCCACGGCAGCCTGACGAACGATGCGAGCAACATTATTCTGACGGCGGCCGGATCGATTGCCGCGAGCTCCACCGACCCGCTCGCCGCGCAGCGTGCGGCAACCTATTTAGTCTTGACCTCCGCGCAATACCAAGTGGAGCGCTGATATGAAACGGCGAAGCTTTCTGCAGCATGGCGGCGCGATCGCGGGAACCGTCGCCTTGGGTCAATTTGGCGCCTTCGCGGCGCATGCCGCCGCGGCGAACGATTACAAGGCCCTGGTGTGCATATTCCTGTATGGCGGGAACGACACCAACAACATGATCGTGCCGCTCGACACCGCGGGCTACGCCGATTATGCGCAGACGCGCAGTTTTCTCGCGCTCCCGAAATCGCAGCTCTTGCCGCTCGCGATCTCCGGCGGTGCGCCCCAGTACGGCCTGCATCCGGCGCTGCCGGGTCTACAGTCACTCTGGGCATCGAGCAACGTCGCGGTAGTGGCGAACGTCGGTACGCTCGTCGAGCCGTTGACCAAAGCGCAGTATTTGTCGACAGCCACAGTAAAGCCGGAAGACCTCTTCTCGCACATCGATCAGCAGCATCAATGGCAGGCATCGATATCGAATGCGTCCTCAAACAGCGGGTGGGGCGGGCGGCTCCTGGACGAACTCGCCGCGCTGAATGCCAATTCGAGCGTGCCGGCGATGATCTCCGCCGGCGGCAACAACCTGTTCGTCACCGGCGCGGCGTCGCAGGCCCTCGTGATCCCGACTAGCGGCCCGTTCCGCTTGAACGGTTTCTCGAACAGCAGTGCAGATGCGGCGCGGCGCTCGGCGTTGGAGCAGCTGCTAAACGTCGACGCGGCCGTCAATCTCACGCAGGCAGCGCAGGCTGTCATGCGCGGCGCGCTCAGCAGCAGCGCCATTCTGAACCCGATCCTGATGGCGACCGACGCCACGCTGTCCGCCCGCTTCAAAGGGCTTGCGGATAACTTCTCGCAACAGCTGCTAGCGATCGCCAAGGTGATCGAGGCTCGCAGCGTGCTCGGGGCCAGCCGCCAGGTGTTTCTTGCCACCCTCGGCTCGTTCG
The DNA here is from genome assembly GCA_003140135.1 of Gammaproteobacteria bacterium. Classification (GTDB taxonomy): domain Bacteria; phylum Pseudomonadota; class Gammaproteobacteria; order Steroidobacterales; family Steroidobacteraceae; genus PALSA-1196. The sequence goes on from PLIX01000281.1 coordinate 19,580, forward strand.
ACACACACACGAACCAGCTCTACCAGCAGCAAGCCTTGTTCAGTCTACTGAACGCGGGGCTCACAGCCTTTCATGGCGCGATGGCGGACATCGGCGCCGCCAAGAGCGTCACCTCGTTCACACTGTCGGAATTTTCGCGCAACTTCCTGCCGAACACCGGCGGCGGAACCGACCACGGGTGGGGCAGCCATCCGCTGGTCATCGGGGATGCCGTCAACGGCGGCCGCATTTACGGGACGATGCCTACGATGCAACTGTCCGGCCCGGACGATGCGAGCAACCTCGGCCGGTGGATCCCGACGATTGCCGTCGATCAATTCGCTGCGACGTTGGCAACCTGGTTCGGTGCCGACGCGAGGGCACTCGCCACCGTGCTGCCCAATTTGTCGGCGTTCAGTCCGAGTACGCTCGGATTCATCTGACCGCAACCGCAAGCCAATCCGATAGCACGACGCCAATATAGAGGCGGTACGACCGCATTAGGCGCAGCGTTGCTCAGAACTCATCAGCTGCCTGCGGCAGGCTCGTCGCCGCTGACTTCGACGGGCACGTGCCAATCAACTACGCCCGACCTTGAGCGGTCAGGCGGTGCTTCGGTTTATTGCGCAGTGCAACGGAACCATGGTTGCGATGGTCAACTTTCTCACAAACCCTACAGTAATCAGAATCTGACAAAATAGGGAAGCGCGACCAGCGCCACTCCAATCGCGACAAGAAGTATCGCGCTCGAGACAAAATACGGAAAAATCATCAGCGCGACTCCGCAGACGAGCGGCACCACGGCCCTCTGTCTTTTACCGTAGACGAAGAAACCGATTCCAATAGAACCAAAGAGCAGCCCGAAAATAAGTGACGAAGTATTCATGGCACCGTGCCTGATCAATTTAGCACGGCTGCGCGCGCCTGTACTTCACACGAGGCTCTTGAGACCGAGTTTGCGCATCAGGGTCTGCGCATTGCGTGGCGCTCGCAGCTTGACGTCCGTGTTGTCGAAGAAACAATACACGTCGCGCGATTTGGCTTTTGGTGCCTTTTTGGGCTATATCTTATTACCGCCCCTCGGCTCCGAGCCGCAATGCCACGCGAGGATTCGGCGCTTCCAGCGCGACAGCGCTGGGTCTTGGTACCCGCTTTGGTAGAGCTCCTTGTCCCCGTGCAGGCGCATATACACAAAATCTGCCGTGANNGGGATCAAGAAAGCTCTCGTGACGGATCTCGATCGCATGACGGAGCACGCGCTTCTCGCCGCTAACAAGACGCGTGCGGCCCTTCATCCACGCCGAGCGCTTACGCATGATGGCGCGGGCAACGTTGGTGTCGTGCGGCAGCAAGTCAAAGAACGACTCCATCCGCGCCCGATCATATTTGAAGTTGGGCGGAAACTGCCAAAGAATGGGCCCGAGCTTTTCGCGCAGATTGAAGAGGCCCGAGGCCAAGAAATTGGCGAGTGGTTCATCGACTTCGCGCAGGCGGCGCATATGAGTGATATAGCGCGGGCCCTTGACGGTAAACATGAAGTCATCCGGCGTATCGGCGTACCACTTCGCGTAACTCTCAGGCCTCTGCAGCGAATGGAATGATCCATTGATTTCGATCGCGTTCAAGACTCGCGAAGCATAGTGCAGCTCTTCGCGCTGCGGCAGATCCTTCGGATAGAACACGCCGCGCCACGGCGGGTAACGCCATCCCGAGATTCCGATACGGACGGTAGCCATAAGAGTTTTGCCAGCATGGATCGATCCCAGCTATTAAACCAACTGGTTGACCTTCCTGCGGCGGCAAAGTAGGCTCGATCGCATGATTGAGGAACGACATACCACGCTCGACAGCGTCTTTCACGCGCTCTCCGATCGAACGCGCCGCGCAATGCTGCGCAGTCTCGCCGCTGGGGAACACAACATCGGCGAGCTGGCGGCGCCTCATCGCATGTCCTTTGCGGCTGCGTCAAAGCATGTGAAAGTGTTGGAGAAGGCGGGCCTCGTGCGCCGACGCGTCGAGGGTCGCGCGCATGTCTGCCGACTCGAGCCGCAACCGCTGTGCACTGCCGATGAGTGGCTGCGGTTCTACGAGCGTTTCTGGCCCGAGCGGCTCGGACTCCTTGATGAGCTACTGCGGGCCGAAGACCAGGGAGCGGCCAGCCGACACAAGCGGGGCCGTAGCAAAGACTGATGTCGCTACCGGGCCTCGACGCTGAGCACGACAATTTTGGCGGTCGTCTTCTCGGTCGGCCAGATCGGGGAGGTCATCCCGGTGGCGACCGCCAATCGTTGCACGCCATTCACCCGATATGTGATCACGCCCCCGCCCAGCGCCCCACCGATCTTCTGCGACCAGAGCATTTGCCCCGTCTCGGCATTGAAGGCGTAGAGGTTGCCGCCCATGTCGCCCACGAACACCAGGCCCCCGGCCGTCGGTGTGACACCGCTCATGACCGGAAATGGCACCTTGAACTTCCACGACGTCGCACCGCTGTCCGCATCGGTCGCGTAGATCCAACCCGCCCATTCCGAGGTTGGGTCGAGTTTGCCGAAGGTTTCCTTTTCACTGGCGGCTTCGTTCCCTGACCAGGGCTTCCCGTCGGGCACGCTCTTGGTCTTTTGCTCGGGAGCGAGAGTCACCGTCGCGCACCAATCGACCGCACCGGTATAGATGAGGTTCGTCGCCGGATCGTAGGCCGCACCATTCCATTCTGAGCCGCCCTGGGTTCCGGGGCAGAAGTGCACCGGCTGCTCGGAGAACGGGACGTTGCGATTCTCGATCCGCGTGACCGCGTTCGCGTACGCCCGCGCGCCACTTTGCAAATCGAAGGCATGCAGATAGCCGTCCTTCGGCGCTTCCGCGACGAGGTGCCGCCCCGCACGAGTCGTGAGCAGTACGGGCGCTGAAGAGACGTCCCAGTCGTGATAGTCGGCCGGCGCGATGGAATAGTGTGTCCTGTAGCTTCCAGCCTTCGCGTCGAGCACAACAATCGAACCCGTGTACAGGTTCTCGCCCAGACGCAGACGATGATCAAAATCAGGCGCCGGATTGCCGCCCGGCACGTAGAGAAGTCCACTCGCGGGATCAAGCGTGTATGAGGTCCAAGTCGCACCGCCGGTGACGGGCACGTCTGCCGCGTTTCCCCAGCCTAAAGTCCGATCCGCGCTCGGATTCGACGGGACCATGTCAAACTTCCACACCATCTTGCCGCTTGCCGCATCTAGCGCGTACATCCGGCCCTTGACGGCCTTGTTGTCGCCGCCGGCATTGCCGGCGAACACGAGACCATTCCACGCAATCGGGGCTGCCGGCACGGTTTCACCGATCTTGGGATCGGCAATCTGCGCCTCCCACAGGCGCGTGCCGGTCGCCGCCTCATAGGCCAATACACGGCCATCCTGCGTGCCGCGAAAGAGCCGACCGTTAAGATACGCAATGCCGCGATTAACCTTGAGCGGGCTTACACTCGTGTAGGTCTCGTGCACCCGCCACTTCTGCGCACAGGTGCCGGGGTCAATCGCGAAGGTATCCATCTCCGTTGTGCCGTACAGCACCCCGGCGACCTCGATGATGCCGGACTGAAAACTCGTCATTGTGCCGGTGTCGAAGGTGCACGTGATCTTCAGCCTCTTCACATCCGCACGGTTGATGTCGGCGAGCGCGGAGTAGCGATCGCCGCTCACCGTGCGGTTGTAGCTGGGCCAATCGGCATCCGCCGCGACCGCGGATGATGCCGCCACCGTGCAAGCAACCCCCAGAATCCCGATTCCTCGCAGTCGCATCGAAACATTCCTTACACGTTGCCCGTATGGCTAAAGGCTAAGCAAGAATCTGACCCGGGTGAGCCGATTCCCGTAACATTGGGGGTTCGCGCTCTCCACAAGGAACGTCGCGGTGCTCATCCTCATTGCTGGTCTAGTGCTCTTCTTGGGGGCGCACTCCGTTGCCATTATTGCGCCCTACTGGCGCGAGCGCATGGCCCTTCTCATGGGTCAGAACCAGTGGAAAGGCCTCTATGCGGTCATCTCCATCGCTGGCTTCGCAGCCATCATCTGGGGCTACTCTCTCGCCCGGCAGTCGCCGGAGATTCTCTATACGCCGCCGTTGTGGCTGCGGTACGCGACCTTCGTGTTGATGGTGCCGGTTTTTCCGCTCGCGCTTGCCGCCTACCTTCCCGGCAAAATCAAGACTGCGATGCGCCATCCGCTCCTTGTGGCGACCAAGTTCTGGGCCACCGCGCATCTGCTATCAAATGGCTCGCTGGCCGCGGTTCTTCTCTTTGGATCCTTCCTCGTCTGGGCAGGGATCGATCGGATCTCGCTGAAGCGCCGCGTGCAGGCGCCCATTCAGACCCTGCCGGCCTCATCGTTCAATGATGCCATCGCGGTGATCGGCGGACTTGCCCTGTATGTCCTCTTTGTCTGGCGGCTTCATCTGTGGCTCATCGGCGTGCAGCCGCTCGTCTGAATCGGCAGGTTAGCTGCGCGCAGCCGACGCCAACTCTACGGCCAGCTTCTCAAGAATTCCTGTCCAGCCACTTTGAGTTCGTTCCTCGTATTCGGACAATACGCCCTCGTGAACGAGCGTGAGATCACACCCGCCC
>PLIX01000011.1 GCA_003140135.1 Gammaproteobacteria bacterium
TAAACGTGTCGGACACTAGTGACCGGGCACACGAGATAAACTCTTACGTGGAGCCCGACCGTTAAGAATTTTTTGAGGGAAAGCAGCGTGGCATCCACTTCGGAATCGCGCGCACAGTCCATTGCCAGTGGGTCTGCAGCCGAATCAGGCTCGGACGGCTATTTCTGCGGTTTCTTCGGTCACCAGAGACACGTGCCCCGTGGCGTGCTACCGCGACGTTTTCAAAAGTAGCAAGTCGTCCGATCGTGATGCCTTGACCAGATACTGATTACGCCGTCACTTCTTGTTGCGGGCGAGAATGGCCTCGATTTCGTCCATGATCGAGTTCATACGCGCGGATAGTGCTTGGTAGGGCGCTGGCGTGGCGAGATCCACTCCAGCCTTCTTCACCAGATCGTAAGGGTAGCCCGAGTCACCCGCCTTGAGGAGGTCGAGGTAGCGGGTGAGCGCACCGGGCTCGTGCGCCAGGACGCGCTTTGCGAAGAGCGCGCTGGCGGCGATCGATGTGGCGTACTGGTACACATAAAAGCTGTTGTAGAAGTGCGGGATGTACGCCCACTCGGTGCAATAGGCGTTGTCGATGTCGACCACGCCTTCCCCGTCGCCGTGATAGCGCTTCAGGATGTCACAGTAGACGTTAGTGAGCGCCTCGCCGGTCAGCGGTTCGCCCTTGTCGACGCGTGCATGAATGGTGCGCTCGAACTCCGCGAACATCGCCTGGCGGAAGAAGGTTGCACGCATGTTTTCCAGCGCAAAGCCTAGAAAATAGAGACGCTCGTCGTCGGTCTTCGCTGTATTCAGCACACGCTGCAGCAGAAGCTCTTCGTTAAACGTTGATGCGATTTCGGCGATAAATATCGGGTAATTCGAAGTCACAAACGGTTGTGCCTTGTCGGCGAAGTACGAGTGCATCGCGTGGCCCCACTCGTGCGCGACCGTGGATACTGACTCATAGTCGTCGTTGTAGTTCATTAATACGTACGGATGCACGTCGTATGCGTAGGAGTCCATGTGCGCGCCGGATAGCTTATGCGGACGCGGGTAGGTATCCATCCACCGATGGTTGAGTCCATAAGTCAGCGCGTCGACGTAGTCCTTGCCGAGCGGTGCCACCGCTTCCAACACGAGCTTACGCCCGACGTCATATGGGAGCTTGAGGTCGCTGTGCACGAGCGGCGGATAGATATCGTAGTAATGCAGTTGAGCTACGCCCAGCATCCTTGCGCGCAGCCGGAAGTAGCGGTATAGCGTCGCCAGGTTCGCATTGGTCTGCGCGATCAGCGTGTCGAGGACCTCGACCGGAACATTATTTCGGTCGAGCGAGCGCGTGATCGAGTCCTGATAGTTGCGCACCTTTGCGTATACACTATTCTGCTTGAGCTGCGAATACAGGTTGACACCGATCGTGCGTTCGTACGTTTTGAACGTGCCGAAAAAGGCGTCCATCACCTTCTTGCGGTCCTCGCGGTTCGGAAGTTGGCGGTATTTTGTGTAGGCCGATGCGTCGAGCGTGATCTCCTCTCCTGTGGATAGTTTGACCTTCGGCCACGGGATGTCGGCATTGGCGAGAAGCGTGTACGCCGATACGCCCGCGTCATCCATAAGGCCAAACTTCGCGATCAGTGCCTCGCCCTCGTCGTTCAGCGTATGCGCCGCCATCCGCAGCGTTTTCTCGAGCGGAAACCGGTAGATCGAAAGCAAGGGTTCTTCATGGAGAAATTGGGCAATGTGATCTTTGCCGATGTGCAGAATCTCTGGGTCGACGAAGGCGCTCGCTTCGACGACCTTGTTGCCGAGGAGGTCGGCTCTCTGGTCGAGCTCCAGAGAGGCCGCGTTCCCGGTGTCCTCGGCGACTTGCTCGCTTGAGTAGGCTTTCAGCCGGAAGTAGCGCTTGGTCAAGTCAGCCTGAAGATCGAGGCACTGCTTGAAGCGCGCAGCACTCTCGCCTAAGTGGCCCTTAGAGCTGGTGAGAGCATTGAGTTGGGCGTCGATCTTGTCGGCATCGGCGTTCCAGGCAGCGAGCGACGGGTAGATCTCGGAGAGATTCCAGCGGTCGGCTGTGCTCTCAGCATGTGCCGGCGCAAGAAAGGCGGCGGCGATGATCAGCAGGAATTTCACGATGGTGACTCCAGAGGGGCACGGCGAATCTTCAAATTTTACCCACGCGACCTGATAGGACCCGAACTTCGTAAGCGGAAAGCCTCATTCAACGGGACGACGAACGTTGTAGCCCGCATCGTTTCTGAGGAGGGAAGGCGGCGCCGAAAGATCGCGGCCGTCACCGAGCGCATTGACCAGGACGCAGCGATTAAATTTCCGGAGCGCCGGGACTGCGCTGTCCTGGCCTTGGTGGAGAAGTCGTTGCGTTAGGCAATGGCTAGTCTTGGCCGATTTTGTGCCTTAAGAGGCATGTTATCGGCATTAACATGCTATTTAAAGCACATGGGAATTGAAAAGCCGTACAATCACTGATATGCTTTAAAAGGCAGGTAAATCTGACTAATGTTCCTTTTAAAGCATGACAAAGCTAAACACCATCCATACGGCGCCTCCCTTTGCGGTTGAGCGAAGTCTAAAGACGCTCGGCGAACGCATACGGACGGCTCGTCTACGCCGCAGTCTTACTCTCGCCGACGCCGCGGCCAAAATCGGCACTGGAATCCGGGCGGTTCGCGACGCGGAAAACGGCCGCGCCAGCGCGAGCATCGGCACGTACTGGGCGCTTCTGTGGGCCTATGACCTCTTGGGACCCACGGAAGATCTCGCCGATCCTGCGAAAGATGTGGAGGGGAGCGCGCTCGATACCAAGCGCGCGCGCGGCGGCGGCCGCAGCACGAAGGCACTCGACAATGACTTCTGAGGTCTTCGTCTACCTAACCCTTCCTGGAGAAACCTCGCCGGTCACCGCGGGACGCTTCGAGCTCACAACCAACGCCCAAGGCATAAGCGTTGGCCGGTTCGTCTATGGCCGGCGTTACCTTGCGCGACCGGATGCGGTTCCAATTGACCCGATCGAACTCAAACTCGAGGAGCGAGCATTCCAGACGGCGCGCCTCCACGGGATGTTCGGCGCACTCCGCGATGCGAGTCCTGACTATTGGGGCCGCCGTGTCATCGAAAAGCACGCGGGCAAGGTCAACCTCACCGAGTTCGACTATCTCCTGAACTCACCGGACGACCGAGCAGGCGCCCTCGGTTTTGGCTTGAACATCGATCCACCGGCGCCGCTTCGCACCTTCAATCGAACGATGGACCTCTCCCGTCTTCAGGAGCTGGCCGACCTCGTCGTGGCGGAGGAGCTACCGGAGAAAGCGGGCGCCGATCCATCCGATCTGACTCAGGTTCAGGACCTACTGCTGATTGGCACTGCAATGGGAGGCGCGAGACCCAAGGCGGTGGTTGAGGACGGGGAGGCACTGTGGATCGCGAAGTTCAATCGTCGCGACGACAAGTGGAACAACGCTCGCGTTGAGCACGCGATGCTTGTCCTTGCACGCGAATGCGGCCTCTCGGTTTCCCAAAGCAGACTCACTCAGATCGCCGATCGCGACGCACTGCTCGTCAAGCGCTTCGATCGGCAGCACTTCCCGAAAGGTTACCGCCGAGCACGAATGCTCAGTGCCCTTACGCTCCTGCGTGCCGAGGACTCATACCAGGACCGCCGCGACCGTTGGTCATACGTTACCCTCGCTGAGGAGCTGCGTCGGATTTCAGCTCAGCCCAGACTCGATGCGCGTGAACTCTTTCGGCGCATGGTCTTCAATGCGCTGATATCAAATCTCGACGATCACGCGCGAAATCACGCCGTGATCGCTATGGACCAAGATTGGAGACTCTCTCCGGCGTACGATCTAACGCCCTCGATCGCGGTGAGCGTCGAGCGACGGGACCTTGCGATGATCTGCGGGGATCGTGGTCGATACGCCAACGCGGAAAACCTGCTTTCGCAGTGTGAGCGCTTCCTGCTCTCACGTGACGAGGCGACTCGGATCCTTGCCGAGATGGAAGCGATGGTGCAGCAGCGGTGGTATGAGATTGCCCGTCGGGAAGCCGTGAGCGAGAAGGACTGTGAGCGGATAGCCACTTCCTTCGTCTACGAGGGATTTCGGCTGCCACTTTAAGCCGCCGCGTAGTGTGGCATTTGGGGTCGATGGGATAGCTGCGTGCGGGAGTCTTGCGGGACGCGGTCGTGCTCGATTGTGCTTCGTGATGCCAATTGCAACGGGCGCCCTTTGGTAGATGATTGAAATTACTACCTATTTATTTGATCTATCGCTCTCATAATGCCGGGGTCGAGGGTTCGAGTCCCTCCCTTTCCAATCATAAACAACATCTTAGGTTCTCACGCGCCTGCCACATGCGCGTGTAAGTGCATAGTAAGTACAAGTGCTACGCAGCTAATTCTGGTTGCCTCTGCTTCGCTCGCGTGATTTGTCGATCTGGCGCTGCAGCTCGATCATGGCTTCGCGGCGCGCTTCCTTCGTACCCCAGCGCGGTTTCTCGACGGTTGCCGGATGCTCGGCTTGGCCTGCTCGCCGTCGTTCATGTTGTGCCCGTAGTTCGGCTCGCTCTTTTTCTCGCGCGAGCCGTTGCACTTCCTGGCGCCGCAGCCCTTCCTGCTGTCGGCGCGCTTCCTCCTCCACGCGTGCGGTCTCGCGTTCGGCCATGAGGGGCACGGGGCAGGGCGGCATACCCGCCGAGGTTAGATATTCGCTGAGATGGCTACGCGAATACGGTGTTGAGAATTCGCCGATCAGCGGCAAATTGAGCGATGCAAATACTGGCCGCCACGACTCTTCGCCCGCGCCCGAACGGCAGCGCACTTCAAGGGTGGGATTGAACTGATACCAACCGTGTGCCGCACGCTTGAACAGGGCGCGGTTATAGGCGTAATCGCGATCCACTTCATTGCGCGAAAGCACATGGGACAGGTGCTGGCGCTTGTTGCGTGCGGCGCGCAGGACGGTCTCCGGCAATCCCTGCCAGGCCCGAAGTATCGCTTTGGTATCGAGGCCGCCGTTGGGCGAGCGGTCGATACGTGTGAAGCGCGACTTGAACAGCGTCCAGAATGTCTGGAACAGAAAGTATTCGGACAGATGCTTGTCGATGCGCACGAGACGCTCGCCAGTCTTCACGTCCACGTGCGTCGGAGCGAGCAGCTCATAAAGCGCAGCGCAGGGACCACGTGCGAACCGTGGGTCGCGGAAGGCCTCGCGTAGAGCGATATGCAGCGCGTTGCAGCCGTACTGATCCGCCGCTTCGCGGTCTGCGCCGCGTTCGAGTAGCGCTTCGACCAAGGCAGCGTTGCCGGCGGCCGCGGCCGCCATCAACGGCGTCTGATTCATGGTCGTGCGATGGTCGATACCGTAGGTGTCGCACTGGCGCAGAACGTCTTTGAAATTACGTGCGGAGTAGGGACTTAGGTACTTGTGCTTGAGCGCGCTACGCTGCTGCTCGAAGCCCCGTACCTCGCCGAATTGCTCCACGCCGAAACCGGCTTCCCGCGCCAGGTACGAGGCCAGTTCGGGCTCATCGTGGAAAGCGGCGTACTCACTGAGCCGCCGTTTTTGTTTGTCGCCGACCGCGCGCTCGCGGAAGACCTTGACTAGCAGCTCGCGGACCGCCGGCTCGTCAAGTACCGGCCAGGGCGGTGAGGTTTGCTTGAGAATGGTCCGACGGATGGCCTCGGCCTGCTCCTGCTTGCCCTGCAGTTCCAGTTTGCGCGCTTCCTTCTGCCATTCCTCAAGACTAGATTGTCTGGCTCGAACCTGCGCCTCGCCCTCCGCGGCGGTCAGGCCGAGCAGGCTGAACAAAGGATGCGCAGTGTCGGTCTCGATGAGATACAGGTTTGTCGCGGCGCGTGTGAGCGCGACGTATAGCGCGTTGACGAAGAATTTGTAGACCTCCAGCGACTTGTCGTTCTTATCGCGCGCGCGGCGGTAGTCAAGCGTGTTGGTCTCGAGGTCGAGTTGCGTCACTCCTGCGGTAATCTCGTCAAATTCGCGTCGGTAGCCCGATACGAAACGGTAGAGCACGATATTCTCGTACTCCAGTCCCTTCACTTCATGGATCGAAAACAGGAGCGGCGTGGAAAAGTACTCGCGAGCCGCCGCCTTATCCTCATCGCGCATCACCAGTACGGCGAATTGCGTGGACTGGTGGATCTGGTGATCCAGCTCGCGTTTGGCTGCATCCTTGTCCGCGATTAGCCTTGCCTCGCCCGGCTCCCCGCCCACCGTTTCGACCAGGAAATTACTCTCGCGATCGATGGAGCCGAAGCGCCGATGTTTGATCTTCAGCAGCGTGTTGGCGAGACGCGTGACTTCCGGCCCGTTGCGAAAGTTGGCCGTCAGCACGCGCAGCTCTTGCTGTTCCGCCAGGCGCGGGTCGCACCAGAACAGCGACTTGACCTGGCTCCAGGAGAAAAAGTTGGGATGCACGATCTGATTGGAATCGCCGCAGAGCATGAAGCGGTGCGGAGTCTTGAGCGTCTTCAGCACGAGCGCGAGTTGCGCTGTCGTAAGGTCCTGGACTTCATCCACCATCACGAAGTCGTAGCGTGGCATGGCTAACGCAAGCCAGTCATGTGCGAGCAGATTCAGGTCGTAAAGCTTGGCATCGGTGAGCCAGGAGCGGTATTTCACGAACAGATCGTAAAACCGGTCGCGTTGCTCGAGGTGGAAGATCGACTGGCGAATGCCCAACGCTCGGTAATCCTTACGCGAGAGCACGCCGCCAGCGCGTGCTGCGATTACGCCACGGATTTCCTCAAACGCCTGGTGTCCGTCGAACTCCTTGAACTCGTGCCCGTGGCGCATACGTGCAAACCAGCCAGAGAACTCACGCCAGCCCGCTTCGCGCCCCGCTGGCACATGGATGGACTCAACGAATTCGCGGTACGAAAGGAACGTGGATTCCTGGTCTTCGCGTTCGAAGCCGTTGGCGTAGTACAGATCGCGCGCGTTCTGTGCGAGATATGCCGACTGCGTTACGTACAGCACTTCCCCCTCGGCATGCTTGAGCTTTTCCAGAGTGAGCGCGGTCTTGCCACTTCCCGCACTTCCGACTACGATTAAAGGAGGCGGCAAGCGATAGATCGCTTCTTGCGCGTCATCAAACGAGATTGGTTTGTCGAGAAAATGGATGGCGGTCCGTTCCGGATGTAGATAGCGCACCGGCTGCGCCTCCGCCCGCGCCGCTGCGGAATCCACGTCGCCGATCTTCGTTTCGTCGACCGTTGCTCCGCGGAGGAAACGCGACCTGCCGTAGTCGTGGTTCGCGATCACTTCCAGCATTACCGCGCAGGTTTGTCCGTCATGTCGCACGAGCGCAAACAACAAGCGGTTTGCGCCATCGAGCCGGGCGCGGTAGAACTTGCCATGCCCCAAGTTCACCAGTTTCTTCACTTCCGCCGCGCGGAAATCCTCGCGCGCGATGGCCTCAGTCGCTTTTCGGTACTGCGTTGCGACGCCGGCAGTGGCCAAGCCGGTGTATTCAAGAATTCTCATGGGCGGATTGAAGGCAAAATCGTAGCTGAAGTATAGATGGCAGGCAGACGATTCGAGCCATCCACCTTGGTTCATAATCGCCACGATGAAACGTGATAAACCGGAGATTCCAGTTACAACCGCCTCACAGGTCGGCTTTGCGTGGTTTACGCGTGTGCAATGGCAGCGCCTCACCGAGGTCGTGGACGACCGTAACGAGCTGGACGTCACTTTCGAGCAATGGGAGCGCAACGCGCTGGCCGCACTCTACAAACTCGAATCTCAGGGATACTCCGTCCGCAAAGTCATGGTCGATGTCGAGACATTTGCGGCGTGGTGCCGTGAACGAGGCCGCAGAATCGACGGCACCGCCCGGGCCGACTATGTAATCGCCCTGCTCACGCTGGCCGACGGTTCCGCTTGACCGCAGCGAACCGTGCGCCGCGCAACGGCACGGTCTTCCAGCGGGTGGGAAGGCCGCCCGGCAGCAGCGAGCACGATCGTAACTACCGACAACTTCTGAGAATCAAGCTGCCCGGCTGCAGGCCAAGCGGCTTGTAGGCGCCGCTCGAACCGTGGAGGTACTCGCCTCATCCATCCGAGGATATTCCGCGTGATCTGCAAATGCTCTTGGCGATACTTCCGAATTTGGATCGAATGCCCGACGTGACCGGCCGGCGTCCGCGCGCTTCGGGATGCGAATCGCGAAGCGGAAGCGGCCCTTCACGCAGGCGATCTTCACACGCGATAAGATCGGCGAGCACAATTTCATCGAGAAACACCGACCGACGCGCTGCGCCACCCATCTGCTACTCGCACAAGCGCTTCAGAATCTGTCCGACCGGTTTGGGTGCGCGGCGTTGGTGGATTGAGAAAAAACCCCATAATGGGCATGATAGACCCCAATATGGGAATAAAGACGCAATCCGCTGCATCAAAACAGCGTGCACCCGCGGGCTTGGCTAACGCGCTATTTAGCAAGGTTCAGCAGCGTGTCCTGAGCGTTCTATTCGGCAGTCCAGGCCGCAGCTTCTATGCGAACGAAATCATCGCACTTGCGCGTACGGGCACAGGCGCCGTGCAGCGCGAACTGGCCAAACTGGCTGCCGTTGGCTTGGTAACCGTGCGGCGGCAGGGGAACCAGAAGCATTATCAGGCTAACGCCGCTTCCCCAGTCTTCGAGGAGCTTCGTGGGCTTGTGCTCAAGACGTTCGGCCTCGCTGGTATTCTGCGTACCGCGTTGTCGCCATTGGCTCCAGCGATTCGGACTGCGTTTGTTTATGGTTCGGTCGCAAAAGCACAGGATACGTCAAACAGCGACATTGATTTGATGATCGTCAGTGACAGCCTGAGTTACGGGGACGTTTTCTCCGCCTTGGAGAAAGCCTCCAGTGATCTCGGCCGCACGGTGAATCCCACCGTCTACACGGCACGGGAGTTCGAACGTCGGATTCACGACGGTAAGGCATTTGTAACGCGAGTAATGAAGCAACCCCAGCTCTGGCTGATTGGAGATGAACATGGCCTCACCGCTTTAGAATTTGAGCGGGCCGGGCAAGGTGCTTGCTGCGGAGCCACCTGATGCAGAGGAGTTTGCGGGGCTAAAACGATCCGGGCTGGTGCGGCTGAAGGATGCAGAAAATCCGGCCAATGCACTCGAAAGTCGATTCGACCTAGTTTACAACGCTGCGCATGCACTATCGCTGGCGGCGCTGCGCTGGCACGGCTAGTCGAGCATCCTCGCGGAAAGAAGTCTGGGCAAAGTCCAGTTCTTGAAACGTTGCTTAACGACTGCATAGCGTGCCTTCGGTTTTGCTGCGCTCAGTGCCACGTGGACGGCTTCGCCCAGACGCTCAGGGGAAAAGCCCTTACGTCCTTCGACGACGATGAACTTCTGGAAGTTCTGCACCGCCTCCCAATACTCGGTCTGATTGAACTCACTTAGATCTTCTTTTCGCCCTTTGTCGTACATCGCCGTGTTCACGAAGCCCGGTTCGATCATCACGAGGTCGATGCCAAATAACATCAGTTCCAGCCGCACCGCGTCCGACATTCCTTCAAGACCAGATTTGGAGGCGCTATACACGCCAAGAAACGGGATAGCCACTTTTGCACCGCTAGAGGTGATGTTCACGATGCGCCCGGGGGGCCCTGTCTCTTCTTATCCGTTCCCAAGAGAGGGGCGAATGCTTGGATTACGACAAGCGGGGAGACCATGTTGACATCCAATTGCCGCCTGTACTCGCTGGGCC
>PLIX01000161.1 GCA_003140135.1 Gammaproteobacteria bacterium
TCTTGCGCAGCCGCGCGGGCTTGCGCCCATCAGCGGGCGCGCCGGGAGGCCGGAACTCCATGTAGCTCGATGCGCGCAGACGCCCCGCCATGGGAGTCACGATGATATGCTCGTTGGCATACAGAACCGGTGCGTCGATGAGCGGCGGTTGTTGCGGCAGCTCCACGTGGTAGCCGCGAACCGATTCGAGCGGCACTGACAGTCCATGGCGCGCAAGCAGCCGCGCCGACCACGCGCCGGCACAAACCACTGCAGCATCCACCATGATGCTCTGCCCGCCTGCAATCACTTCGATCCCCGATGCACGCGGTTCTAGGGCACTGACCTCCGCACGCCGAAACTGCGCGCCGCGCTCGACCGCGCCGGCGGCAAATGTGCGCACGACTTCAAGCGGATCAATTACGTGCGCCGATTCGGGGAACCAGAGGCCGCTCGCGATGGCAGCGCCGGCGGCGACCCGCGCCGCCTCAACCAGCTCTGCGGGCGCGGGCTTCGTGGGTACATCAAGCCGCTGCATCGCCTGCGCCTGGGCGCGCGCCTGTCGCGGTGCGTGTGCGTGCAACCAAATCTCATAGTGGCCATTGCGCCGCAGGAGCTGCGGGGCGCCCAATTCCCCAAGCCACTTCTCGAGCGTTGCAGGCGCCGGTTTGACGAGCCCCGCCAAGTGCCCGGTGTTCTCACGACGCCGCAAGGCCGCGGCCGCAAAACGAGCGGCCCACGGCATGAACTTCGGCACGTGCCGCAGGGGGATATCGAGCGACCCGCCCCAGGCAAACAATTCTCGCCAAAAGCTGAAGAGCAGCGACAGGGAAGGCATCGGTACATCGAGCTCGGCGGCGATATGTCCCGCATTGCCGTAACTCGCACCGCCCGTCCCGGGCTCGGCGCGATCGAAGAACACCACGGGCCGACCTTCGCGCGCGAGAGCGTACGCCACCGCGGTGCCAATGACGCCTGCACCAATGACCGCTACTGAGCCTTGCTCACGCATTCGCCTACCGTATACGATCTATTGTCCCTGCAACAACCGCGATCCGTGGGAGTACGTCATGTCCCCAGCGCCAGCATACCCATGGTCCGGTGTGTATCCCGCCGCCACCACGCAATTTGATGCCGCCGGTCAGGTTGATCTCGCGGCGACCGCGGCCGTGCAGGAGGCGCTGGTGCGCGACGGGGTTCATGGCCTCGTGCTCCTCGGCACCGTGGGAGAGAATAACTCGCTCAGCGCCGAAGAAAAACGCGCCGTACTGTCAGGCGCGGTCAAAGCGCTGCGCGGCAGGGTGCCATTGATCAGCGGCGTGTCCGAGTACACAACCGCGGGCGCCGCAGCCTACGCGCGCGATGCGGAGCGCATTGGCGTAAGCGGCCTCATGGTGCTGCCCGCCATGGTCTATGTGCCGACCGCCGCGGAGTTGGAGCAGCATTTCAGGACTGTGGCACAGGCGACCGCGCTGCCCATCATGCTCTACAACAATCCGCCCGCCTATCGCGTCAACATCGACTTGGCCACTCTCGCAAGACTTGCTGAAGTGCCCAACATCGTCGCGCTCAAGGAGTCGTCGCCGGATCCGCGACGCTTCACCGATGTCATCAATCAATTTGCAGAGCGCTTCGTGCTGTTTGCCGGCCTCGATGATATTGCCTTCGAAGGGCTCGTGCTGGGGGCAAAGGGCTGGGTATCGGGTCTGACGAACGCTTTTCCGGCCGAGTCCCTCGCCTTGTATGCGGCGATCCGCGCAGGCGACCTCGCGCGAGCACGCACCATCTATCGCTGGTTCATGCCACTTCTGCATTTGGATTCCGAGCATGACCTGGTGCAATCCATCAAGCTCGCCGAGCACATCATGGGCCGGGGCTCGGAGCGCGTGCGCGCGCCGCGTCTGCCACTCACGGGCGCGCGCCGCGCTGCTGTGATCGCGATGGTCGAGCAGGCGCGGGCAACGCGTCCCGTCATCGGCGACTAACGCTCTGCCTGCTCCACCGCCATGCAAACGATTGAAGTCATTGACTCGCACACTTGCGGCGAACCGACCCGCTTGGTCATCAGCGGAGGCCCGGATCTTGGCGACGGTCCACTGGAAGCGCGCGTCGAACGCTTTCGCGAACACTTTGACCACTACCGCTCGGCCATCGTCAACGAGCCGCGCGGCTCGGATACCATCGTGGGCGCGCTCTTGTGCAAGGCACATCGGGCCGACTGCCAGGCGGGCGTGATCTTCTTCAACAATGTCGGCTATATCGGCATGTGCGGACACGGCACCATCGGGCTCATCGCCTCACTCGCTCATAGGCGCGACATCGAGCGCGGTGACATCAGGATCGATACTCCGGTCGGCGCAGTACAGGCGCGATTGCATGCAGATGGCCAGATCGAGGTCGACAATGTGCCAAGCTTTCGCCGCGCGGCGCACGTGACGGTGACGGTGCCCGGCGTTGGCGAGGTGACGGGCGATGTTGCATGGGGTGGAAACTGGTTCTTTCTCGTGACCGATCTTGCGGCGGGGGACCGGCCCGAATGGCGCATTGCTGCGCAGAACATCGAGGCGCTGACGGATTTGACCTGGCGCATCCGCCAGGCTGTCAACGCGCAGGGGTTTCCCAAAGTCGATCACGTCGAGATCTTCTCTGCAGCACCCAGCGCCACGGCGAATAGCCGCAATTTCGTCCTGTGTCCGGGTAAGGCCTATGACCGCTCGCCCTGCGGCACGGGCACGAGCGCGAAGCTCGCGTGTCTGGCGGCGGATGAAAAGCTCGCGCCGGGCGATTCGTGGATTCAGGAGAGCATCATCGGCAGTCGGTTCGCCGTGCGCTATCGGTGGCTAGATCGGGACAAGGGCGAGATTGTGCCAACCATCACGGGCACCGCGTACATCACCTCCGAAGCCCATCTGCAGCTTGATCCCGACGATCCGTTGTGCTGGGGCATACGGGCATGACGCAGGTGCCCGGCGTCAAGCGGCGCATGCCTGAAGAGCAAGGAAGGATAGGCGCGTAGAGTGCGCGATGATTGACCGCCGCAGCGCGCAGTCCTCACTTGTGCCGTCCGGATACGATGTCGACTGCCGCCTTGGCGACATCGCGCATCCAACTATCTGTATGGGTCTGAACGCCGTAACCCCATGAGTTACTCCAAAACGCGCTGCGAGCGCTACTCCTTTGGCATGCGCCCACCGTTTTTGGGTGTGCACGCGGCCGAGCCGCAGCGTTACCCCGCCCTCCTCGAAAGCTCGGCGCCGCATCCCAGCGCCGGGCGCTACGACATACTTCTCGCGGGCGCGGGTGAGGCCATTGTGGGTGCAGCGTTTCTCGAGACACTGGAATTGCACTGGCAGCGCGATCGACAGGCGCTCGCGGAGCAGCGCCTGCCCTTTGTCGGCGGCTGGTTCATTTACCTGGGATATGAACTCGCCGGCGAGATCGAGCCGACGTTGAACCTGCCGCAATCGTCCGCGCCGCATGCTTTTGCGCAGCGAGTGCACGGCGCGGCGATCTACGATCATGCCGAGCACACCACTTGGCTCATCGCCGAGGCAGGCCACGAGCCACTCATCGATGAGCTCGCAAGCGCGCTCAGCTGCGCCCAGGATCCCATCGAGACGACTTCCCAGGTTCTCACAGCGCTCGCGGAGGAGCCTGCCGATCTTTTTCTCGGCGGTGTGGCCACGACGCTGGCGCACATCGCCGCCGGCGATGTGTATCAGGTGAACCTGTCACGCGCCTGGCGCGGCCGTCTCGCGCCCGGTATTTCCCCCGCCGCGCTGTATGCGCGCCTGCGCCGCGCGAACCCGAGTCCCTTCGGCGGTATCGCGCAGCTGCCGTGGATGTCGGTGCTGTCGACATCGCCCGAGCGACTGGTCGAGTGTCGAGACGGCCAAGTCCAGACGCGCCCGATTGCCGGCACGCATCCGCGCGTGGGAAACGATAGCCAGGTCATCGCAGCCTTAAGTGCGCATCCCAAGGAGCGCGCGGAACACGTGATGCTGCTCGATCTCGAGCGCAGCGATCTCGGGCGCATCGCCACAGCGGGCAGCGTCACGGTCGACGAGTACGCGATCGTCGAAAGCTATGCGCACGTGCATCACCTGGTATCGAATGTGCGCGGGCGCCTGCGGGCCGAGGTGTCGCCGATCGACGTGATCCGCGCCGTATTCCCCGGCGGCACCATCACGGGCTGCCCGAAGATCAGGTGCATGCAGATCATCGCGGCACTCGAGGGTGAGGCGCGCGGCGCCTATACCGGCTCCTGCGGCTATCTCGGGCTCGACGGCAGCCTCGATCTCAACATTCTCATCCGCACCGCAACCCTCGCCGGCGACGAGCTGACATTCCGGACCGGCGCAGGAATCGTCGCCGATTCAGATCCGCTGCGCGAGCTCGAGGAGACGCGTGCGAAAGCGCGCGGACTCTTGCGCGTACTGGGTCGCGATGCCGAAGGGTAGCGAAGTGCCCGATGCGACGGGCGTATTTGAGACGCTCGCCGTCGTCAATGGACAGCCGCGCCTGCTGAACCGCCATCTGGCACGGCTATTTGACGGCTGCCGGCGCCTGGGGCTCTCAGCACCGCCTGACTCGATGATCGCGGCCAGGATATCCGCAGTGGCGGCCACTCCCGGCGCCGGAGTCGTGAAACTCATCGTGACAAGAAGCGCAGCCGAGGATCCAGATGTTCCCCAGTGGAGCGTGCACGCCGAGCCGCCGCGGCATCGGCCTCCCGAGTGGGCGTGCGATGGGGTGCGCATCATCATCTGCCGCACCCGCCTGGCGGTTAATCCGCAGCTTGCCGGCCTTAAGCTCCTCGACCGAACTGCGCAAGTCATGGCGCGGCGGGAGTGGACGGCGGAATCGATCGCGGAAGGCCTCATGCTCGATGGCGACGGGCGGCTCATCTCGGGAACGATGACGAATGTCTATGCCGTCATCGACGGCGTGGTCTGTACGCCGGCGATCGTGCGTTGCGGGGTCGCCGGCGTCATGCGCGCGGCGCTCCTCGAGACCTGGCAGGCGGTGGGCCAAGCCACGGCGATCCGGGACCTGGACCCGGGCGAACTCAAGGCAGCCAGTGAGATCTTTCTCTCCAACGCCCTGATCGGAGTGTGGCCCGTGCGCGCCCTCGACGGGCAGGCCTTCGCGGCGGGACCCATTGCGCGCGCGGCGGGTGCCTGGGCCCAGCGAGCCCTCAGATAGGACGCGCATCGATCGACGCAGCCCTTCGTGACGGTGGCCAAACGCCAGCCAAAGCTCAAGCCTCGAGATTCGCGCGTCATATGTCTTGCGTGCGAGCGGCAGGCTCGAAAGCCACACCCCATGCTTTTACAATCTTGACGCATGATCTTGAATCTTTCGTGCAAGATGCGGTCTTGCAGTGGTCACGGTCGCTACCGATCGTGAGCTTGACCGTCAGCCGACCGCGCAGCTCGTGGTCGTGTTGCACTGCACTAACTGCGCCCTGGGGCCGTACCTTATCGGATCATGAACGACGTCGACCGCAGCCACTCCGATCCCGCCGACGCCATCGGCGAGCATTCCCAGTCGCGCTGGCATAGGCTTTTTGCAGGCCGGCAGGTGGTTCGCATCCTCGTCGTGCTCGTGGCGCTGGTGCTGCTCGCATGGCTCGTCACGCCGAAAGGCACGCGCGCTCCGACGGGGCGCTTCGGCGCCGGCGGACCGATGCCGGTGGTGGGCGCCCCCGCCCGCACCGGCGACATGCCCATCGTATTGAACGGACTTGGCACCGTGACGCCGATCGCCACGGTCACCGTGCAAAGCCAGATCAGCGGCCAGATCACCCAGATCCCGTTCAAGGAGGGCCAGACCGTCAAGCCGGGTGATCCGCTGATCCTGATCGATCCGCGTCCCTACCAAGTCGCCCTTGAGCAGGCCGAGGGCGCCCTCGTTCGCGACAAGGCGCTGCTCGCCAACGCCAAAGTCGACTTGGCGCGCTATGAGACGCTCTTCAAGCAGGATTCGGTGGCCGAGCAGACGCTCGCCACCCAGAAATCCCTGGTCGTGCAGGACGAGGGCAATGTGAAGACCGATCAGGGCCAGATCGATGCGGCCAAGCTCAATCTCGTCTATTGCCACATTGTTTCGCCGATCAGCGGTCGCGTCGGATTGCAGCAGGTCAATCTCGGCAACTACGTGACGCCGGCCGAACCGAACGGATTGGTCGTCGTTACGCAGCTCAAGCCCATCACCGTCGTGTTCACCCTTCCCGAGGATCAAATCCCGGCGCTGCAGACGCAGCTGCACGCTGGCAAGACGCTGGCGGTGACGGCCTATGACCGCAGCCACACCACCCAGCTCGCGACCGGCACTTTGCAGACCGTCGACAATCAGATCGACCCGACAACCGGCACCGTCAAGCTCAAAGCGATCTTCCCCAATGACGACGAGACTTTGTTCCCGAACCAGTTCGTCAATATCGCGCTGCTGCTCACGACGCTCCACAATGCGACTCTGATCCCGCAGGCCGGCGTGCAGCGCGGCGCGCCCGGCACTTATGTCTACGTGATCGATGCCCAGCAGGCTGTCAGCGTTCGCAAGGTGACGCTGGGCGCGGGCGATGCCACCAACGTCGTCATCACCAACGGACTGAAGCCCGCCGAGATGGTGGTGGTCGACGGCGCCGACAAGCTCAAGGACGGCGCCAAGGTGCTCGTGCGGCAGAGCAGGCCCAACAATGCAGCCGCAGCTCCGGCACAGCACCACCACCGGCACGGCGAGCAGGGTGCGGCGGCTGATCACGGCACTCAACCCGCCGCTCAATAGGCCCGACGGATGAGCCCGTCCCGCATCTTCATACTGCGGCCTGTCGGCACTTCGCTTTTGATGCTGGCCATCCTCCTGGTTGGGATGGTCGCGTACGGCTTCCTGCCGCTCTCGGCGCTTCCTGAGGTCGACTATCCGACCATCCAGGTGCAGACCTTTTATCCCGGAGCCAGCCCCGAGGTCATGACCTCGGCAGTCACCGCCCCCCTTGAAGTGCAGTTCGGACAGATGCCCGGACTCAACCAGATGTCTTCGACCAGCTCCGGCGGCTCGTCGGTGATCACGCTGCAATTCAGCCTAAATCTGAGCCTGGATGTCGCGGAGCAGGAAGTGCAGGCGGCGATCAATGCCGCCGGCAACCTCCTGCCGTCGGACCTGCCGGCGCCCCCGATTTACGCCAAGGTCAACCCCGCCGATGCCCCAATACTGACCCTCGGCATCACCTCCAAAACGCTGCCGCTGACACAGCTCGAAGATCTGGCCGATACCCGCATGGCGCAGAAGATCTCCCAGCTCGAAGGCGTGGGCCTCGTCAGCGTGAGCGGCGGGCAGCGTCCCTCGGTACGCGTGATTGCCAATGTCCTCGCCCTCGCCGCCTATGGTCTCAATATTGACGATCTGCGCACGACCATCAGCAACGCCAACGTCAATTCGCCCAAGGGGACGCTCGATGGGCCGGCGCGCTCCTGGACGCTCAATGCCAACGATCAGATCGAGAGCCCAGATGCCTACAAGAGCATCATCGTCGCCTATAAAAATGGCAGCCCGGTGCGCCTCTCCGACGTCGCCGAGGTCAAACAGGGCGCCGAGAACACTTATCTCGCCGGCTGGGTCAACAGCGCGCCCGGCATTATCCTCAACATCCAGCGACAGCCCGGCGCCAATGTCATCCAGGTGGTCGATCGGGTGAAGCAGCTGCTGCCCGCGCTCTCGAGCACGCTGCCGAACGCGGTGGACGTGTCGATCCTGACCGACCGCACCAACACCATCCGCGCTTCCGTGCACGACGTGGAATTCGAGCTCACCCTCGCCGTGATCCTCGTCGTGCTCGTGATCTTCCTCTTCCTGCGCAGCGTGTCGGCAACGGTGATCCCGAGCCTGAGCGTGCCGCTGTCGCTGGTCGGC
>PLIX01000165.1 GCA_003140135.1 Gammaproteobacteria bacterium
CGGCATCGTCGCTGCCGCCGGCAACAAACTCCTCCGGATCCTCCGGGAAGCCCGCGAGCGGCGTGCGCGGGCCCGTGAGCACCTCCTCCACATAGTTGGGCGGTGCGCCCTTCAATGCCGACACCACGCGGTGCACTTCCGCATCCGATACAAAGGCGCCGTGCACCCGCGTCGGCAAAGAGGTGCCCGCGGGCAAATACAGCATGTCGCCGTGCCCGNNCCATCTGATCGAGAATGGTGCGGGAGTCGACGCGCGCGGAAACCTGGAAGGCGATGCGGCAGGGAATGTTCGCCTTGATGAGGCCGGTGATGACGTCGACCGAAGGGCGCTGGGTTGCGAGCACCAGATGGATGCCCGAGGCGCGCGCCTTCTGCGCCAGGCGCGCGATCAGCTCCTCGACCTTCTTGCCGACGACCATCATGAGGTCGGCGAGTTCATCGATGATCACGACGACGTAGGGCAGCGGCGTGAGATCCGGAATCTGCGACTGATCGATGGTCGGATCGTTGGCGGCGCGCTGCATGAGAACCGGGTCTGCGATCGGCTTACCCTCCTTGATGGCATCGCTCACGCGGCGATTGAAGCCTGCAATATTGCGCACGCCGAGCGCCGCCATCAGCTGGTAGCGGCGCTCCATCTCCGCGACGCTCCAGCGCAGTGCGTTCGCCGCCTGCTTCATGTCAGTCACGACCGGCGCGAGGAGGTGCGGAATGCCCTCGTAGACCGAGAGCTCGAGCATCTTTGGATCGATCATCACGAGGCGCACGTGCTCGGCGGTCGACTTGTAAAGGAGCGACAGCACCATCGCATTGATGGCGACGGACTTGCCCGAACCGGTCGTGCCGGCGATCAGGAGGTGCGGCATGCGCGCCAGATCCGCAACCACCGGGTGGCCGCCGATATCCTTGCCGAGCGCGAGAGCGAGCGGCGAATGCATGTCATCGTACGCCTTGGAGCGCACGATCTCGCCCAGGGTCACGACTTCGCGCTTCTCGTTGGCGATCTCGAGCCCCATGACATTCTTGCCCGGGATCACCTCCACGACGCGCACGCTCAACACCGCAAGCGCCCGCGCCAGATCCTTGGCAAGGCCGGTGATCTGGCTCGCCTTCACGCCCGGTGCCGGGCGCAGCTCGAAGCGGGTGACCACAGGCCCCGGCTGCACCGCGACCACCTCGGCATCGATTCCAAAATCCTTGAGCTTCATCTCCACGAGCCGGGAGAGCGCCTCGAGCGCCTCGGCAGAATACGACGCCTCGACCACGGGCGGATCATCGAGCAGCTTCAATGCCGGCAGCTCATTGGCGGCGGGCGGCTCGAACAGGAACGTCTGACGCTCCTTCTCCACGCGCTCGCTCTTGGGCACCACCGGCAAGGGCGTATCGATGCGTGGCGGCACCCGTGCGGCGGATTTGCGCTGCTCGCTCATCGCAGCATCCTTGCGCGCCTGCTTGCGCTCGCGACCCTGTGCGACATCCCGCGCGAGCCAGCGGCGCGCGCGCGCCCAGCCAATGCCACGCCACGTCCAGGCGCCCAATCGATCCATGATCGTGAGCCAGGAAACGCCGAACGCCAGCGACAGGCCGCCCATCCAGGCCGCGAGGAGGAGCAGTGTCGCGCCCAGGAAGTTGAGGCCGCCGACAAGTCCCTGACCCACGAGGTCTCCCACAACCCCGCCCGCACTCTGACGCAGCTGGCCTGCGTCCCAGTGCAGTGTCGCAAGGCCGCAGCTGGCGGCGAGCACGAGCAGCACGCCGCCGACGCGCACGGCGGTGTTGGCGCGCGAGCCCCCCTCGTCCCTGCCGCGATGGCGCAGGAGTGCCCAGCACCACAGAGCGAGCATGAAAGGAAAGAGATACGCCGGCCAGCCGAAGAGGAAGAACAGCACATCGGCGAGCCATGCACCGATGGGCCCGACGCGGTTGTGGATCACCGACGAATCGCCGGTAGAGGAATATCCGCGGTCGTCCCGGCTATAGGACGCAAGCGCCGCAAAGAGCACGATGGCGATGACGCCGAGCGCCAGGAATGCGCTCTCGCGCAGTCCGCGATGTACGGCAGCAGTGAAGCGAATAGGAGCGCGCGAGCGCGCGGAGGAGTCCGACAAATTCTTCCGCCTTAGTGCGATGAAAACGACGTAGCAGCTTGATTCTACGGGCCAGAACCCCAAGCCAACAAGGTCGAGGGGCCGCGAAGAGAGTTTAGTATCATGAATCCGAAAGCAATTGCGCATCCATGAAAAATCGCCGCCACAACCGCCTCATCATTCTAGGCTCCGGCCCCGCAGGCTACAGCGCCGCCGTGTACGCCGCGCGCGCCAATCGCGCGCCGCTGCTCATCACCGGCGTCGAGGAAGGCGGGCAGCTCATGACCACCACCGACGTCGACAACTGGCCGGGTGATGTCGAGGGTCTGCAGGGACCGGCGCTGATGGAGCGCCTGCGCCGCCATGCGGAGCGCTTTGCAACGCAGATCGTGAATGACCACATCGACAGCGTGCAGCTCGCGAAACGGCCCTTCGAACTGCACGGCCACGGCACGATCTACAGCTGCGATGCGCTCATCATCGCAACCGGCGCGACCGCAATGTACCTGGGGATTGCGTCGGAGGAGAAATTTCGCGGCAAGGGCGTCTCCGCCTGCGCAACCTGCGACGGTTTTTTCTTTCGCGGGCAACGCGTCGCCATCGTCGGCGGCGGCAACACGGCGGTGGAGGAAGCCTTGTATCTTTCACATATCGCCGCCCACGTGACGCTCGTGCACCGCCGCGATCGGCTGCGCGCGGAGAAGATCCTGCAGACACGGCTCTTTGAAGAGGTCGAAGCCGGGAAGATCTCCGTGGTGTGGAACCACACCGTCGATGAGGTCCTCGGCGATGACACCGGCGTGAACGGCGTGCGCATCCGCCAGAGCGCCAACGGCAGCACGCGCGATCTTGCCGTCACGGGCCTCTTCGTCGCGATCGGCCACACGCCCAACACCACGGTGTTCACCGAGCAGCTTGAGACCCGCGGCGGCTACATCGTCGTGAAGAGCGGCCTCGCGGGCGATGCCACCGCGACGAGCGTGCCCGGAGTTTTCGCCGCGGGAGACGTGGCGGACCACGTCTATCGCCAGGCGGTCACCTCGGCGGGCGCCGGGTGCATGGCCGCGCTCGACGCGGATCGCTATCTTGAGGGGCTCGACGCCGGCGGGTCCTAAGGGAATGCGCAGCGGCATTCANNCCCTTCCTGCGCCACGAGTTTTTGAGCGCCCTCGAACATACCGGCTGCGTCGGGGCGCACACCGGCTGGGAGCCGCGCTACTTCACGCTGCAGGATGCGCAGGGACTCGTTGGCGCGGTGCCGGCGTTCGTGAAAATGCACTCCTATGGCGAGTTCGTATTCGATTTCGCCTGGGCGCAGGCCTACGCGCGCGTCGGCGGGGAGTACTACCCCAAACTCACCATCGCGGTGCCCTTCACGCCGGCGACCAGCCCGCGCCTGCTCCTGCGTCCGGGCACAGACCCCGGCTGCGCGCGTCGCCTGCTCGAGGACGTCCAAGCGTACGCGACCGCGGAGTCCCTCTCCTCCGTGCATGCGCTTTTTCTGGACGCGCCCGCGCGCAGCGCCTGCGCGGCGGCCGGCTGGCTCCTGCGGCGCGACTGTCAGTTTCATTGGACCAATCGTGGCTACGCGAGCTTCGAGGATTACCTCGCCCGCTTCACGGCCGAGAAGCGCAAGAAGGCGCGCCGCGAGCGCCGCCGGGTGGCCGAGAGCGGCATCCGCTTCGAGACCCGATTCGGCGGGGACCTGGATCGGCGGCTCCTGGATCGCGTGTACGCACTGCACCAGGACACATTTCGGCGCCACGGACATGAGCCCTACCTGTCGCGCGCGTTCTTCGGCGAGATTGCGCGCACTCTCGGAGAGGCGTTCATGGTCAAAGTCGCCCTGCACGGCAGCGAGCCGGTGGCGGCGGCGGTGTTTTTCTGGTGTCAGGAGGCGCTCTTCGGGCGCTACTGGGGAGCGGCCGCCGACTATCACAGCCTGCATTTTGAAACCTGCTATCACCAGGGCATCGAGTTCTGCATCGAGCGGGGCATCCTGCGCTTCGAGCCGGGCACGCAGGGCGAGCACAAGGTCAGTCGCGGCTTCGAGCCCGCGCTCACCTGGTCGGCGCATTACATCCGCGATGCGCGCCTGCGCCAGGCGATCGGCGCCTATCTTGAGCGCGAGGGTGAGTCGGTCGATGAATATACCCAGGAGGTGCAGGCGCACGTGCCCTATCGATCCGCCGCCGCGAAGGAGGTGTAGGTGAAGACCCTCACCTGGCTCTCCGCGCGGGATGCCCCAGAGAACTTCCCCCCGCTCGAGCAGGCGCTCGATGAACCGGCTGGCCTCCTCGCCGCGGGCGGCGATCTCTCCGCGGCGCGTCTGCTCGCGGCGTATCGCCTGAGCATTTTCCCGTGGTACTCGCCCGGCCAGCCCGTGCTGTGGTGGGCACCGGATCCGCGCGAAGTGCTTTTTCCCCAGGAATTTCGCGCCTCGCGCAGCCTGCAGAAGGCGCTGCGCAACCGCGGCCTGCGCACCACGATCGACCACGACTTTCGCGCCGTCATCGAAGGCTGCGCCGCGCCGCGCGCGGCGAGCGCGGGTACCTGGATCACTTCCGACATGCAAAAGGCGTATGCCGATCTGCATGCGCGCGGCTTCGCGCACAGCATCGAGACGTACCATGACGCGAAGCTCGTCGGCGGGCTCTACGGCGTGCGCATGGGCGCGGTGTTCTTCGGCGAGTCGATGTTCAGCCGCGAGCGCGACGCCTCGAAGATCGCTTTGGCGTCCCTCGTGCAGGCGTGTCTTCAGAACGACATCGTGGTCATCGACTGCCAGCTGCCCTCGCGCCACCTGCGCAGCCTTGGCAGCCGGCCGATTTCCCGCGCGCAATTTCGCGCCCTCGTGCGCGCACACGCCGTGCCCGAGGCGCTGCCGATACGCCTCGCAGCCCGCTCAACAGGATAGCGCGCGAGAGGGATGGACCCTAAGAGGGCGCCTGGGATGCAGCGCGCACCTGCGCTCGCGCCACGCGCTCGCGCCGCGCATCCTCGTGTGGCTTCGATTGCATTGCCGCTGTGGTTTATGCAGAATCCGCGCCCCCATGGCAAAAGAAGACGCGATTCAGTTGGAAGGTGAGGTCGTCGAGACCCTGCCGAATACGACTTTTCGCGTAAAACTCAAGAACGGGCACATCGTGACGGCGCACATCTCCGGCAAGATGCGCAAGAATTACATCCGCATCCTCACCGGCGACCAGGTCACGGTCGAGATGACGCCCTATGACCTGACGAAGGGCCGCATCATCTATCGCGGCCGCTGATCAGGCGGTGACTTCCGGCAGCTGCGCCGCAGTGCATTCGAACTCGAGCTTCGAGCCGTCCGCCGACACGCTCACCTGCACCTGCCCGCCGCCTGCCAGGCGGCCGAAGAGCAGCTCCTCGGCGAGCGGTCGCTTGATGTGCTCCTGGATGACGCGCGCCATGGGGCGCGCCCCCATCTTCGGATCGTAGCCCTTCTCCGCAATCCAGGTGCGCGCGGCGTCCTCCACCGTGAGTTGCACGCCCTTCTGTTCGAGCTGCGTTTCAACTTCGACGATGAGCTTGTCGACGACCCGTTCGATGGTCTGCCGATCAAGCGGCGCGAACTGGATCACCGCATCGAGGCGGTTGCGAAATTCCGGCGTAAAGAGGCGCCGAATCGCCTCCATGCCGTCGCTCGTATTGTCCGAGTGCATGAAGCCAATCGACGGACGACTCATCTCCTGTGCGCCGGCATTGGTCGTCATGACGATGATGACATGGCGAAAGTCGGCCTTCCTGCCGTTGTTATCGGTGAGCGTGCCATGGTCCATGACCTGCAGGAGCAGGTTGAACACGTCCGGGTGGGCCTTTTCGATCTC
>PLIX01000224.1 GCA_003140135.1 Gammaproteobacteria bacterium
AGTCCGTGTAGGCAACACTATTATCGTAAGCATTCACGACCTGCTGATCCGGCTTCCCGGACAGAGCGGAAAGATAGGTCAGCCCCTTTCCTGAGCCAAAGTGCTCGAACGCCGCAGGGTAGCGAGAATCGTACTGCCAATGAGAGCCGATGACATGCAAACCGATGAAGCGCGCCTTTCCGCGGCGTGCAATCTCGCGGCGAAAATCGGGAAGCAACGCCTCATCCAGCGGCAAGTGCCCTGCAACGAGCGTCGATAGGGCCGGCGGATAAACCATTCGGTCGGCGTGGATACCGATCAGAAGCGAGATGTGCGGGTCCTGGTTCATCAGCCACGCCGTGGAATAACCGGCCTCCTCGGCCAAATCCACGAGGTTACCGCGGACCGAATTCATATCGAAACGACCCGGGGACATTCCGGTCAGCAATATGGGCACGGCCGCGATAGTCAAGTTTGCATCGGCCACGGCGTTCTGGAAGAAAATCGCCTCGCCCCGCAGTTTCTCAAGATTGGGCGTTGTCTTGCGCTCGTAACCGTACACGGACCATGAGTCACGGCGAGCGCTTTCGCCGATGATCAGGATGTGAACCTCTTCGTGGCCAACCCGGGATGCGCCGTAGGGCACTTTTTGAATGGCGGTCCCATTGACGGTCGCGTTGGCATGCCGTAAAGGTCCCGCAACGAACATTGCCGTGCCAAAGACCGGATTTGCTGCAATACCGTCAATGAATGCGGCTGCATTCTGCGCCGCATAGGCACTGAGCACCACAACCGCACCCATGATTCCCCAGCGCAGATAGGTATTGCGACCCGAGGATATCGGGCGCGGGGGAGCCCGAAACGCCAGAAGAAGGTAGATCGACGTAAGAATCGCCGCCGCCAGCAACAGCCGCTCGCCTTGCCAGATGCCGAAAAACCCGCGGACTTCCTCCCAGGAGGACGTTGCGAGGACATAGGCGATGAGTTGCCCGGGTGGATTGTCGAAACTGAGCGTGTATCCCGCGAATGCGGCACTCAACAGTAAGAACGGCATTTGCAGCAGAAAAAATCGCCGCCAGGTTTGCGTTGCGAAAGCAAGCACCCACATCAGGAGGGCGACGGATGCGACAAATGCGGCCAGGCTCTGCGACCCCTTCACTCGCTCCAGCCACATCGCTAAGCCCACGTACGGCAGACAAAGTACGACGAACGGGGCAAGCACGCGAAAGGGTAAGGATTGCATCACGGACTCCTGGATCACCGACGGTCCGAGCGGAATGGGCGACCCTAGCGCATCGCGCTTCCTTGGGCCACCGAGGCCGTCATAATCACCGTCCGCTGGAAAACGCACCGGCGAGCACGATGGCATTCAGCAGTCGGCGTTTGTTTGACGCGGGGAATTGCAGAGGACATCCCCTTCGGAGGCGATCGGGCGTTAAGCGGCAGCCCGCATCAGATGCGCTGCGCGCCTCCATCGCGCTCCGATACGCCACGTCGCGCCGCCGCATTTTGAAGCGGCCGCTCGATGCAGTGCACCAACGGGATTACCTGGCGCCGAGCTCATCACGGGCGCCCCTCTGAACGGGGGTGGGCCGGTTAGGCTCCAGGCGGTCAAGCCGAAAAGCCTCAGGAGGACAGGCGGGTTCATGGGTCCCGCGAAGGCCGACGCCGCGTCGCTGACATCGTACGCACCGGTGTGAGCCGCGGCTTGAGACCAGCCGCCCGTCCACTGCGACGAAGACGGCCTCATCGATGGACGGATTCGCGAATATAGACTCGGGAGGATAGT
The DNA here is from genome assembly GCA_003140135.1 of Gammaproteobacteria bacterium. GTDB lineage: Bacteria > Pseudomonadota > Gammaproteobacteria > Steroidobacterales > Steroidobacteraceae > PALSA-1196. The sequence continues at coordinate 1,769 of PLIX01000224.1, forward strand.
GTATGACCGCAGCTCGAGCGATGGCGATTTCGCGAACATGATTCTTCAGGTCAGTGCAGGGAGTTCCTGGCTGGTCCGCGGCGCCGCGGCGCTCATTCTGATTGTTCACATCAGCGGTGCGGGAATCGGGCTACTCTCCGGCGCTGCAGCGTTATTGTTCCGCAAGGGTGGGCGCCTGCATCGAATCGCCGGAAACGTGTTTTTCGTTTCGATGCTGACCATGTGCGCTGTGGGCGCGTGTGTGGCCCCCTTCTTACCGCAACCGCAATGGAGCTCCGTCTTTGTAGCGGTTCTGACGGCCTACCTGGTGGTCACGTCCTGGGTGACCATTAGACGCAAAACAGGTGGGGTCGGAGCCTTCGAGATTGGTGCGCTTCTTGTCGCCTCAAGCGTTGCCCTGGCCTGCTACACCTCCGGCTTGATGGCAGCGCTGCGTCCGACGCACTTGCCCAGCGATGGCCCCACGGCGGCCTACTTTGTCTTCGGAACTATCGCAGCGCTTGCCGCCACCTTGGATCTGCGTCTAATCTTGCGCCGCGGCGTTTTTGGTGTCCAGCGCATCACGCGACATATTTGGCGCATGTGCGTCGCACTTCTCATCGCTGCCTTCTCGTTCTTCCTCGGACAGCAGCAAATTTTTCCCGCGTCCGTGCGCGGAGCGCCATTGCTCCTTGTGCCCGAGATCGCGGTGCTGGGAGTGATGCTTTTCTGGCTGGTTCGCGTTCGATTTAACAAGGCGTTCTCCCGCGCAAAAGATACGCGAGCGCGGCCACTCGCACAGAATCGGATGACTGAAGCTACGTCGATTCCGAACGTGACATAGCCGGAGAGCAAACTCCCGCGCCTCGGACGATACAATTAACCGGAAGGAGAGGGGGCGTGAATTCAATCCCGAACAAGGGAAGATTTGCAGGCTTGCTGTATCTCTTGACAGCAATACCCAATGTTTTTTACCTCATTTACCTGCCATCCGTCTTGATCGTCCCTGGCGACGCCACGGCCACGGCCGGCAGGATCATGGCTTCCGAGTCGCTGTTCCGCATGGGCATCGTGAGCGAGCTTGCCGGTGCGACCATCTTTATTTTTGTGGTTCTGGCGCTCCAGGATCTACTCAAAGGTGTCAACAAGAAGTATGCATCGCTCATGGTGACATTCTTTGTAATCTCTGTCCCCATATCATGTGTGAATGTGCTGAACCAAATTGCTGTCCTCAGGCTCTTGCGAGGCGACAGCTTCCTGTCGGTATTCGACCAACGGCAGCTGGATGCCCTCGTCATGGTGTTCCTCAACTTGCATGGGTACGGCACCATTGTCGCCCAGATATTTTGGGGTCTTTGGCTCTTCCCGTTCGGCGTCCTCGTTTTTAAGTCGGGTGTCCTTCCGCGAATTCTCGGTGTCTTGCTGATAATCGGATGCTTTGGCTACATCGCTGCCAGCGTTACAGTCTTGCTCTTCCCAGCTTCCGGACACATGGTGCACGAGCTTTTGATCGCGCCCGGGGGCGTCGCGGAATTGTCGATTCTCTTATGGCTGCTAATCAAGGGTATACAGGCTCGGCCGCAAGCGGCGGCAGCATGAACTGATCAGAACATCTTCGGGCTGCGGCATCCGGGTGGGTCTGCGCCTAAGGCTCGGAAACCACGAGCGTGACCCCTGCGAGCAGAATGAAAAGGCCTGTCAGCACGACTGAAAGGCCGATAGGTCCCCAGGCCTGCATGGCCGCGCCGATGATTGGTGTACCGACGAGCCCGCCCGCGCCCCACATGGCGGCGAAGGCTGCATTGCCCGCGACCAGAGCGGCGCCTCTAAAACGCTCGCCAAGCCGCACCAGGCTCAGAGTGTAGATCGCGTAATAGGCACCGCCCCAGATGAATACGACGACCCAGAAGAGCAGCGGCACGCGAACTGCGATCGGCATCAGCGCTGCGCCCGCTGCCGTCGTCAGAGCGCAAGCGACGTACAGTGTCCGGCGCGGCACGTGGTCCGCCAGCCACCCCATGGGATACTGGAGTCCAATGCTTCCGGCGACCATAACGATGAGCGTCACATTGCTGCCCCTGACATCCATCCCGTAGCTCAGGGTAAATATCGGCAGCAGCGACATCGCTGCCTGATCTGCCAGTGCCGCCGCCGCGGCGCCGGCTAATAGAACTGGCGCAATNNCAATCCGCAGGCCGCGCCGGCGAGAAACGGCATCCAGCCTTGAGTGCCTACGATCAACAGAAGCGCAGGTCCAAGGGCAAATCCAACTGAAGTCAACATGGAATAGAAGCCCAGGACGCGCCCGCGCGCATGTGCTGGCGCAAGCTGATTGACCCAGGTATCGGTCACGACGAATAGACAAGCGAGCGCCAAGCCTTGGAACAGGCGCAGCGGCATCCACACCCACGGGTCTTTGATTGCCCCTATCAAGAGCAGGCAGAGCACGGCGCCGCAGATGCTTCCCACGGCCAGCGCGAGACCAC
>PLIX01000048.1 GCA_003140135.1 Gammaproteobacteria bacterium
GATCATTTCTTGAGGCCACCTACTTTTGGAAGACGGCGGATCTCGAAAGACGCTAATGGATAAGGGTCAGAACCGAATAGGCGGTCGCTCGTCCCTTAATTGGTATCCAGTTCCTCACGGAGGATCCTGCGCAGTACCGCCATAGGATACTTAGTATTTCCTGCAGGGCATGAAGTTCGAAATGCGGCAACGCGATGCCCCGCTGCTGACGCGTCCAGACTGTGGTGACCGTTTGCGTCGAAGTAGGGCAATTGCAGTGACGCCGTTGAGACGCGACTACTCTGGCAAATTCATCTTCCGCAGAAACGACTTGAAGCGTGGGTCTGCGGCGATACTTTTCAGCTGCGGATCGGCTTTGACGTAGTACACGCTTGGATCCTTTTGAGCATAAGCGCGTTCGAGCCAGTGCATCGCCTCGTCCGCCTGGCCGCGGAACGCATATGCCTCGGCGATTCCAAACGCGTTTCCGTCCGCTTGCTCTTTAAGCATGCGGGCAAGCGCAGCATTGGCGTCCACTTTTCTTCCGAGTGCGTAATAAATGATAGCCAGGCCCGCCTGCTTCACTGCGTCGTCCGTCTCCTGCTGCATCTCGATCAGTGCGCCGGCTCGGTCACCGCGCGCGAGCACTAGGAGACCTAGGTAATAGCGACACCAACTGTAAGTCGGACGAATGTCCAACGCCCGTCGTAGTGCCGCTTCTGCCTCGGGAAGATGGCCGAGACACACTTGAACCCACGATAGAAAGACAAGAGTGCCAGGGTCCAGTGGGTCCTCAGCAAGTGAAGCATTAAAGTGCCTCAACGCGTCGTCCCAACGACCGAATGCAAGAGCAAGCAGCGCCTCGCCTTTTAGCGCGTCCACGCTACCGGGAGCTACTGTTGCTACCTGTTGGAACTCCCGTTCGGCGGCTGCCCAGTCCCAATCGTAGACGACATGGATGCGACCTAATACGGCGTGCGCCAGCAGGTTTGTTGGGTCTAGTTTGAGTGCCGTGCTTGCCGCGCGACGGGCCTGCTCGAAAGCGGCCGCCGGTGTCAGGAAGCTCTCTTCCCCTTGGGTCTCATACGCGCAAGCGAGCTGGGCAGCCGCAGCAGCGGACGTCGCGTCGCGATCGAGTGCTAGCTTGAAAAACGTGACAGCTTCGTCAAGACCTTCCCTATCGAAGCGATCGGCAGCGTGGCGTCCGTGCAGTATCAGGTCGTACGCGTCCGTGTTTTTCGCGGTCGCGTGTGATTGTACGGATCTGGAAGCCACCGTGAGTTGCAGCTCACGCGCAACAGCGGCGGCAATCGCATCTTGGAGGTCGAGAACATCACCGATGCGCCTGTCATAGGTCTCTGACCACTCGTGCGTTCCGGTTCGCGTGTTGATGAGCTGGGCGGTGATTCGAACCCGGTCGCCGGACTTTCGCACGCTCCCTTCGAGTACGTAGGCGGCGTTCAACTTCGTACCGATCGTGCGCAGATCCTCACTCTTGCCTTTGAACTGAAACGAGGACGTACGGCCAATAACCACAAGACCCGGAATCTCGATCAGCAGATCGACGATCTCCTCGGCCATCCCATCGCCTAAGTACTGCTGATCCTTCCCCTCGCTCATGTCAGTGAAAGGCAAGACCGCGATCGATTTATCAGAAATCGCGGTGGGCGGGGCAGCGCTCAGCGGGGCTGCGGGCGTAAGAGGCCGAGAATGCCAGGTCTTCTCCAGGACGAAGTATCCGATGAGGAGGGAAATGCCGACGGACACGAGGATGAGGTTCCACCGAATGAGCGACGGGGACCGCGCAAGCGGCAATATCGCGGTCATTGCGACCGTCTCGGGGGATGAGGTCGGCTGCGGTGCCGACGGTAACGTGGCTGCGGCCTCGCTCCACGGCGTGACCTTCGCGACCAGCCGATAGCCGCGCCGCGGCAGGGTCGCGATGTATTTTGGATTCTTGCTGTTGTCCCCGAGGGTGCGACGCAGCGCCGCGATACCCTGGTAGACCGAATCAGGCGTAACGATGACCCCGGCCCACACCTCATTGAGCAGGTCCTCGACGCCGACGACTTGTCCCGCGCGCTCTGCGAGGTAGACCAACAAGTGCATCGATCGAGGCTCGAGATTCACGACCAAACCGTCGCGGGAAATCTCGTCAACCGCTGGATCAACGCGCCAGTCACCCACTTGCAGCGAGGTGGAGTTTGCCAGCATCAATTCGCGGCCTTCCCCAAGTGTTTGATCAGTATAAGAAATAGGACCGACGCGATACCGCGTTCGCGGCCTTCGAGTATACCGGCCCGTCGCCGCGGGCTGGTAGGCGTGCGGTCTGGGCCTGGGTTTTCAGAGCATATTCAGACGGCCCTTGGGCCGATTCAGGTGGCGCACAGGACTTTAAGGCCCTACGCCTTCACAGTTCGACCACTCGGTGGCGATGCGCAGCTTCGTCGGTATCGATCTGGGGGTGGCAGGCGCTTCGGACGACACAACAGTGTGTAAGTACGGGCATCTGTTGGAGCGGAACAAGCTGGACAAGACGTTCAGTTCTTGNNAGAACACGCGGCTGCGTTTAGTGTGGCGATCCACTTAGGGTGACGGGTACGGCCCTTCGGGCACGGACTTCGTCTGAGAACTCACAGAAGAGGGGTCTGGATCATGAATACCAACTGCAGTATTTCTTGGCGATCCATCGCAGGCACCTGCGGGACAAAGAGGCGCGCGCTCTACTTGGGCCTTTGCGCGCTGGGGATAGCTGTCGCGGCAAGCGCTGGCCCCATCATCACCTTCGACGCTCCTGGCGCGGG
>PLIX01000070.1 GCA_003140135.1 Gammaproteobacteria bacterium
GAGCTTCCCGGCGACCGGCACAAACTTCAGGTAGCCGTCCTGTGAACTCAGGTGGCCATCGAGCTCAAGCGACAAATCCTTCCCGTGGAAATCGAACACGACGTACGCCTTCACCAGGTCGCCATCCATGTCCACTTTCACGTCCTTCACCGATGACTGCACCTGTTCGATGGTGGCGGCGTCGTTGCTCGAAAGCGCGGCCATTGCGCCCGCGTTCGGGTCGCCCGAACCTCCAGCTACGGGTACGCCCGGCGATGGCGCGGCTGGCGCCGGTACACCGATGGAAGTTTGCGGAGCGCCGCCGGTCTGCAGATTTTGCTGCAGATAGGAGTTCAGCTCCGTGGGATCAAGCTGAACCTGCGCGGGCTGGCCCGCAGCCTTGGCCTGGTCGGCCGCGGCAAACTTCTGTTCGACTCGCGACGCGGCACTGGGATCGTTGGCGACGTCCGGCGGGGGCGATTTGCGCAGCACCAGCGCCAGCGTCAACACCAGTCCGGCGCACGCGCCCCAACTTAATGCTCGATACAGAGTCTTATACAGCGCGGGGCTCGACATGTGACCTCCCCTTCAACATTCAGTCTAGCAACGGCGACCCGTGGCCGGAGATCGGGCGCTGCGGGGCGTGGCTTATCGTCCACTGGCAGGACGGACAGGTGGGGATTGGGGCGGTTCTGCCGGGCCTGATTACATCCCGGGCGGAGCGGAGGTGCTTACTTCCAGCTATTAACGCCAAGGAATAAGGCATACGTACCCAAGTTGACTCTCTCCTCAGGCGTACCCAAACTCAAATCAGGCCAGTGCTGTTCCGGCCCGCGGCAACTCCGAAGCTCAACCTTGGGAACGGCGAATGATGCTATCGGTCTCTCCAAGTTCGGCGAATCAAGCGCGGCTACGATGCGTTGCGGTGCTGCTGGCGCTTTTTCTAGTGCCCGCAGTATTTGCGCAGGCGCAAACGCAGGGCCCGACTCTGGGGCAGACTGATCCGAATAGTCCCGATGTGATCTTGCCGGAGTTGAGTGCCGTGCCAATCATCTCCGCAGGCCTGGCTTACAACACGTTCTTCCAGGGCGGAACGCCGAACCTGCATCCGCTGGTGTCGCCAGTAATCCTGATACCGCTTGGCCAGAACTGGCTGATCGAATCGCGCGATACTTTTGAGATTAACCTCGCGCCGGTTCCAGGTGAGAGCGGCTACAAAGGCTACCTTCAAAAGGAGGTGGACTATCTGCAGGTGGATTATATTGCCAACCCTTTCCTGACGATCACAGTCGGAAGATATCTGACGCCGTTCGGTGTTTACAACGAGCGGCTCTATCCCGTCTGGATCCGCGATCTGCAAAGCGACCCGCTGATTCTGCCGATTTCGACCGGTCCGAGCGGCGCGGGCACGGGCGCGATGCTGCGAGGCGGTTTCAAGGCGACACCCAAGATGGAGATCAATTACGCGACGTATTTTTCGACGCTAAGCAGGGACACTCCTTTTGATTCGGATCGCAATATCGGGGCGCGAGCGGGCATATTCCTGCCCGGGCCGCGGCTGGAGGTCGGCGGCTCGTTTCAACATCTGCTGCAGGGCGACCGCTCGAATGCCTTTGGATTTCATTTTGCGTGGCAGCCGCCGCCCCTGCCGCTCGACATTCGCGCGGAATATGCGCGGTCCGACACCGGAAGCGGCTACTGGATTGAATCGGCGTACCGGCTGAGCCAGGTGCCGGTCTGGCACGACGAGATGCGGCGCGTCCAACTGGTCGCGCGGGTTCAGCAGTATTACACCGGCAAGGTTGTGGACCCGGATCTTCCGGGAGTGAACACGAACATGTTCGAGTTCGGGATGAATTATTACTTCCGCGACGATTTTCGGTTCGTGAGCAGCTATGGAAGGCAGTTCGCGCCGGGGGGCGGGAACTTCAACGTGTGGACGCTTGGCATCACGTACCGGTTCGTGCTTCCGGTGGGGCATGGAGACATCCAGTGACCAGTCGGCGCGTCATTCTCTCGAGCTTATTGGCTTTGGTAACCGGAACGTTGCTGCTCGCCGGATCGTCGGCAGGCCAGCAAGTCGACAAGCCCGCATCCGCGCAGACGACCAATTCGACCATCCATTCAGCGCCACCGGCTGCGGCGAGCGCGCAGGGCGACGAAGCATTGCGAGTGGAAGGCGAGAAGAGATTTCACGCGAACTGTGGCCGTTGCCACCAATCGCCGCACAAGTTCCCGCCACGAATGGTGATGACCATCGAGCGGCACATGCGGGTTCGGGCGACGCTCACGGACGAGGACATGCGACTGATTGTTCGCTACCTGACGCAGTAGACGCGTTGCGATGGATGGGGAAGGGGATGCCTCGAACATGAACGCACTGCGTCAGAGTCTGCTGGCTGCTGCGGCGCTCACTTTAGCGTTTGGGCCGCAATCGGCTCAGGTCCAGTCGCCCCAGGTCATCGAAATTCTGGCTGACCACGATAGCCGGTTCAAGATGGCGGGACAAAAGGAACCGGTGATCACGGTCCACGCAGGAGAGCAGGTCACTCTGCGGATCACGGCCATCAAGGCGAAGAATCACAATCGGGACGGCTCCATACACGGTTTTTCGCTGCTCCGGGCAAAGGACAGGTCGCGCGTGCCCGGATGGGATTTCTTACTCAAGCCTGGCGCGCAGGAGTTCATGCTCAACGCTCCCGCCGAACCCGGGGAATATGTGGTGGTTTGCACGGTTATATGTAGCGCCGATCACGAGGGCATGCACATGAGGTTTGTGGTCGTGGCGTAGTCGCAAGCCGCAGGGAATAGAATGACAATTCGAGGGGGAGAAAAGATGACACGCAGGAAATTAGGATTCGTAATGATGGTGTTGGTTTTAGCGGTTGCCGTGAGCTTCATCGCGGGCGCCGAGAAAGAACAGGTATTCAAGGGCGAAATTGGCGATTCCCAGTGCGCCCTCAACGTTCATTCGTTGAGCCGTTCGCATGAAGAAATGCTGCAGAAGAAGTCCATCGGCACCACGTCGGCGGATTGCGCGCGCTACTGCGTGAAGAATCTGGGCGGGGTTTTCGTGCTGCAGGTAAAAGACAAGGTCTACAAGCTCGACAATCAGGAGCTGGCGAACAAAAACGCGGGGCTGAAGGTCAAGGTGACCGGAGCGCTCGATCCGGCGACAAACACGATTGCGGTGCAATCAATGGAGCCTATTCAGTAGGAAGGATTGAACGGTCGAATCACGGAGTCGGTATGCGGCGCATCCTCAAGAATCCGCACCGGCCGCAGCATACTGCGCTCCTACAAAAGCGTCGCTTTCGCCGGTGGAGACTTCACGGATCCTGATAGCGGAACAGCTTATTTATCGAGGGTGCGAATCACGGCGTCCGTGAACTCCTTGGTTGTTGCGTCGCCGCCCACATCCCGCGTGAGCGATTTTCCCTCTCGATAGACCTTGTGGAGTGCGCCTTCAATCCGCCCAGCGGCTTTCGCTTCATCGAGGTAAACCAGCATCAGAATCGCGCTCATTAACAGCGCGGTGGGATTGGCGATTCCTTGACCGGCGATATCGGGTGCCGTGCCGTGAACGGCCTCGAAGATGGCCACCTTTTCGCCGATGTTCGCGCTCGGAACCACGCCGAGACCGCCGACGAGTCCTGCAGCCAGGTCGCTCATGATGTCGCCGTACAGATTCGTAAGCAGCAGCATGTCGTACTGAGTGGGATTCAGGACCATCTGCATGCAAGCGTTGTCGATGATGAGTTCTTTGTATTCGATATCGGGGTATTCGGTCGCCACTTTACGGATGGAAGTGAGAAACAGGCCATCCGACATCTTCATGATGTTTGCTTTGTGGATTCCGTGAATTTTCTTGCGGTTCCACTTTCGGGCGTATTCGAATGCAAACCGCGCGATCCGCGTGGAAGCCCTCTCGGTGATGATTTTCAGGCTCTCGACCACGCCGGGCACTACTTCGTGCTCCAGGCCGGCGTAGAGATCCTCGGTGTTTTCACGGATGAGGACCATATCCACGTCCTGAAATCTCGATTGGACCCCCTCGAGATTTTTCACCGGGCGCACGTTGGCATAGAGGTCGAGCGCCTTACGCAAGCCGACATTGATGCTCGGCGGTCCGGATACCACGCCCGTTGCGAGCGGCCCCTTCAGCGCTACGCCCGTCTTGCGGATGGCTTCGACCACGCCGGAATGCATGAAGTCCACGCCGCGCCGCTCGAGCTCGCCGCGCGCCGCCGTTGGTTCCCATTCGATGGAGACTCCTACAGCCTCGATAATCCGCTGAACCGCTTCGGAAACTTCCGGGCCGATCCCGTCTCCGGGGATCAATGTGACCTTGTGTCTCATGTGATGGGATCAGTTTATTGGTTTTGGGTCCGGTTGTCTCGGCCTGGATGTGCCTAATTTCTTGTCTATTAACTGGAAGAAAAATGGGCGCGGGTGGGCCTTCCGGGACACCGTAAATCTGGTATAATGAGCTTGGAATTGTGGCGCGCGAACGAAACGAGCCGCGCGCAATCTTGGGAGGCCAAAATGGTCCAGTTGACACCGGTAGCTATCACGAAGGTAAAAGAGATTTTGTCGTCGCAGACGCCCATGCCGACCGGCCTGCGCGTGGCCGTGGTAGGCGGCGGCTGTTGAGGCTTCAGCTACAAGATGGCCTTCGAGAATCAGGTTAACGAGGCAAGCGACAACGTGTACGAATTCGACGGGCTGAAGGTCCTCGTGGATCAGATGAGCGAGATGTATCTCGATGGGATCTCCATTGACTACATCGAGACGCTTGAAGGCGCGGGCTTCAAGTTCAACAACCCGAACGTGAAGAGCACGTGCGGCTGCGGCAGTTCGTTCACTGTCTAAGCACGCTGGAATCGACACTTTCATTTTCATGGCTCCCGAGGGCGAAATCTTCGGGAGCCATTTTTTTGCCGCAGCGGGATGTGCACGGCGGGGTTCACTGCTGATTGAAAACCACTCCCGCGAACCGTATGCTGGTTGCTCTCTATGAAGATCGCGTTAGCGCAATTCAATCCGACCGTTGGTGATTTCGAGGGCAATCGCGCACGCATCCTCGAGATGGCGCACGAGGCGAAGTCCGGCGGCGCCGATCTGGCCGTGTTCTCCGAATTGTGTATTTGCGGCTACCCGCCGCAGGACCTGATCGAGCGTCCCTCTTTCGCCGAGCGCAATCAGACGGAACTCATGCGTCTCGCGAAGGACATAGCGCTTCCTTCGCTCGTGGGCTTCGTCGGCAAGGCGCAGGACAATACGGGAAAGCCGGTGGCGAATTCCGCAGCGTTGATCGGGCGCGGTAAAGTCCTTTTCGAGCAACGCAAGATGCTCCTGCCCACCTATGACGTCTTCGACGAGGACCGGTATTTTGAACCCGCCGCGCAGCCGACGGTCATCGTGCACTCCGGCGTCAGGATCGGCGTCACGATCTGCGAGGACATCTGGACCCACCCGATGATCAGCACGCGCCGGCTCTACAACGGCCTCGATCCCGTGAGGCAGCTCGCCGCCCAGAAGTGCGACCTCATGGTGAACCTCTCCGCGAGCCCGTGGGACCACGGGAAGTCCGGCGTCCGGCAGACCCTGGTGACGGACGCCGCGCGAGCCCTCGGCTGCCCCGTCGTCTACGTGAATGCGGTCGGCGGCAACGACGAGCTGATCTTCGACGGGCGGTCCCTCGTGAGCGACGCCGCGGGCCGGGTCATAACGGGGATGGCCGCGTTCGCGGAGGACCTCTCGGTCGTGGAGACGGGGCCGGGCCAGGCCCAGCCGGCGCTTTCCCCGACCTTCGAGCAGCCCGACATGGCCGACATTCTCTCGGCCCTCACGCTCGGCCTCAGAGACTACGCCCACAAGGTCGGCTTCAGGACCGCCCTGGTCGCCCTCTCCGGGGGCATCGACTCGGCGGTCGTCGGCGCGATAGCCGCGGCCGCGTTCGGCCCGGAGAACGTGATCGGGGTCTCCCTCCCCTCGGAGATCTCGTCGCAGCACTCCCGCGACGACGCTGTCCTCCTCGCCGGCAACTTGGGCATCCGGCTGGAGACGATCGGGATCAGCGAGGTCGTCTCGGCCTGCGAGGCCGCGCTCGGTCCCCAGTTCGCCGGCCGGGCGCGCGACGTCACCGAGGAGAACATCCAGGCGCGTGTCCGCGGGGTCATCATGATGGCGCTCTCGAACAAGTTTGGCTCGCTGCTGCTGACGACCGGCAACAAGAGCGAGATGGCGGTGGGTTACGCGACGCTCTACGGTGACATGGCGGGCGGCTTCGCGCCCATCAAGGATTGCAGCAAGCTCCTCGTCTATCGGCTCGCGGCCTATCGCAACAGCCAGGGACGCGTCATTCCCGACCGTGTGATCGAACGGCCGCCCTCGGCGGAGCTGCGCGCGGATCAAAAGGACTCCGACACGCTGCCGCCCTACGAAGTACTCGATCCCATACTCGAGGCGTTCATCGAGGAGGATCTGTCGGTCGATGAGATCGAGGCGCGCGGCTTCGACCGCGCAACCGTCGGCCGCGTGCTCGACCTTGTGAAGAGGAATGAATACAAGCGCCGTCAGGCGCCGCCCGGGGTGCGCGTCAGCCGCCGCGCGTTCGGGCGCGACTGGCGCTACCCGATCACGAACGGCTATCGACGCTAGGCTTCACCAGAATCGCCACCACGATTTTTTCTTCCCCTCGGGAGGCGGCTGCTCTGCCTGCGGGTAGTTGAGCGCGTAGACCTGGCGCGCCTGATCGGCGAGCGGCGCAAGCCCCAGCCGATCGTCCGCGTCGATCAGGATCTGCAGGGCCGTGCGCACGGCGGGCGCGCCATCGTATTGCTCGAAGGTCTGGCGCGCGCGCTGGGCGGCGGCGACGTAGGCGCCGCGGCGCATGTAGTAGCGCGCAACCCCCACGTCATAGTCGGCGAGACGATTGCGCAGGAAGATCATGCGCGCGCGCGCATCGAAGGCGTAGATGCTCTTCGGATATTGCTCGACCACGGTGCGAAAGGCGTCAAAGGACTTGCGCGCATTGCTGGGCGAGCGCTGGCTCAGGTCGGCGTGAAAGGCGCGCTCCATGATGTTCGGCGCATGCTCGAAATCGACGAGACCCTTCACGTACCATGCGTAGTCAACCCGCGGGTGAGTGGGGTTCTCGCGAGTGAACTGGTCGGCGGCGTCGAGCGCGGACTCGCGCTCTCCCTCCTTGTAGTACACGTAGATCAGATCCAGCCGCCCCTGGCGCGCCTGATCGGTGAACGGGAAGCGCGCGGTGAGCGCTTCGTAGGTTTTGATGGCGCTCTTGAAATCGTAGGAGTCGAGCTGGTGATGGGCGATCTTGTACAGGCCATCCGGGCCCTGCTTCGCCAGTTTGTCCACATGGTGGCGGCGCCAGATGCTGCAGCCGGAAAGCATCGTGAGCGCCATGAAGGCCGCAAGCCAGGCTCGCCACGTACGCGATGATGAGGTCAAAGAGGGCCTTTCATTGATTTCTGTTCCACCAAGCCGCAGAAGTATAGCGAATCCCCCGGCCGGGGCTGGGACCGTCGTGGAGCCGCGGGAGTTCCGCACCCATGAGCTTGCGCTGCCGGCGGGACTTGCGGGCCTGCGCCTCGATGCGGCCCTCGCCAAGGTGCTCCCGCAGTACAGTCGCGCGCGCCTGCAGGGTTGGATTCGCGCTGGCGCGGTGACGCTCGACGGGCGCGTGCCGCGCACCCGCGATCGGGTGCGCGGCGAGGAAGTCGTGCGCATCCAGGCGCGGATCGCGCCGCTCGGGAAAGTCGCCGCCGATCCCATGGCTCTCGAGGTGGTGTGGAGCGATCGCGAGCTCCTCGTGATCAATAAGCCCGCGGGCCTCGTGGTGCACCCGGGAGCCGGCAACGCGCGCAATACCCTGCAGAATGGCCTTCTCGCCTTCGATCCGGCGCTCGCGCGCGTGCCGCGCGCCGGAATCGTGCACCGGCTCGACAAGGACACGAGCGGGCTCTTGGTGGTGGCGCGCACCCCCGAGGCGCATACCGCGCTCGTCGCGGCGCTGGCGGAGCGGCAGATTCGCCGCGGGTATGTGGCACTGTGCACCGGGGTCATGACGGGCGGGGGAACGGTCGATGAGCCCATCGGTCGTCATCGCAGCCTGCGCACCCGCATGGCGGTGCGCGCCGATGGGCGCGCCGCGGTCACCCATTTTCGCATCCTGCGCCGCCTGCGCGCGCATACCCTCGTGAGCGTGGAGCTCGAGACCGGACGCACCCATCAGATCCGCGTGCACCTGGCGCATCTGGGCTATCCGCTCGTCGGGGATCCCGTCTACGGAGGACGGCGCCGCCTGCCTGCGGGAGCGAGCGCCGCGGTTCTCGCGGAACTCGCCGGATTCAAGCGCCAGGCACTGCATGCGGCGCGATTGGGACTGACGCACCCGGCGAGTGGCGAGGAGCTCGCGTTCGAAGCGCCCCTGCCTGCGGATATCGCGGCGCTCCTGGCGGCGCTTGAGGCCTAAGTATGACGGCGGTGGCTTATCTCACGCCCGATTGGCCCGCACCCGCCGGGGTGCGAGCCGCCTTCACGCTGCGCTCCGGGGGCGTGAGCACATCGCCTTTTGATTCGCTCAATGTCGGCACCCAGGTGGGGGATCGGCCCGAGGCGGTCGATGAGAACCGCCGGCGCATCGGCCGCGAGCTTGCGCTGCCCGGCGAGCCCGCCTGGCTCGAACAGGCTCATGGCAAGGAGGTTGCGAACCTTGATCGAGCGCCCGCGACGGCGCGCGCGGACGCCTCCTTCACGCACGTGGCGGGACGCATCTGTGCGGTTCAGGTGGCCGACTGCCTGCCCGTGCTCCTCGCCGCGCGCGCAGGATCCGCGGTGGCCGCGGCCCATTGCGGCTGGCGGGGTCTTGCGGGCGGCGTGCTCGAGGCGACGGTGCGCGCCTTGGGCGTGCCGGCGGATGAGCTCTACGCGTGGTTGGGACCCGCGATTGCTCCAGGCGCCTTCGAAGTCGGCGCGGAGGTGCGTACGGCGTTCCTCGACCAGGATGCGCGTGCGGCGTCGGCGTTTAAGGGCAACTCGCGCGGCCGCTGGCAATGCGACCTCTTCGAGCTTGCGCGCCAGCGCCTGGCGATCCTCGGGGTGGCCGCGGTGTTTGGCGGCGGGGTGTGCACGTACAGCGATGCGCAGCGCTTTTATTCCTATCGGCGCGACGGCCGCTGCGGGCGCATGGCGGCGCTCATCTGGCTGGCGCAGGCGCCTCCGGGGCGCACTTGATGGGCGTGCTAGGATGATTCGCGCCCGCCGGAACTAAGTAGAAGAGCTTGAGCGTAATCGCCTCGATCCTCGCCTTCACGACCCTGGGCGGAATTGCGAGCGCCGCCGTTGCCGGCGCCGTGCTCCTGCTGCCGGCTGCGACCCGTAGCCGCTTCCTGCCGCATCTGGTGAGCTTCGCCACCGGCGCACTCCTGGGCGCGGCCCTCCTGGGCCTGCTTCCCGAGGCCCTCGAGCGCGCCGGCCCCGCCCGCGGCGAGGCGGTGGGGCTCGCGGTCACCGCGGGCATCCTCCTGTTCTTCATCCTCGAGAAGCTCATGTTGTGGCGTCACTCGCACGAGGGCGAGTTTCACGACCACGGCGCGCTGCAGCTGCATCGCGACAAGGCCTCGGCCATGGTCGTGCTCCTGGGAGACGGCATTCACAACGCGCTCGATGGGGTGCTGATCGCGGCGGCCTTCATGACGAGCACGCCGCTCGGGATGGTCACCGGCATCGCCGTCATCGTGCACGAGATCCCGCAGGAGGTCGGAAGCTTCGCGGTGCTCTTGAATTCGGGGATGTCGCGCGGCCGCGCGCTCTTGTTAAATCTCTTCTCGAGCCTTACATCGATCCTGGGCGGCATCCTGGCGTACTTCGCCCTCGGCGAGGCGCTGGGCGTGCTGCCGTACGCCGTCGCCATCGCGGCGGCGAGTCTGCTCTACGTGGCCATGGCGGATCTCATTCCGGGCCTGCACCGCCGCGCGGATGCGGGGGCAAGCGTGGCTCAGGTGCTGCTCATCAGCTTAGGCATTGGGCTCATCGCGTGGATCGGGCGCGACTGACCCACTGAGGTATCAAATGCGACAGGACAAGCTCACGGCCAAATTTCAGGCGGCGCTCGCCGATGCGCAGTCGCTGGCGCTCGGGCGCGACCATCAGATTCTCGAGCCCGCCCATGTGATGCTCGCGCTCCTCGACAGCAGCGGTGGCACCGTGCGGCCGCTCCTGATGAAGGCGGGCGCGGACGTCAATAAGCTGCGCTCCGAACTGGGTGCACTCCTGGATAAGCTGCCGAAGGTCGAGGGTACGCCGGGGGACATTCACGCCTCGAACGATCTCACGCGGCTCCTGAACGTCACCGACAAGCTTGCGCAAAAGCGCGGCGATCAATACATCTCGAGCGAGCTTTTTGTGCTCGCAGCCTTTGAGGACAAAGGTCCCCTCGCGCGCATTCTCAAGGACGCAGGCGTCGTGCGCGGTGCGGTCGAGAAGGCGATCGACGAGGTGCGCGGCGGGGAGACCGTCTCCGACCCCAATGCCGAGGAGCAGCGCGGGGCGCTCGAGAAATATACCGTCGATCTGACGGCGCGCGCCGCCTCCGGGAAGCTTGATCCGGTGATCGGGCGCGACGAGGAGATCCGGCGCACCATCCAGGTTCTGGCACGGCGGACCAAGAACAATCCCGTCCTGATCGGCGAGCCGGGCGTCGGCAAGACCGCGATCGTCGAGGGCCTTGCCCAGCGCATCATCAACGGCGAAGTACCCGATGGCCTGAAAAACAAGCGCATTCTTGCGCTCGACATGGGCTCGCTCATCGCCGGCGCCAAGTTCCGCGGGGAATTTGAAGAGCGCCTGAAGGGTGTGCTCAATGATCTGGCCAAACAGGAAGGCCAGATCATCCTCTTCATTGACGAGCTGCACACCGTCGTTGGCGCGGGCCGGGCGGACGGCGCGCTCGACGCGGGCAACATGCTGAAGCCGGCGCTCGCACGCGGGGAGCTGCATTGCGTCGGCGCAACCACGCTCGATGAATATCGCAAGTACATCGAGAAGGACGCCGCGCTCGAGCGGCGCTTTCAAAAGGTGCTCGTCGATGAGCCCTCGGTCGAGGACACCATCGCGATCCTGCGCGGGCTCAAAGAGCGCTACGAAGTTCACCACAAGGTCGAGATCACAGACCCTGCGATCGTCGCCGCGGCCACGCTCTCACATCGCTACATCGCCGACCGCCAGCTGCCGGACAAAGCCATTGACCTCATCGACGAGGCCGCGGCGCGCATCCGGATGGAAATCGACTCCAAGCCCGAGTCGCTCGATCGGCTCGAGCGCCGCATCATTCAGCTGAAGATCGAGCAGGAGGCGCTGAAGAAGGAGCATGACGAGGCCTCGCGCAAGCGCCTGAAGAGTCTCGAGGGGTCTTTGCACGCCCTCGAGCGCGAGTATGCGGATCTTGACGAGGCCTGGAAGGCCGAGAAGGCCTCGCTGCAGGGGGCTGCGCATATCCGCGAGGAGCTCGAGCGCGTGCGCATCGAGCTTGACACCGCGCGGCGCGCGGGAGATCTCGGCCGCATGGCGGAGCTGCAGTACGGCCGGATCCCGGAGCTTGAGAAAAAGCTTGCCGACGCGGTCGCGGCCGAGCAGAAGGAAAGCCCGCGCCTGGTGCGCAACCAGGTCACCGAGGAGGAAATCGCCGAAGTCGTCTCCAAATGGACCGGCATCCCGGTGTCCAAGATGCTCGAGGGGGAAAAAGAGAAGCTCCTGCGCATGGAGGAGGCGCTGGGACGGCGCGTTGTCGGCCAGGAGGAGGCGGTGCGCATCGTCTCGAATGCCATTCGCCGCTCGCGGGCGGGGCTTTCCGATCCGCGCCGCCCGAACGGCTCTTTCCTGTTTCTCGGGCCCACGGGCGTGGGCAAGACGGAGCTTGCGAGGGCTCTCGCCGAGTTTCTCTTCGACACCGAGGACTCCATGGTGCGCATCGACATGTCGGAGTTCATGGAAAAGCATTCGGTCGCGCGCCTGATCGGCGCACCGCCCGGCTATGTCGGTTACGAGGAGGGCGGCTATCTCACCGAGGCGGTGCGCCGCCGCCCCTATGCCGTGATACTTCTCGATGAGATCGAGAAGGCGCATCCGGATGTCTTCAATGTGCTTCTGCAGGTGCTCGATGACGGGCGCCTCACCGATGGGCAGGGGCGCACGGTCGATTTTCGCAACACCGTCATCATCATGACGTCGAACTTAGGCTCGCAGGTCATTCTGGAATACGCAGGCGAGGGCAACTACGCGCGCATGAAAAGCGCGGTGATGGAAATCGTGCAGAAGAGCTTCCGTCCCGAATTCGTAAACCGCATCGACGATATCGTGGTGTTCCACCCGCTCGGCACACCGCAGATCCGGGCCATCGTCGACATCCAGTTGGGCTACCTGCGCGCCCGGCTCCAGGAGCGCGACATGGGTCTGGAGCTTGACGATCAGGCGCGCGACCTCATCGGCGAGGCGGGCTTTGACCCCGTGTATGGCGCGCGGCCGCTGAAGCGCGCGATCCAGCAGCAGATCGAGAATCCGCTCGCGCAGCGGATCCTGAAAGGCGAATTCGTGCCGGGGAGCCGCATCCGCGCGACCGTGCGCGACGGGGCGCTGTCGTTCAAGCAAGTGCCTGCGTGAGCGGCGCTCGATTAGCTTAAGCTGCGTGCAGTTTTAGGGGAGGAATCATGCCGTTTTACGAGTACGAGTGCGAGAACTGCAAGTTCTACAAAGAAGTCATGCAGAAGGTGTCCGATGCACCGCTGAAAAAATGTCCGTCGTGCGGCAAGAACGCGCTGAAGAAGCTCGTATCGGCGCCGGTGTTTCGCCTGAAGGGCGCGGGCTGGTACGAGACCGACTTCAAGTCCGACAAGGAGCAGAAGCGCAATCTGGCCGAGAAGGAACCCGAGCCTGAGAAGAAGAAGGACGCGGCGGATTCCAAGGATGCGACGACCGAAGTGAAGCCTGCCGAGAAGGCGGCCGATAAGGCAGCCGACGGCAAGGCGAAAGATGCGAAGGCAGCCGAAAGCAAGCCTGCGGTCGAAGGCAAGTCCGCCTCTGAAGGGACACGCTCGCGCGGAAGCGCGCGCGGTGCGCGCAGGAGCGCGGCCAAGCCCACCCCGAAATCACGCCCTAAAGCCAAATCCGTGAGCCGGAAGCACCGATGACGGGAGCGGCGCGCCCGCGCAGTGTGCGGCGCTATCTCGTCGCCGGCATCCTCGTGTGGCTGCCGATTCTGGCCGTGATCTGGGTCATCCGCTTCCTCGTGCAGATCATGGATCAGACCTTGTTGCTGCTGCCGCAGGCCTACCGTCCCGAGGCGCTCTTTGGCTTCGCTCTGCCGGGCCTGGGCGCGCTCATGGCCTTTCTCATCCTGCTCGTGACCGGACTCCTGGTGACCAATCTGATCGGGCGGCAGCTCGTGGAGTATTGGGAGGAGCTCCTGCAGCGGATCCCGCTCGTGCGCTCGATCTACTCAAGCGTGAAGGGCCTCGCGGAGAGCGTCTTCTCGCAGGACAAGGCCTTTCGCAAGGTGGTGCTCATTCCTTATCCGCGCGCGGGCATGTGGAGCATGGGCTTTCTCACCGCCGAGAATCTGGGCGAGATCAGCGACAAGACCGGAGTCGTCGCCGTCTGCGTCTTCATCCCCGCCACGCCCAATCCGACCTCCGGCTTCATCGTGATCGTGCCGCGCGCGGAGGTCATCGAGCTTTCCATCAGCGTGGATGCCGCCATGAAGATGATTTTGACGCTCGGCGTCGTTGCGCCGCAAGCCGCGCGCCATGCGTAGCCATTACTGCGGACAGGTCGATGCGGCGCTGGCGGAAAAAGAGGTGCAGGTCGCCGGCTGGGTGCATCGCCGGCGCGATCATGGCGGCGTCATTTTCGTCGATCTGCGCGACCGCGAGGGCCTCTTGCAGGTGGTGTTCGATCCCGACGAGGCGGAAGTGTTCGCGCAGGCCGAGCGGCTGCGCAATGAATTTGTCATCCGCGTCAAAGGCCGCGTGCGCGCGCGCCCCGCCGGCACCGCCAATACAAATCTCGCCTCCGGCGCCGTCGAGCTCGTCGCAAAAGAGATCGAGATACTGAATCGCAGCGAGCCGTTGCCCTTTCAGCTCGATGAGACGGTGAACGAGGAGCTGCGGCTCAAATACCGCTACCTCGACCTGCGCCGCGAGGTCATGAGCGCGCGCCTGCGGCTGCGCCATCGCATCACGCGCGCCATGCGCAGCTTTCTTGATGAGCACGGCTTCATTGATCTTGAAACACCCATGCTCACCAAGGCGACCCCGGAGGGCGCGCGTGACTACCTCGTGCCGAGCCGCACGCATCCGGGCAAGTTCTTCGCGCTGCCGCAGTCGCCGCAGATCTTCAAACAGCTCCTCATGATCGCAGGCTTTGACCGCTACTATCAGATCGTGCGCTGCTTTCGCGATGAGGATCTGCGCGCCGACCGCCAGCNNAGCCCGAATTCACGCAGCTCGATGTCGAGACCTCGTTCCTGTCGCAATCCGCCATCATGGATCTCATGGAGGCTCTGGTGCGGCAGCTCTTCAAAGAGGTGCTGAACGTGGCCCTGCCGCAGCCGTTCCCGCGCCTCTCGTTCGCCGAAGCCATGCGGCGCTACGGCTCGGACAAGCCTGATTTGCGGGTGCCGCTCGAGCTTGCCGACGTGGGCGACCTCCTCAAAGAGTGCGACTTCAAAGTCTTTGCGGGACCCGCCAACGATGCGGCCGGACGCGTCGCGGCGCTGTGCATCCCGGGCGGCGCCGCGCTCTCGCGCAAGCAGATTGACGACTACGCCGCCTATGTGGCGCGCTATGGAGCGAAGGGTCTTGCCTACCTTAAGGTCAATGAGCGCGCGAAGGCTCGCGAGGGCCTGCAGTCGCCCATCATCAAGTTCCTGAGCGATG
>PLIX01000283.1 GCA_003140135.1 Gammaproteobacteria bacterium
GGGCGCAAGAAGCTGTTCCTGACGACTCTTGCGGTCTACATGTTTGCGACGCTATCGACCGCGTTTGCTCCCGACTACGCCTGGTTCGCAGTGTGCCGCTGGGCCACGGGCTTTGGGATCGGCGGTGAATATGCTGCGATCAACTCGGCAATCGACGAGCTCATTCCCGCGCGCCTGCGGGGTCGCGTGAACCTGTCGATCAACGGCAGCTTTTGGGTGGGTGCCGCGCTCGGCGCGGGGTTGAGTCTCGTTCTGCTCGATTCGCGCGTCTTGGGAGCTGCGCTGGGCTGGCGCGTGTGCTTTCTTTTGGGCGCCGTCTTCGCGGGGGTCATTCTCCTGGTGCGCCGGCACGTTCCGGAGAGTCCCCGCTGGTTGCTCTCGCATGGCCGATCAGAGGAGGCCGAAACCGTGGTCGCGCAGATCGAGGCCGAGATTGAGGAGCGTACCGGAAAGCTCCCCAATGCGAGCAAAACGACCGACTACGCGAAGGGGCGCGGCCCGTCGCTCGCCGAGGTTGCGCGGGCCCTACTGATCGAATACCGCCAACGCACCCTGGTCGCTCTCGCGCTCATGGTGGCGCAGGCGTTTTTCTACAACGCAATCTTTTTTACCTATGCGCTGGTTCTCAGCCGCTTCTACGGCGTTCCGGATGATCGCGTGGCGCTGTATATCTTTCCGTTCGCGTTGGGCAACGTCCTGGGTCCGTTTCTGCTGGGGCCGCTCTTCGATAGCGTGGGACGACGGCGCATGATCGCCGCGACCTACATTCTGTCGGGGCTGGCGTTGGCGCTGACGGGTTGGGCATTCGTCGCAGGCTGGCTCGATGCGCGCAGTCAGGCCCTGTGCTGGTCGGGTGTATTTTTTCTGGCGTCGGCTGCCGCAAGCTCGGCTTATCTGACGGTGAGCGAGGTCTTCCCGCTCGAGATGCGTGCGCTCGCGATTGCCGTGTTCTATGCGGTAGGCACTGGCATTGGCGGCGTGCTGGCACCGATTCTTCTCGGCTTTCTCATCCAAACCGGAAGTCGCGTCGCCGTGGCATCCGGGTGGGCCATCGGGGCGGCATTGATGGTTGTAGCGGGCGCGTTGGCGCTGGCTTTCGGAGTCGATGCGGAACGTCGGTCGCTCGAAGACATCGCGCGTCCGATGGGTCTTGAGAGCGAACGGCTATGATGCGCTGAGCGATTCGCGCGGATTGCAGCGCCACTCTATGATTCGACGCAGTTTTTGGCCCGTCGCAGCCGTCCCTAGATCGACGCCGCCGCCGGCGTTGCGGCATTCGGAGTCCTTTTGAGGCAGCTCGCTCCCAAGTATTCGGCTTGGTCACTGTTGCGCGCCCGCGTGGCGGGCGATGGCTATTGGCGTCCGCTGTGGACCGGTGCGCAGTTGCGGGATGCCTACGATGTAGTCGTCGTGGGAGCGGGCGGCCATGGATTGGCGACGGCGTATCACTTGGCGCGGGATCATGGCGTCAAGCGGGTCGCAGTGCTTGAGAAGCGCTTGCTCGGCTACGGCAACGTGGGACGCAATACCACGATCGTCCGTTCGAACTACCTGCTGCCGCAGAATCACTACTTCTATGAGGACTCATTGCGGCGCTGGGAAACGCTCTCGCGGGATCTCAACTACAACGTCATGTACAGCCCGCGCGGCGTCATCGATCTGGCGCACAGCGATGGCGACATGGTCGCGCTCGCCCGCCGCGGCAATGCCATGCGCGTTGCCGGGATCGATGCCGAGCTCCTCGACCCGCGTAGACTCGCTCGTTTCGCGCCCGAGCTTGAACCCTATCGCGCGCGACGTTTCCCGGTGGTGGGTGCACTTCTGCAGCGGCGTGGCGGCACCGTGCGCCACGACGCGGTTGCTTGGGGCTACGCGCGTGCGGCCACGGCGCTCGGCGTGGATATCATCGAAGATTGCGAGGTCATCGGCGTGCGGACCGCCGCCGGTTTCGCTACGGGCGTCGAGACTTCCCGCGGCTACGTCCAGGCGGAACAGATCGTCTTCGCAGTCGCCGGGCATAGCGGCGCGATCGGTACTCTCTTGGGTGTGCAGATGCCCATCGAGACCCATCTGTTGCAGGCTATGGTGACCGAGCCCGTCAAGCCTCTGATCGGCAGCGTATTGATCTATGTGTATCCACACGGCGAGGTTTATCTCACGCAGTCGGATCGCGGCGGAGTCGTGATGGGCGGCTATCTCGACGGCTTTCCCTCTTACACGCGAGAAGGGCAGTGGTTCCGTCTGCAGGACGTAGTTCAGAGCGCGGTCGCGCTCCTGCCACAATTGGCGTCGCTGCGCATTCTGCGGCAGTGGGCCGGAACCAACGACATGTCAATGGACGGCAGCTTCATCATCGACCGCATCCGCTACGACAACGTCTTCATCAATGGCGGCTGGTGTTACGGCGGCTTCAAGGCCATTCCCGCCTCGGGCGCCGCCTGCGCAACGTTTGTAGCGACCGGCACCGCGCCTGATCTCATCAGGCAGCACACTCTCGCGCGCTTTCGAAGCGGTCATCTTTTGGATGAGCGCGGGGCGGGGCCGTTTCCGGCGCGCCAATGAACCGCCTGTATTGTCCATTCTGTGGCCCGCGCGAGCTGGAGGAATTCCGCTTCCACAAGACGCTCGCCGAACCGGGCGCAGATGCCTACGAAGAAGTCTATGCGCGCATCAACCGGCCCACGATGAGCTTGGAGCACTGGCAGCACGTGCACGGGTGCCGTGCATGGCTTCGGGTCCACCGCAATCCCTCGGACGGCACGGTACGGGAGGTGAGGCTCGTCGCCGGTAGCGATGAGGCTTCGCTCTCCAAAGATTCCACGCATGACCCGGCATAGCGCGCGCCAGGGCGCAAGGCTCGCCCATGAGTCGATCGCCTTCACGTTCGACGGCCGCACGATCGCGGCCAGGCGCGGAGACACAGCAGCCTCGGCTTTACTCGCGGTGGGCGTGCGCATGATGGGGCGCAGCGTCAAGTACCGGCGTGCGCGCGGAGTGCTGACCGCGGGCTTCGAGGAGCCGAATGCGCTGTTCGCGGTGGGTGGCGCTGGCCACGCCGTCCCCAACGTTCCCGCGCCCGCTCTGGCGGTCGAGCCCGGGATGAGGATCACGAGCCAGAATCGCTGGCCGACGCTGCGCTATGACGTGGGCGCCTTGTTGAGGCTCGGAGGCGGATTTCTGGGCGCGGGCTTTTACTACAAGACCTTCATGTGGCC
>PLIX01000095.1 GCA_003140135.1 Gammaproteobacteria bacterium
CTGGGGTGATCTCCTCGGGCATCGATGAGCCCGTTGCGGTCGCGTTCGGATCCGGTTCTGCACACAATCCGGAGCGCTTGCAGGAGTCCAATTCGTACCGAGTCAATGCTCACCCGCACCACGCGAAAATTACGTCACGCTATTGGTTTGGCGACGCTACGCGCACGCAAGGTCGCATGGCGTGAGCTAGCCGGCTTTTTGCAAAAGTGCAACGGCGTCCTTCCACGGCGTCGGCGCTTGATGCATCGCGAAGACGGTGTCAACGCGCAAATGCTCGCGCTCAACCGCCTGTCGTACCTCGCGCAACAGCTCCGGGTCGTACAGGCTGTGCTTCTCCGGATCGATCACCAGGGTATCGCTCGCATAGAGGAGCCGGTGGGCGGGGAAATACACCATGTATTGCCGCTCGGTGGCGGCGCCGCGCAGCGGAAACAATTGCATGCGGTTGGTGCCGTTGCCGATCTCGACTTTACCGGCAACGATCCTCCAGTCAGGCGCCTTCTTCGAACCCTGCAGCGGGTCGGGTTTTATGGTGTGCTCGGCGGCAATAATTCGATCCAGCAAAGGTTGATTGAGATCGAGAATATAAATCGGCAGGCTCTGCGCAACAGCGTAACGGATGCCACCCACATGCGGCCATGAATCGGAACTCGAAACCACGGCCTTGATCGGTACCCCCGGATATTGCTTGTTCGCTTCCGCGATGATGCCTTGCGTATATACGCCTGAGATCGGGGCATCCAAAATCACGACCCCGTCATCCTGTTTGACAATGGTCGTGTTCCACGGCCCGGAATACAGCCACAGCGCCTCTGCGAGCTTTACCGGCGTGCCCGCCTTGAACGGCAGCTCCCAACCTTTGCCCTGGGTGCTTTGCTGCGCCACCTTTGGATCGAGCGCAAAGCGCTTCTCGTCGATGGGCGGATTAAGGACAAGATCGAGCGTCTGGTTCGACCTCCAGATCGCGCCGTTGCGCTCGACGATCTCGTTAGTCGGATACACGATGCCCGATGCAACTTTCCAGTTGTCCCAGTAGACACGTTGCTTCGTGTCGCCCCAGAAGTACCAGAAATCCCAAAACTGCTGGATGGTCTCTACGGCGTCCGGCAAATGATTGTACGCGTTGAGCAGCACCCGTACGGGCACGGCATTCCACGTGAAGGCAACCACCGTGTGTTGTGTCGAGCGCAGTGTTTGCGCGGCCTCATAGTGCAGGTCTTTGGCGTCAGCGGCGCTCATCAGCAGGCGTAGCGGCCCAAGCGCAAGGGCCTGGCGCGCGTCCGTGAGCGTGGCAAGTCCACATGGGCTGTCGCCTTGGGGACCCGGATAGCCGCAACCGTCGGCAGTGACGATGAGGCTATGGTCCGATTCCGCCTGACCCGGATCTGATTCTGGCCAGACGTCGTGACCATCCTCGCGCAAGCGGCCATCGCTGAGATCCAGCATGATTTTGCTGCGGTGATACGCGGTAATGAAGGGCGCTTGGCGATAGGACTGCTCCATGAGTTCGGTATGGCCCGTGACATCGAGCGCCACGCNNGATGCACTGTCCGGCGTTGACATCGGTGCAACCAGGTGTGTCCTGCGCTTGCGCGGCTTGGCCGAGGACGCCGCCCAGCGCACAGAGTGCCGTTGCGAGCGCAGATGCCCGACGGCAGGAACGCGAAAGCTTCAGTCCGCCCGGTCGCACGAGCGCATCCATGCTTCCATACATAGAAGCCCGGGGCGAGGCTGCAGTCTTGAACCCCGTCGCCATGGCGCTTGCCAGGCTGCGGCCATAGGACGGTTCAGCAGCGACTCGCCGTGAATCGCACGAATGAATGCACACCGATACCCCCATGCAAATTCCTTTGCAGTCATGCGTCGGAGGCCTGCGGCGACGCAGGCCCAATTGTAATTAGTTCGTAAGAGCCCTCACTGCGGCGTGAGAGGTTCGATTTGGGGATGAGCCCAAGAGTTCCCGCGTGGCTGAATGATTCGTTCCTGAGCGAGGGTGTGCGCAGGTTAACTGTGTCCGCAAGTATGCTAAGGACATTCCTTTTTCAACACCGCCGCGAGGCGCACTCCTCCAAATACGGCTCCCTCGTCGAAAGACGCACTGGGCCCCATCTTCACACCCGTTCCATTCGCGTTGGTTATCTTGATGGTGTGGACTGGCGACCATGAGCCGTTCTGATTTTGCTTAAAATCCGTGCAGGTCAGCCGCAAGCTCGCAAGCGGCGGCTGATCGGACGGCTGGGCGAGCCCAAGGGATGCCTTTGCAATCAGCACAACGCCCGCAATGATGGCAGCTGCTTTCGTGGACATTGGAAATCTCCCGGTGGATTCGATCCGAATAGAGAACACTACTCTTTCGCTCGGCAGTAAGCATGCGTGGGTAACGGTCGAGTGGCAATACGCGCGCTATGGTGTGCCGGCGGATTTCTGCAGGAAAGTGAATGCCGTCATCCCACCTGCCCTGTGGTACCCGACGCGCTCGTAGCTGCTGGCGGCCCACATCCTGTCGGAGCCGCTGGCCGGAACTCCTTAGTGCCTTTTTTTCGCGCGCGCAGCTACGAGCTGCCTATGCGCCCGAGGTTTGTCCTGTGCGCTGCACGGGTGATTTGATCGTGTGCCTGCGAAATCATAGGCGCAGCGCCCGGGTTGGCCGGCCGCCTTCATCAATGACGCCTTGGCGCAGCAGCCAGGCGCGCGCATCCTCGGCATCGCCGCTGAACCAGGCGTGCGTGTTGCCCAGTCGAAAGCTGTAGCCCCAGGCATCCATGTCCGCGCATAGCCGCTCACAGCCGACGCCGGCGAGCTCATCGGCCAGCACCACCTGCAGATAACACACGGCCGCCTCTTCAAGGTCATCGCCGCCCGCATCGCGGTCGAGGCCCACGCGCCGTTCCGGCGTCATGCAGATGTAGTGGCTCGCCTCGTGCAATATCGAGTGCACCGGCGTATCAAGGCGCGCATAGAGACGATTGCCCTGCAAGCCCGCCTCGGCTTCTCCCCAATAGGATCCCGGGATGATTTCCTGCGGTGCGGTCAGCACCAGATCGAGTCCATAGCGATTGAGCAAGAGCGCGACGGCCATACGATCAGCATTCGCAAGACACAGCACCGTGCGCCTGCGGCGTCAAAGATTGGCGAGGCGCCGCATGACGACATCCGCAAGATCGTGCGCGAGTGCCTCGCGCAGAATGGCCTCTTCATTCTCCTTTGCAAGGAGAATGGTCTCATCGAAGGTGTAGTCGCGCACTGCCGAGACTTCCTGCACCGCCAGAACTTCCTTGTCGCCGAAGCTGACGGCGAAGCGCACGGTATAGGTAATCTCGTACTCCGCCGGCTGATCGGTGACCGACACCGAGAGCACGCGCCGCTGGAAGTTGTCGGTGAGGATGCGCACGACCGCGGTCGCCTCCTTGCTGTCCGTCGTCAAATGCGCACCCGAGGTGAGCAGTTCCTTGCGCAGGTCCTGCACGAAGTCGCTCTGCCGGTCTGCCGCCTGCACGTAGCTCACGCGCAGCGGCACCGGCAGAGCGTGATGGCCCTGCAGATGAAATCCGCACGCACCGAGCAGCAGGAGCGCGCCACAGGAGAGCCCGCTGAGAAAACGCGGCGCATTCATACGACGAGATTCAGCAGCTTGCCCGGCACGAAGATGACCTTGCGCAGAGGTTTGTCGCCCACGAACTTCATGACGTGCGCGTCGGCGAGCGCCGCCTCCTGTGCCGCGCTCGCATCGGCGCTCACGGCAATAATGACCCGTCCACGTAGCTTGCCGTTCACCTGCACGACGATCTGCATCGTATCCTGCTCGAGCGCCTGCGCGTCCACTTGCGGCCACGGCGCAGTGAGAAGTTCCCCGAAGGCCGCGCGATAGCCGAGCTCCTGCCACAGCGCATGCGTGACATGCGGCACCACGGGGTAGAGCACGCGCAGCAGGATGCCCACGGCCTCACGCACCGCGGCCGCCGTCACGCCACCCGCCGCGTCGGTGTCCGCGGGCAGCTCGGCCGCCTCAAGTGCGTTCAACATTTTCATGCATGCCGAGACGACCGTATTGTACTGCAGGCGCCGGTAATCGAACTCCGCCTGCTGCAGCGCCAGGTGGATCTGGCGCCGCAGCATCTTGTGTGCGGCCGTTGTGCCCAAGCCTTCCGCTGGTTTGCCGGGCGGCGCCTGCAAAAGCTCGCGCTTGCCACGACAATAGGCCCACAGGCGCCGCAGGAAGCGGGAGGCGCCCTCGATGCCGCTCTCCGAATAGATTGCGCTCTGCTCGGGCGGCCCTGCGAACATGGAGAAGAAGCGCGCAGTGTCGGCGCCGTACTTCTGCATGACGTGACGCGGCTCGACCACGTTGTTCTTCGATTTCGACATCTTCTCGACGCCGCCGAGGGCTACCGGCAGGCCATCCGCGCATGCCACCGCGCCGATCGGCTTGCCCCGCTCGTCGTACTGCACATCGACTTCACTGGGATAGAACCAGCGCTTCTTGCCCGACTCGTCCTCGCGATAGAAGCATTCGTTGAGCAACATGCCTTGGGTGAAGAGCCGCGTGAAAGGCTCATCGAATTTCACCAGCTCCAGATCGCGCATGACCTTGGTCCAGAAGCGCGCATAGAGCAGATGCAGCACCGCANNTACCAGGACGAGTCGACGAAGGTATCCATCGTGTCGGTCTCACGACGCGCGCCTGCGCCGCAGCGGGGGCAAGTGCAGTGCAGGAAGCGCTCATCCTTGTTGAGCGGATTGCCCGAGCCATCCGGCACCAGATCCTCGGGCAGCAGCACCGGCAGATCCTCGTAGGGAACGGGCACCGTGCCGCACACAGCGCAATGAATAATCGGGATCGGCGTGCCCCAGTAGCGCTGGCGGCTGATGCCCCAATCACGCAGGCGATACGTGGTCTGCATCTCTCCCACGCCCAAGGCGGCAAGATCCACGGCGATCGCGGTGACCGCTTGGCTCGGCGTCATGCCGTCGTACTTGCCTGAGTTCACCAGATACCCATCGTGCGCATCGGCGTACCAGTCCTGCCAGGCGTCGCTCGAGTGCTCTCGGCCGGGAACCGCGATCACCGGCGTGATCGGCAGCCCGTAGCGCTTGGCGAACGCAAAATCACGCTCATCGTGCGCCGGCACTCCCATCACTGCGCCCGCGCCATAGGCCATGAGGACGTAGTTGCCGATCCACACCTCGACCGACTTCCCGGTGAGGGGATGGGTTACGCAGAAGCCCGTCGCCATGCCCTGCTTCTCGGCCATCGCCAGTTCCGCTTCGGATACGCCGCCGCGCTTGCACTCGGCAATGAACGCAGCGAGCCTGGGGTTGCCCCGGGCGCAATGTTCGGCGAGCGGATGCTCGGGCGCGATGGCGCAGAAAGTGACGCCCATGATGGTGTCGGCGCGCGTCGTGAACACGCGCAGCAAGCGCTGCGCGCCCGCGAGCGTGTATGCAAATCCGAAGTTGACCCCCTCGCTCTTGCCGATCCAATTGGCCTGCATGAGCCGCACACGCTCCGGCCAGCCGTCGAGTTTGTTGACGACGCCGTCCAGGAGCTCTTCGGCGTACTGCGTGATGCGCAGGTAGTAGCCCGGAATCTCGCGCTTCTCAATCAGCGCGCCCGAGCGCCAGCCGCGTCCGTCAATCACCTGCTCGTTGGCGAGCACGGTGTTGTCGATGGGATCCCAGTTGACGCTCTGCGTCCTGCGGTAGGCAATGCCGCGCTCGAGCATCTTCAAAAAGAACCATTGGTTCCACCTGTAGAAGTCAGGATCGCAGGTCGCGATCTCCCGCGACCAGTCAAATGCAAGCCCGAGCGGCTGCATCTGCGCCTTCATGTCGGCGATGTTCTGGCGGGTCCATACCGCGGGCGCGATGCCCTGTTCGATCGCGGCATTCTCGGCGGGCAGGCCGAAGGCATCCCATCCCATGGGCATGAGGACATTGAAGCCCTGCATGCGCATGTAGCGGCTCATCACATCATTGATGGTGTAGTTGCGCACATGGCCCATGTGCAGCTTGCCGGAAGGGTACGGCAGCATCGAGCAGGCATAGAACTTCGCGCCGCCGCCGGATTCGACGACGCGATAGGCATCACTTGCGTTCCAATCAGCCTGGGCAGCGGCCTCTATGGCTGCCGGGTCATAGCTCTCGTGCATCCGGACATGATAGTGGAGATGTCCCCGCCTGACTCAGCTCAATCGCAGCGGCACGAAAATCTGCGCATTCTCGCGCTGGATCAGGAGTGCGACATTCTTGCCGACGCTCTTGGTCGCGCTCTGCAGCTCCTCGAGAGACTTCACGCGCTTGCCGTTGACCCCGAGGATGATGTCGCCCGGCTGTACGCCCGCGGCAGCGGCCGGACCGCTCACGTGTTCGACGACGAGGCTGCCGTCAGTCTCCGCCTGCTGCTTCTCCTGCGGCGCGAGCGGGCGCACGGCGAGGCCCAACTGGCTCTCCTCATCGCCATGGCGTCCATTGTGGAAGGCCGTGCGCACCTGCTGCTCATCGAGGAGCGCAATTTTCACGGCAACTTCCTGTTGTTTGCCGGCGCGCCAGATATCAAGCTCGGCATCGGTGCCCGGCTTGATGCGCGCGATGATCGCGGGCAGCTCGGAGGAGCGCTCGATCGTGTGGCCATTGACGCCGACTACGACATCGCCCGGCTTAAGCCCTGCTTTCTCGCCGGGGCTGCCGCTCTGCACGGAACTCACGAGCGCGCCGCGCGGCCGGTCAAGGCCGAAGGACTCTGCCAGCTGCGCGTTGACGTCCTGAATCGTGACACCGATGCGTCCGCGGGTTACATGGCCAGTCTTCACGAGCTGCTCACGCACATCCATCGCGACGTCGATGGGGATGGCGAAGGACAGGCCCATGTAGCCGCCGGTGCGGCTGAAGATTTGCGAGTTGATGCCCACCACTTCGCCCTGCATGTTGAAGAGCGGCCCGCCGGAGTTGCCGGGATTGACGGGCACGTCGGTCTGAATGAAGGGGACGTAGCCGTTACCGTCCTCGCCCGGCAGCGAGCGTCCGATGTTGCTGACAATGCCTGCGGTGGCGCTGTTCTCGAACCCGAATGGCGAGCCGATCGCGAGCACCCATTCGCCGGCCTTGAGGGAGGCGGGATTGCCGATGCGCACGGTGGGCAGGGGGCTATTGGTATTGATCTTGATGACCGCGACATCCGTGCGCGTATCCATGCCGATCACCTTCGCGCTGAACTCGCGCCGGTCGGTCAGGCGCACGGTCACGGCGTCGGCGTCGGCGACCACGTGCGCATTGGTGAGAATGTAGCCGTCGGGAGTCACGATGAAGCCCGAGCCCTCACCATGCGTCGGCTGCGCATTACCGCCGCGCGGTCCCATCTGCGGGGCCGGAATGCCAAATCGGCGGAAGAAATCGGAGAACGGGTCCTCTTCGCCCTGCTGGCCCGATTCGGGTGCGCTTTGCGCACGCTCGACGACCTGGATGTTGACCACCGCCGGGCCGTAGCGCTCGACGAGGGGCGCAAAGTCCGGCAGCGCAAAGTGCGTGCTCGGCGTGACAGGGACCGTCGGCACCGCGGGAGCGGCTTTGGCGGCGGGCGGGCTTGCGGTCTGGGCAGTCGAATCGCCGACGCAGGCGCTCAGCAAGATGGCAACCAAACCGGCATAAACGGCTCTAAAGGCCGGAGAAAACGGGCTCATGCGATGCTCCAAATTGAATCAAATCGGGGACTTTCAGATCTATGCCGGAATAGACTCAAATGCATTGTAGAGGTTCCGCCGGCATGGGGATGTGCGCATGTTGGGGAGTTATGTCCGCCGCCGCCCGATTTCAAGTGCGGGCGCGCTGCCGCAGCGCGGCAAGGGCCACAGCGGCGAGCGCCAGCAGCAGCACCGGCCAGTTGCCCACATGGGCGTAGGGGGGCAGGCCCGAGCGGGCGGTAATGGCCGCACGCAGCACATAGGGGGTGAACTCGGGAGCTCGTGCGATGACTTCGCCGTGCGGGCCGATGACGCCCGAGATCCCGTCGTTCGCCGCGCGCACGAGATAGCGCTGTGCCTCGATGGCGCGCATGCGGGCAATCTGGAAATGCTGGTGGCGGGCGCTCGAATGACCGAACCAGGCGTCGTTGGTGACGTTGACGAGCGCGTCGGCCTGCCGCAGCACCGGCAGCTGTGAACTCCCATAGGCATCCTCATAGCAGATGGTGGTCGCAAGCTTCAGGCCCGCCGCCGGCAGCGGCGGCTGCTCCGCCGCGCCGCGGGTAAAGTCCTCGTAGGGCAGATTACGCAGGCGCAGCCACGAGCGCACGAAGCCCGGCACGGGGAAGAACTCGGCAAACGGCACTAGGTGGCTCTTGTCGTACCAATTGACTCCCTTGGCGTCGAGTGCCAGCACGGAGTTGAAATAGCGCTCGCCATCGTCGGAGGCACGCACGACGCCGAGCACGAGCGCTGAACCGTGGGCGCTCGCCATGCTGAACTCGGCGCCCAAATAGTCGGCCAGATTATTGGCCAGATCAGGCGGGGCCGACTCCGGCCAAACGATGAGGGGCGTGCCGAGCGCACGCGCGGTCAGCTCGCGGTACAGCCGCAACGTCGTGTCGCGATTGGCATCGAGCCATTTTTGGTCCTGCGGGATCGCACCCTGGATGACGGCGACGCCAAGCGGACGCCCGCTCGCCTGCGTCCACTCAACTTTCGTCAGGCCAAAGCCCACGAGCCACGGCACAACGAGCAGTACCGTGGCCGCGATGCGCGCGCCGCGTCCGCCGCGCACGAGAGTCACCAGGGCGCCCGCCTGGAGGAGCAGGAGCGCGCTGATGCCGTAGACGCCGGCCACAGGCGCAACGCCCGCAAGCCACGTGTCGGTCTGCGAGTAACCGAGCGAGAGCCACGCAAAGCCTGTGAGGAACCAGCCGCGCCACCACTCGACGAGGAGCCACGCCGCCGGCATGCCGACGAGCCAGCGCAGCGCGCCCGTGCGCGGCAGCCAGCGCGCCACGAACCAGCCGAGCAGCGCCTGATACGCGCCCATAATCGCAATGAGCGCGAGCATCAGGGCAAAGGCAATCCAGATCGGGGCCTCGCCGAAAGTGTGGATGCTGGTGTAGAGCCAGTAAGTCCCCGCGGCAAAAGTACCGGCACTGAACCAGAAGCCGAGCTTCGCGGCCGCGCGCGGGGCGGCGCCCTGCCACAGCCCCATGAGGGCGGCCGGACAGAGAATCGCGAGCGGCCACCAGCCCAGCGGCGCAAACGCGCAGGCGAGCAGGCTTCCCGATGCGAGCGCCGCCAGCATCGCCAAGCGCGGCCCATAGGCGCGCGAGCGCGCAAGCGCGCTCGCACCCGTGGCGAGCGTCACGCGGATCGTTCCTCGGGAGGGGCGATGTCGCGCGGCGCCGTGACGCGCAAGGAGTCCACGCGGCGCCGGTCGGCGCGCGCCACACGAAACTCGAAGCCATCGATGGTGAGGAACTCGCCGCGGCGCGGCAGGCGCCCGAGATGCTTCATCACGAGCCCCGCGATCGTATCGAAGCCCTCCTCGGCGAAGGTCGTGCCGAAGTATTCGTTGAACTCTTCCATGCGCGTGACACCGCGCACGGTGAAGTGGCGCGCGTCTTCGGGGCGGATGTTGTGATCGTCCTCGACGTCAAACTCATCGTCGATCTCGCCGACGATCTGCTCGATGACATCCTCTATGGTGACGAGTCCACCCACGCCGCCGTACTCATCCACGACGATCGCCATGTGATTACGATTGCGGCGAAATTCCTTCAGCAGCACGTTGAGCCGCTTCGACTCCGGAACGAACACCGCCGGGCGCATGTACTCGCGGATATCAAAGCCTGCGCGCGCATCGGCGGCGAAGTGGCGCAGCAGATCCTTCGCCAAGAGGATCCCCACGATGTCGTCACGATCGGCATCCATCACTGGAAAGCGCGAATGGCCCGATTCGATGACGATCGGCAGAATGCGCGCCGGCGGATCGTCGCGCCGCACGGAGACCATCTGGATGCGCGGCACCATGATGTCGCGCACCTGCAGGTCGGCGACCGCGAGCACCCCCTCCAGCATCTCGAGCGCGTCAGCGTCCACGAGGCCCCGCTCCGCCGTCTCACGCAGCAGCGTCAAGAGCTCGCCGCGATCCTGCGGCTCCCCGGAGAGGCTTTGCGTGAGCCTCTTCAGCCAGCGTCCGGTGGTGCTCGTGTCCTTTGACATCACACGCTCCGGTACGGATTGCCAAATCCCAAGCGGCGCAGCACGGCGATCTCGCGCCGCTCCATGCGGCGCGCGTCGCGCGCGCGTGCATGGTCGTAGCCGATGAGATGCAGCGCTCCGTGCACGACGAGGTGCGCCCAATGCGCGCGCAGACTCTTGCCTTGTACGCGCGCTTCGCGCCGCAGCACGCGCGCGCAGATGACGAGGTCCCCAAGCGGACGGCGCGCGTGCCCGGCGGCGGCGGCCGGCAGCTGCGCCGCCGGAAACGACAATATGTTGGTGGGCGCATCCTTGCCACGATAGTGGGCATTCAACCGGCGGCTCGCCGTCGTTCCCACCACCCGCAGGGCAAGCTCCGTTCCGCGCGCGTGCCGGCCGAGCGCAGCGTGCGCCCAGGCGGTGAGCTCGCCGACGGGCGGCGACCAGATGCGCGCACGGCGCGTCACTTCCAGATGCGCGCCGGGCTTCACGTCGACTCGCCGCGCGCTTCGTAGGCGCGCACGATGCGCTGCACCAGCGGATGGCGCACGACATCCTGGGCATCAAAGAAGGTGAACGCGACGCCGTCGACACCGCGCAGCACGTCGACGACGTGCCGCAGACCCGACTGACGTCCGGCCGGCAGATCCGTCTGGGTCACATCTCCGGTGACCACCGCGCGCGAGCCGAAGCCGATGCGCGTCAGGAACATCTTCATCTGCTCGATGGTCGTGTTCTGCGCCTCATCCAGAATGATGAACGAATCATTCAGGGAGCGGCCGCGCATGAACGCCAGCGGCGCGACTTCAATCACGTTGCGCTCGATGAACCGCGCCACCCGGTCGAAGCCCATCATTTCATAGAGTGCGTCGTACATCGGGCGCAGGTACGGATCAATCTTCTGCGACATGTCGCCCGGCAAAAATCCCAGGCGCTCGCCCGCCTCGACCGCCGGTCGCACGAGCACGATGCGGCGCACGCGGTCCGCCTGCAGCGCCTCGACCGCGCAGGAAACCGCCAGATAAGTCTTGCCGGTGCCGGCGGGACCGATGCCGAAGGTGAGATCGCTGGTGCGGATCTGCGCGAGATAATCGCGCTGATGCGCACCGCGCGCGCGGATCGCGCCGCGCGGCAGACGCACGGTGAGTTCGTCCTCGGAGCCGCCGGGTGCCGGCGCTCCCAACTCCTGCTCGCGCAGCGCAAGATGCACGCGCTCGGGCGTCACGGCTTCAACCGCGGCGAGGCTGAAGAGCGCGCGCAGCGTCTCCTCGGCGCTGCCCGCGCGCTCGCCGCTGATGCGGAAGTTGTCGCCGCGGCGGCGGATCTCGACATCGAGGCGCACCTCGACCAGGCGCAGATGTTCATCGAGCGGTCCGCACAGGTTGGCGAGCCGCGCGTTGTCGGCCGGCTCGAGCAGGAATTCGCGCGGACGCACAGCAGCTTGAGCAGCCACGGGCTTAGGCTGCATCAGCGACGGCGTACAGGCGGCCGCGCAGAGTGTGGCGCAGCGCATCCGTAATGATGACGTCGGTGAAGCGGTGCAGAAGGCCGGGTGGGCCTGCGAAGTTGACCCAGCGGTTGTTGGCCGTGCGCCCGCTCAGCTCCGCCCGATTCTTCTTGGCGGGCGCAGCAACGAGCACGCGCTGCACGCTGCCCACCATGCTTGCGCTGATCGCGCGCTCCTGCAGATCAAGCTGCGCCTGCAGGCGTGCGAGCCGCTCGAGCTTGACTTCGTGAGCGACCTCGTCGGGCAAGGAAGCCGCCGGCGTGCCCGGACGGCGGCTGTAGATGAAGCTGAAGGATTGATCGAAGCCCACGTCCCGCACCAGCGCCAGCGTCGCCTGAAAATCGCGCTCGGTCTCTCCGGGAAAGCCGATGATGAAGTCCGAGGACACGGTGATGTCGGGCCGCGCCGCACGCACCCGCCGGATCTTCTCCTTGTATTCGAGCGCGGTGTAGCCGCGCTTCATGAGCGCGAGGATCCGATCCGAGCCGCTCTGCACCGGCAGATGCAAATGACTGGCAAGTTTGGCAACGCTTGCGAATGCCTCAATGAGGCTCGGCGTGAACTCGAGCGGATGCGAGGTCGTGAAGCGAATGCGCTCAATGCTCGGCAGCGCCGCGATGTAGTGGATGAGTGTCGCAAGATCGGCAACCACCCCGTCGCGCGTACTGCCTGCGTAGGCATTGACGTTCTGCCCGAGAAGCGTGACCTCGCGCACGCCTTGTGCACCGAGCGCGCGAACTTCCGCCAGCACCGCGTCAAACGGACGGTTTACTTCATCGCCGCGCGTATACGGGACAATGCAGAAGCTGCAGTACTTGCTGCAGCCTTCCATTATAGAGACGTAGGCGCTCGAGCCTTGCGCGCGCGGCGCGGGCAGGTGATCAAATTTCTCGATCTCGGGAAAGCTCACATCGACGACCGCACGCCCGGTGCGCTTAAGCTGCGCGATCATCTGCGGCAGGCGGTGCAGAGTCTGGGGGCCAAAAACGAGATCAACAAAGGGCGCCCGCTCGCTGATCGCTTGCCCCTCCTGGCTTGCGACGCAGCCGCCGACCCCGATCATGACTTCGGGACGCGCATCCTTCATGCGCCGCCACTGCCCGAGGAGCGAGAACACTTTCTCCTGCGCCTTCTCACGCACCGAGCAGGTGTTCATGAGCAGCAGATCCGCTGCGGCGGCATCCTCCGTGACGGTAAAACCGCAGTCCTGCGCGAGCACGTCCGCGATCCGTGCGGAGTCGTACTCGTTCATCTGGCAACCGAATGTCTTGATGAAAACGCGGCCGGGCATACGGGCAATCTGCGCCCTGCGCAAGCTAAAAGGGAATGTCGTCGTCGAAGTCGTTGCCGCCGCGGGCGGCCGGCTCGACGCGTCCAGCCGCCTCGGCGACTTCCGGACGGTCGCGCGCGTCCGGTGCGGCCGCGCTTGCGCCTGAGCTTCGCCCGCCGAGCATCAGCATTTCATTGGCGACGATCTCGGTCGTGTAGCGCTCGGTGCCCTGCTTGTCCTGCCACTTGCGGGTGCGCAGCTGTCCTTCAATGTAGACCTGCGAGCCCTTGCGCAGGTACTCGGCGGCGATCTCCCCGAGACGCCCGAAGAGCGCCACCCGGTGCCACTCCGTGCGCTCCTGCTGCTCGCCGGATTGCTTATCGCGCCAGCTCTCGCTCGTCGCGACGCGCAGGTTGGCGACCGTCGTGCCCGAGGGCATGGCGCGCGTCTCCGGGTCGGCGCCCAGGTTGCCGATCAAAATGACCTTGTTCAGTCCCCTCGCCATAGCCGTTCTCTACCCCATCGAATTCAAGTGATTCCGACCCCATTGTAGTCGCTCGGAGCCCAGGCGCGCGAACCGGCCAAAAACCACGTGAACGTGGAGTTTTGAGTGCCTTCGCCGCTGCGGCTAGACTGGCTGGTTGCCCTGGCGGCGTTCGCGAGGCGGGTGAATCGGATCATGCAGCACATTCGCGTCCGCGGCGCGCGCACGCATAACCTGAAGAACATCGACGTTGATCTGCCGCGCAATCGACTCATCGTTCTGACGGGCCTTTCGGGCTCGGGCAAATCCTCGCTCG
>PLIX01000150.1 GCA_003140135.1 Gammaproteobacteria bacterium
TGTCCTCGGCTACTCGGAGGTATCGAGCAGTATCGAATGAGTGGAAGTCTATGAAAAAAGCCATTAATGGAGTGTTTTAGATTCCGACCCTAGCCTCCAATTGCACATCCGGCGGTGCACTCCTATGAACGCAGTGTTGCGATTATCAGGTGCGGGGAAGCGTGACCCCATCATCGAGGAGTGGCTGAACAAGACAGATGCGTTGACCGCCGTTGCCCGCATATGGTTCAAGAAAATCCGTGCATGCGGCGAGGACGTTCTGGAGCTGATGCACGACGGGTGCCCCGTCGCGTGCGTGCAGGATGCACCGTTCGCTTATGTCAATGTCTTCAAAAGACATACCAATGTAGGCTTTTTCTACGGTGCACTTCTGGACGACCCTGCCAGGCTGCTGGAAGGTACTGGAAAGAACATGCGTCACGTGAAGCTGAAACCCGGACGCGAACCCGACTCCGATGCCCTCGGGAATTTGATCCACGCCTCGTATCTGGATGTAAAGATCCGGCTGCGGGCCGAGTAACGCGAGCAGCTTAACCCGAGGTTTTGAGAGCCCGGGCTAATTGTTCACGCAGTTAGCGCCAGGGAAGCGGTGATGCTTCCAAATGCTCCTACAGGGGCCGCTCCGGCAAACCGAGTGGGCCGATACGGCGCAAGCGACTCGATCTGCGAGTCAGTCAGGACTTCCTGACTGACATGTCGGCCGAGTATCGGCGCTAGCGTCACGCCGCTGTGCGTAACTGCAACATACACGTCAGGTGCGCTCGGAACCGGACCGACGACCGGAAAGCCATCGATCGGCATCGGCCGGAATCCCAAGGTAAGCTCATCCAACATAGCGCTGCTCGCTCCAGGCAGGACCGTAGAGATTCTTTTGAGAATACGCGCGCCGTGCGCAGCGCGTAGTGCTGCATCTGGAAAATCCATCCTATGCTGGCGGATTTCGCTGTGCGCCGGAATGTCGGGGGCCTCGAGCGAGTCCGTTCCCACAATGCGCCCGTTAGCCATCTGCTTAAACTCCATCCCGCCGGGCCCGTCATAGACGATCTTGGTGAGTTCCGGAATCGGCACGCTATGGGCGAGGATGCCCGGTGAATGACGCAGCTGCAGGTCGAAACCCGCCATTGAAAGGATATGTGGGGTATCGACGCCGGCGGCAACAATGAGTCGGTCGACTGGGAATTTACCCTCGCTAGTCGTGATTGCAGTCAACTGTTTATGCCGAAAGTCGAGGCCGTACACCTCGCAAGGGTAGATTGATTTGGCGCCATACGATTTGGCAGCATCTAGAAACCGATACGTTACCCAGACCGGATCCACATGGCCTGCGAGTGGTGAGAAGAACGCGGCGGCAATGGGACCTGGCGCAATGGCCGGGCTGATGGCAAAGAAGTCCTTGGCGTTCAGGATGCGTACGGCATTCGCGGTTCCGTCGAGCGTCGCGCCGAGAGCCCGAACACTCTCGCCTTCGACCGAATCGTTTGCCCAGTTGATATAGCCGCCCCACGTGATGCCCAGTTGCAGGGGCGCATCCATGTCGCGATAGGCAAGCACGCTTTGCAGTCGCAGCGCCTGATAGTGCTTGTTCAGATCGAAGATGTTCAAGAACCCGAACGAATTTTGTGTGGCACCCTTGGCGGGTCCGCTCTTCTCGAACAATGTTACATTTGCGCCTGCCCGCTCGAGGTGTAACGCGATTGAGGCGCCCACTATTCCGCCACCGACGACACCGACCTTGAGGGTGTGCGCCCGCGCGCGCACGGCGGGGGATACACCATACGCGGTGAACCCAGCAAGACCATGCAAGAATTCGCGGCGATGCACCGTCTAACTTCCTCTGCGGGCCCGCACCAAACCGAGCTGCGCTGTCCTGGACAACATATCACGTGTGGCCGCAACCTGATCCTTGCTATGTCGGGAGCGGTGTGTCACTGAAGATCGATCAACCGAGCGTCGTAGGCGAGTACGACGCGGCGATGCAGGCGCTGCTGCAGCTGGTGTGGGGTGAAGGGTTCCTGTCGCCGGGGGGCGCCGCAGAAGTGGCGTGCCTTCTTGAGGGCACCGACATCAGCGGTTGCCATGTGTTGGACATTGGCTGCGGCCTCGGCGCGATCGACCAGCTGCTTGTCAGCTGTCACGGCGCAGGCTCGGTGATCGGCGTCGACGTCGATCCTGCGCTGCTGCGTCAGATGGACGCACGTATTGAGCGCGCCGGGCTCTCCGACCGGGTCCATAGCCGCTTGGTGGAACCGGGACCGTTGCCCTTCGCCGACGCCAGCTTCGACGTCGTGTTTTCGAAGGACTCTCTGGTGCAGATCCCGGAGAAGACTGCGCTCTTTGCCGAGGTCGAGCGCGTGTTACGTCCGGGCGGGCGGTTTATCGCGAGCGACTGGCTGCGCGGCGGACATGGTGTGTACTCCGGCGAGATGATCGAATTTTTCCGGCTGGAGGGCATCGCATACAACATGGCATCGCTCGCCGAAAGCACCGCCGCATTGCGTGCGGCAGGATTTGCCGAGGTCGAAGGGCGGGACCGGAACGAGTGGTATCTTGCGCTCGCGCGGCGCGAACTCGCAGCCATGGATGGTCCGCTGCAGCCGGCAATCCTTGCGGCGATCGGCGCCCGCCGCACCGAACACTTCCTCGCCAACTGGCGTCAGCTGGTGATCGTGCTCGCGCGTGGGGAACTGCGGCCCGCGCACTTGAAGGCCGTACGCCCGGGCTGAGGGGCGCAACGATGGGTCTCGTTATTGCGGTGGCTGCGCCGCAAGCTTGCGCGCCGAGGCGATCAGCGGATGGCCACTGTTGAGATTCCTCAACAGATGCGGCAGGGCT
>PLIX01000102.1 GCA_003140135.1 Gammaproteobacteria bacterium
GAGATGCTCATGCATCTTTACAAAGTCGCGCGCCGCTACCGCCTGACCTATCTGCCCACCGAGCCCGTCGAGCTTGAGGCGCAGATCAATCTGCGCACGAAGAATCCGCTCTATATGAGGCTCGAACGCCGCTGATGCTGACCGCCAATACACTGATCGAGCTCATCGAAGCCAACCGCAAAGTTTCGCGCAGCATCACCTATCTTGAAGGCGACGGCGATGAAAGGAGTGTCGCCTTCGGCGAGCTCTATGAGCGCGCGCTCGGCATCCTGCATCACCTGCAGCGCCTGGGCGCGCGGCGCGGCGACAAGCTGATTCTCTTCCTCGGCAGCAATGAGCCGTTCATCGACGCCTTCTGGGCGGCCGTGCTCGGCGGGATCATTCCGGTGCCGGTGGCGCTCGGCATCAGCGATGAGCACCGCCACAAGCTCCTGCGCATCGTGCGCAAGCTCGGCAACCCCTTCATCTACACGGACAAGAAGTCGCTCGAGCGCATCGCCGCTTTCGCCGCAAGCGTCGGGGAGGAGAAGCTCTTTGCAGGTCTGCGCCCGCGCAGCTTCCTCGTTGATGAGCTCGACGACATCTCCCGTGCCGGCTCAATCTCGCGTGCGCAGCCGAACGATGTCGCTTTCATCCAATTCTCCTCAGGCTCGACGAGCGAGCCCAAGGGCGTCGTCCTCACGCATCACAATATTCTTTCAAACTGCCGCGGCTCGACGGAAGTCGCGCACTTCACCGAAGACGACGTGAGCCTTTCGTGGATGCCGCTCACGCACGACATGGGACTGATCGGCTTTCACGTCTTCATGTTCGCCAATCGCGTCCACAGCCATTTGATGCCCACCGAGCTCTTCGTGCGCCGGCCGCTCCTGTGGCTCGCCTTCGCCGCGCGCAAACAGGCGACCATTCTGTGCTCGCCCAATTTCGGCTACCGGCATTACCTGAAGGTGCTCGGCGAGCGCTCGGTGGCCGACCTTGATCTCGATCTGTCGTGCGTGCGGCTCATCTTCAACGGCGCGGAGCCGATCTCGGTGGAGCTCTGCGAGGAGTTCCTCGAGCGCCTGCGGCCCGCGAAGCTGCGAGCCGAGGCGATGTTCCCGGTCTACGGGCTGGCAGAGGCCTCGCTCGCGGTGAGCTTTGCGCCCATGGGCGCCGCCCTGCAATCGATCAGTCTGAATCGCCACCGCATGACGGCGGGCGCCCAGGCGCAATTCCTTGCGCGCGGTGCTGCCGATGCCGTGACGCTGGTGAGCGTCGGCCGTGCCATTCCCTACTGCCGCCTGCGGGTAAGCGGAGACGATGATGTGCCACGGCCGGAGGGGCAGATCGGGCACGTCCATATCGGCGGCGACAACGTGACTCAGGGCTACTTCGAGAACCCGCAGGCCAATGGCGACGCCTTCACTGCCGATGGCTGGCTGCGCACCGGGGATCTCGGACTCATCCACGAGGGCGCGCTCTATATTTCAGGGCGGGCGAAAGAGATCATTTTCGTCAACGGGCAGAACTACTACCCGCAGGACCTGGAAGCGATCGCGCAGCGCGCCGAAGGGCTTGACCTCGGCAAGGTGGTGGTCGCCGGCGCCCGCCGGCCGGGCGCCCAGACCGACGAGCTCGTGGTTTTCGTCCTGCACCGCGGCGAGCTTGCCGACTTCTTGAGCGTGGCCACTCAGGTTTCAAGACTCATCAATGAGCACACGGGGCTGGAAGTTGCGCAGGTGGTGCCGGTCAAGCGCATCGCAAAGACCACGAGCGGCAAGATCCAGCGGCACCTCCTCGAGGAGAGCTATGTTGACGGCGAATTTGACGCCGAGCTTGCCGAGCTTGCGAAGCTGCGCGACACCCAGCGCGGCCATGCGTCGCGCTCGCGCACGCAAATCGAGGAGACTCTGCAGCTCATCTGCAACGCCGCGCTTGAAGGCAAGCGCGTCGGGATCGATGACAACCTCTTCGAGCTCGGCGCGAGCTCGCTCAAGCTCATTGAAATTCACGAACAGATTGACCAC
Organism: Gammaproteobacteria bacterium; assembly: GCA_003140135.1. Classification (GTDB taxonomy): domain Bacteria; phylum Pseudomonadota; class Gammaproteobacteria; order Steroidobacterales; family Steroidobacteraceae; genus PALSA-1196. Next base: position 2,007 of record PLIX01000102.1, read on the forward strand.
GAATATCCGAATGAAATCGATCTGACGGAGATCTTCGACTTCCCGACAATCGGCGAGCTGGCGCGGCATTTGGAGAGCAAGCTGGCACGCGCGCGTCCCGCGCAATTGGCGCCGTCCGGCCCGGGGGTTTTATAATGCTCCCAATGCTGCAACCTTCATCCACCGCCATGAGTGCCGCCGCCTGCGGGCGAAAGCTTGCCGAAATGGGCATTCGCCCGACCGTTCCACGGGTGCGGATTGCGACCCTGCTCCTTGCTGCACCGCAGCATTTATCGGCCGAGCAGATCATCGCATCCTTGGCCGCGAACGGCCGGCGCGTGTCGAAAGCGACGGTCTACAACACGCTGAAGATCTTCGCCTCCTCCGGGCTCATCCGTCAGCTTACGATTGATGATTCGCGCGCGTGGTACGACTCGAACACGGGCGCGCACTATCATTTTCATGACGCCGAGAGCGGCGCGCTCATCGATGTACCGGTGCCTGAGGTTGAGTTCAGCCGCCTGCCGCCGACACCGGATGGCATGGAAGTCGAGAGCATTGATCTCGTCATCCGCTTGCGGAAAAAACGGTAGACTCGCGGCCTTCACTCGCATCCGTGCCGGCTTAGCTCAGCTGGTAGAGCACATCATTCGTAATGATGGGGTCGCAGGTTCGATTCCTGCAGCCGGCACCATGAGAGAGACGCAAATCCACACGCTCTGCCGCATTCGGAGTCCCGACACTCCAATCGCCGTTGCCACAAACTCCGCGGCGCTCCCCTCTTTGACCGCTACGCGTCATTCTCTCGATGAGATTTGCGTGCTTAAGCACATCATGCCCAGGGCGGCCAAGCTGAGTACGAAACATGCCCTCCTCGGGAGCATGGTCGCCGCGGCTTTGTTCACGGCTGCGGCTCCGGCCCTGTGCGGACCGCCTGATGATGCAGCGCTCGCCTATCAGCGGGGCGATTACGCCGCTGCTTTCAATGATTTCCGCGCGCTCGCGGAAAAGGGCGATGCGCATGCCCAGTTCATGCTAGGGCGCATGTACCACGACGGTCAGGGTATCTCGCCGGATGAAAAAGCAGCATTTGAATGGTTTCGCAAGGCCGCCGAGCAGGGCAACGCCGACGCTGAGAACTACGTTGGGTATATGTATACCAACGGTCAGGGCGTACGAGAGGATAAGGCAGCCGGATTTGATTGGCTGCATAAGTCCGCCGTACTGGGTAATGCAACCGCCCAGTACCGTATCGGAATCGCCTACGTGGATGGCAAGGCCACCGCACAGGACGACGCTCGGGCGGTGACCTGGTTCCGCAAGGCCGCCGAGCAGGGCAATGCCGATGCCCAATTTTGGCTCGGGCTTTCTTATGACCAAGCGGAAGGCGTACCACAGGATTACAGCGCTGCGGTGTTGTGGTATCGCAAAAGCGCCGACCGGGGCAACGGGATGGCGCAGTACGCGCTCGGACTCATGTACTACAAGGGTCATGGCGTTGCGCTCGATCTGGTGCAGGCACATCGTTGGTTCACGTTGGCCGCCGAACGTGAAGGTGACTTGCGTGCCGACGCGGCGGAGATGCGTAACCAGGCGGCTTCGGAAATGACGCCGGCGCAAATTGCGACGGCGCAGAAATTGGCGCTCGAATGGACGCCCACGGGCGAAACGCCTACGGCAAATTTGCGGCCGAAAAAGTAGTGCGCGCGCCGCCCTCAAACCCGCGCGCGCGGGTGCTGGATCTGCGCATATACGACGCCCAGTTGACACGCACTGATGCGCGCACCGGCGCGCGTCGCTATGGCCGTACCCGCCGCTGACCGCACGCCTGTAGGCCTTCAATTCCCAAGGGGCGAATCTCCCGCCAGCCTCATTCAAGTGCCTCGCGGGCCGCAGGCGCAGGTTCTACCGCCCGGTGCGGCAATTATTTGACATAGTGCGCAAATACCGGGGCGTTCGGGCTGCAATAGTGAAAAAAATCACAAATGCCGTGAACATAATCACGGTCCAGGATTTGCTTTAATGGGATAAAAGACCGTGTTGCAGGCAGTGACGGAGGGTGAAATGAACCACGTGTTGACGTTCACCGCGCTTCTCTTGGTGTCCGGATGTGTGCTCACCCCAAAGCCGACCCTGGGTCCGGATGGCAAACCCGTTACGTTTATTGACGGGATGTCTACCGCAGTCACCTACGATAAGGCCAAGAAGGCCTGCCCCAACGGCTACGCGATCGTGGAGGAGCCCCAGGAGAAAGCGTTCATCGACTACGAGATGACGGTGGAGTGCAAGTAGCGCGCGCTCGGTAAGACTCGAAGCCGCATCCAGCAGCTTCACGACGAGAGACAGTATGACCCGCGGCACGCCGGACTGCGGGCGCCCTCGATTACGAACTCATAACCCACATTCAACATTCCTCGATCAGGCTGACCGCGTCTTTCGCATCCGTCGGCGCCTGCAAGCCGCTGCGGTCACTGCACGGTTTTGAAAGCAAGACTCGGAGTGCGCATATACAGCGATGGCGTTAAATTGCGCCCATCATGAGTCGCCGTAAAGATTTGCACATGAACCTCAAGGACCCCCGCTGGGCGGCCGTCGTCGCCCGCGATCCCAAGGTCGACGGGAAATTCTTCTATTCCGTCAGGACGACTGGAGTGTACTGCCGCCCGTCGTGCGGCTCGCGGCGCGCGAGGAGGGAGAATGTCGCGTTTCATGCCACGGCCGCCGCGGCCGAACGCGCGGGATTTCGGCCTTGCAAGCGCTGCAAACCTGACCAGGCGCCGCTTGCGTCACAACACGCGGCGACGGTTGCGAGGATCTGCCGGCGCATCGAAGCCGCCGAGAAGCTCCCGACTCTTGCGGTGCTCGCAAGCGACGCGCACATGAGCCGNNCGCCGCGCACCGGGCCGAACGCGTGCGACGCGAGCTCGGCCGGAGCCGAACGGTGACGGAGGCGATCTTTGATGCCGGCTTCAATTCCGGCGGCCGTTTTTACGCCACCTCGGATGCGGTATTGGGCATGACGCCAACCGACTATCGCGCCGGCGGGGCCCGTGCGGAAATCCGCTTGGCCGTCGGTGAGTGCTCGCTCGGGTCGATTCTGGTCGCGCAGAGCGAGAAAGGAGTCTGCGCCATTCTCCTCGGCGACGACCCGGATCAGCTCGCGCGCGATCTGCAGGATCGCTTTCCGCGCGCCAACCTCATCGGCGCGGATGCGGAATTTGAGAAGCTGGTGGCGAAAATCGTCGGCTTCGTCGAGGCGCCGGCAATGGGGCTCGACCTGCCGCTCGATGTGCGCGGCACGGCCTTCCAGCAGCGGGTGTGGCAGGCACTGCGCAAGATTCCCGTCGGATCGACAGCCAGCTACAGCGATATCGCGCAGCGCATCGGCGCGCCGAAGTCGGTGCGGGCCGTGGCGCAGGCCTGCGCGGCCAACGCCATTGCCCTCGCCATACCCTGCCATCGCGTGATCCGCCATGACGGCGCGGTGTCCGGATACCGCTGGGGGGTCGAGCGCAAACGCGCGCTCCTCGAACGCGAAGCATGACGCTGGATCTATTCGGCGACGATTGCGAGACCAATAAGGAGCTCGAGGCCTTGGCGCTCGGAGCGACGCTGCTGCGCGGCCTCGCAGCGCCACAGACGGCGGGACTCCTGTTGGCCATCGAACGTGTGACCGAGCGCGCACCGTTTCGCATTATGGCCACCCGCGGCGGCTACCGCATGTCGGTGGCCATGACGAACTGCGGGGCGGCCGGATGGGTGAGCGATGAAAGCGGCTATCGCTACGACGCGGTGGACCCAACCACCGGTCAGCCTTGGCCACCGATGCCCGCAGCATTTTTGCAATTGGCAGCCGAGGCGGCTGAGCGGGCTGGATTCGGTGAATTCACGCCCGATGCATGCCTCCTCAACCGCTATGAGCCCGGTGCACGGTTATCGCTGCATCAGGATAAAAACGAGCGCGACATGAACGCCCCCATCGTCTCCGTATCGTTGGGTTTGCCCGCGGTCTTCTTATTTGGCGGGGCGCGCCGGGCGCAGCGGCCCCGCCGCGTGCCGCTTGCGCACGGGGATGTCGTCGTCTGGGGCGGCCCGGCGCGCCTCTTCTATCACGGCGTGCTGGCCTTGAAGGACGGTGAGCATCGCGCGCTCGGGCGATCTCGCGTGAACCTCACGTTCCGCCGCGCGCTCTAGTCGCGGGCGAAACTGAGCCGTCCTTTCCCGCGGGCTCGGGAGCGCCTGACGGCAGCTCCTTGCCCATGCACAAGGAGAGCTCGGAATGGGTGTACTCCCCGAAGCGCGGGACCGGCACGAAGCCCGCGCGGCGGTAGAGCGCAAGCGCTTGGATCTGCCGCGGGCCGGTCTCGAGGAGCAAACGCCGCACGCCGAGCTGCCGGGCATTGTCCTCAAGGGCGGTCAATATGGATCGGGAGAAGCCGCGGCCGCGCGCCGAGGGGATCACATACATGCGCTTGATCTCCGCGACACCCGCATCGATGCAGCGGATGGCGCCGCAGGCCACGGGCACATCGTGCAGGTAGCCGATGACGAATGATCCCTTATCGGCGCTGACTTCCGCGGCATCCAGCCGGAAGTGAGTGGCCCCCGGCTCCGGATACTGCGCGCTCAGCTCCGCATTGAGTGCTTCGATGAGGCGGCACGCGGCGCTGGAACTTAAGTCCTCGCGCCGGATGGCGAGCAACTGGGGAGCACGAGTTTCATTCATGCGCCGAATCCGAGGAAAGCCAGCGAATTCTGCGAATGATGGGTTCATACGAACCCCGCCCGCAACCACCTGCCGCCTGGGCAGTGGCGATCGTCGCTTACCGTAAGCGGTCAATCGCCCGTATCCCTCATTCGGGCGCTTTTTAAGAGTCTCACGACTTCTTAAGGATTAAACTCTGCGCCGCCTGTCCAACGGGGCAGTTACCCTTGGACCGACTGAGGACAGATCATGGGAGCGCAACTGGAACCCCAAGCCCCGCCGGCGGAATCGGTGACGTGGATCGGCCGCGATCATGCGCCGAACGTCCTGCATCCGGTCGGCATCGAGCCGCCTTCTGCAGGGTCGGGGGTCCCGCACCGCGCACCTCTAAAATGGGTCGTGGCCTTCATCATCGCCGCCATTGCGGTGGCGGCGCTGGTTTGGGTGCGGCACGTCAGGGCCCCAGGCCCGCGGGCCGGCTCTGCGACCGAGAATTCCGTGCCCGTAGTGACCGTGACCTCACCCGGGAGCCGCGCCGTCACGGCACGGATCAGCTTCACGGGCGCGCTCGCCGCTCGCTACGACATGCCGATCGGCTCGGATACGGACACCGGGCGCATCAAGGAGATCTACGTCGAAGCCGGGGATCACGTGAAGCAGGGCCAGATCATGGCCAAGCTCGACGGCGCGGTCCTCCTGCCCCAGGTGAATCGGCTTGCGGCCTCCGTCGAGGAATCCAAAGCGGAAGCGGCGCTCTCGGCCGCTCAATACAAGCGGGCGCTGGGAGTGCAGGCCGCGGGTGCGCTGTCGGCGGAGGAGATCGAGCATCGTCGGGCAACGTCGCTCACGGATGATGCGCGAGTGAAAGTCGCCATCGCACAGCTTGACGAAGCCCAGGCGCGGCTGCAGCGCACCGACGTGCGCGCACCGGCGAACGGCCTGGTACTGACGCGCACTGCGGAGGTCGGCCAAATCGCAAGCCCCGGCGGAACGCCGCTCTTTCGCCTCGCGCGCAACGGCGAGATCGAGATGCGCGGCCAGATCGCGGAGCAGGACATGGCGCGCCTGCGCGCGGGACAAAGCGCCGCGGTGTACATCACGAACGTCGCGACTCCCTTTGAAGGGCATGTGCGACTCCTCGGCGCGGTGATCGATCCCAACACGCGGCTCGGCGAGATCCGCATTGCCTTGGGATCTGATCCGGCGCTGCGGCCGGGCGCCTTTGCGCGCGGCGAAGTCATCATTGATCACGACTCGCATCCGGTGCTGCCGCAGACCGCGGTCCTTGCCGATGTCAAAGGCTCGTACGTCTTCATCGTCAATGACAAGGGCGAAGTCGAGCGCCGCAAGGTGAGCGTGATCGACACGACCGCCGCGGGCGTCGTGATCGGCGCGGGGCTCAGCGGCGCCGAGCGCATCGTCACGACCGCCGCAGGCTTCCTGCGCGAGGGCGAGCGAGTGATTGCCGCGCCGCTGCGCGAGTCGACGCCATGAAGAACATTTCCGCCTGGGCGATCCGGCATCCGGTGACGCCGCTCGTTCTCTTCGTCGTGCTCACCTTCGTGGGCATCGTCGCCTTCATCCGCCTGCCGATCAACCAGGAGCCGGACATTTCTTTCCCACTGGTCACGGTCACCGTGTCGGAGCCGGGTGCGGCGCCGACGGAGATTGATACGCAGATCGTGCAGAAGGTGGAGGGCTCGATCTCAAGCGTTGGCAACATCAAGCGCATGACCTCGCTGTCCATGGAGGGCGAGGCCTACACCGCCGTCGAGTTCCAGATCGGCACGCCAGTGGATCGGGCGGTCGCCGATGTGCGCGACGCCGTCTCCAAGGTGCGCAGCCAGCTGCCGGAGGGGATTCAGGAACCGGTTGTGCAGCGGATCGACGTCGACGGCGGCGCGATTGTCTATTACGCGGTGAGCACCACCAGCATGACGCAGGAGGAGCTGTCGTGGTTCGTCGATAACACCATCACCAAGCGCCTCCTCGGAGTGCCCGGCGTCGCCCAGGTACAGCGCGGCGGCGGGGTCGATCGTGAAATCCGTGTGGACCTGGATCCGGCGCGCATGCAGGCGCTCGGCATCACCGCGGTCGACGTCAACCGACAGCTGCGACAGCTCAACATCGACGCACCGGGCGGCCGGGCACAGCTGGGCGGCGGCGAGCAGTCGATCCGCGTGTTGGGCGGCGCGACCTCGGCGATGCAGTTGGGCGATACCCAGATCATGCTCTCCGGCGGCCGCTTCGCACGACTCGCCGATGTGGCCGANNGCGTGCTGCGCGCGCGCGGCTCATCCGACGTCACGGTACTGCAGGGCGTGCAAAAGGAACTCAAGAACATCAACAAGGATTTCCCGCAGGTGCAGATGACGCAAATCTTCACTTCGGTCGACGAGACTTACGACATGTTCGAGTCGTCCATACTCGCACTCATCGAGGGATCGATCCTCGCGGTGCTGGTGGTGTGGTTCTTTCTGCGCAATTTGCGGGCGACGGCCATCTCGGCGCTCGCGATCCCGTTGTCCGCGATTCCGACCTTTGCCTTCATGCAGTGGATGGGATTCACGCTGAACGAGATCAGCCTTTTGGCGCTGTCGCTCGTCGCGGGCGTCCTCGTCGACGATGCCATCGTCGAGATCGAGAACATCGTACGCCACATGCGCATGGGCAAGAGCGGCTTTCAGGCGGCGCTCGACGCCGCGGACGAGATCGGACTGGCGGTGGTCGCCTGCTCGGCGACCATCATTGCGGTCTTCCTGCCGGTCTCCTTCATGGGCGGCATCACGGGGCAGTTTTTCGAGCAGTTCGGCCTGACGGTGGCAGCGGCCGTTTTTTTCTCGCTGCTCGTTGCGCGCCTCATCACGCCCGTCATCGCCGCCTATACGCTGAGGTCCGACAGCCTGAAGGTCCACAGCGATGGGCCCGTCATGACGCGTTATATCAAGACCCTGCGCTGGTGCGTCGAGCATCGCTGGAAGACGCTGGCGTTCGGCACGGTCTTCTTTGCGCTCTCCGTTGTGGCGTTCGGCATGCTGCCGACGACCTTCGCGCCGCAGGCGGACATAACCACCTCGGCGCTCAACATCGAATTGCCGCCCGGAGTACGGCTCGAGGACACGGCGTCGGTGGCCGCACAGGCGAGCGCCATTCTGCGGCGTCAACCTGAAGTCACGCATGTCGTCGAAGCGGTCGGCGAGGGGGGCAGTCTCGGCGATGAGGTGCGCAACGCCGTGCTCTACATCTCTCTGGTGCCCCGCGAGAAGCGCAAACTCACCAGCCGGCAGTTCGAACACAACCTCATCACGGAACTGAGGAAGATTCCGGATGCGCGCATTGACTTTCAGACCAACGGCGCCGGCAGCGGCGGCGGCCGCGACATTACTTTGTATCTGACGGGCGATGACGGCGCTCTAGTGCAGAGCACGGCGCAGCAGATCATCAGCGAAATGAGATCGCTGCCCGCGCTGCGCGATCCGCGCATCAACGGCGACCTGCCGCGTCCGGAGATCGTCATCCGGCCGCGGCTCGATGTGGCGGCGCAATTAGGCGTAACGGTGGAAAGCATCAGCCAGACCGTGCTCATCGCAACCCTCGGGGACATCCCACAGAATGTGGCGAAGTTTTCTTTGAAGGACCGCCAGATCCCCATTCGCGTAAGCCTCGTCGAGCACGCGCGCAATGATCTGGCGACGCTCGAGAACCTCCCCGTACCGACGGCGTCCGGACAGACCGTGCCGCTGAAATCCGTCGCCGACCTCTCCTTCGGCGAAGGACCAACCAAGGTGCGGCGCTACAACCAGAGCCGACGCGTCTCGCTTGAAGCGGATTTGAATGGCGTTGAGCTCGGCACTGCGATGAAGTTCATCCGCGCCCTGCCCACCATGAAGAATCTGCCGAACGGCGTGCGCCTCGTCGAAGTAGGGGACGTGGAGATCATGACGGAGCTCTTCACGAACTTTGCGCTCGCCATGGCAACGGGTGTCCTCATGGTGTTCGCCGTGCTGGTGCTGCTCTTCGCCCGGGTGTTCCAGCCCCTCACCATCCTCTCCGCGCTGCCGCTGTCGGTGGGCGGTGCGGCGGTGGCTTTGATGATCTGCCAGATGCCGGTGTCGCTGCCGGTCGTCATCGGCTTTCTCATGCTGATGGGCATCGTCGCCAAGAACTCCATCCTGCTGGTCGACTTCGCCATCGAGGAGATGCGGGCCGGAAAAGATCGGGTGACAGCGCTCATCGAGTCCGGCCACAAGCGCGCACGCCCCATCGTCATGACCACCGTCGCCATGATCGCGGGCATGTTGCCGGTCGCCGTCGGGCTGCATGGGGACAACTCATTCCGCGCGCCCATGGCGGTTGCCGTCATCGGCGGACTGCTCACCTCGACACTCCTCACGCTCGTGATCGTGCCGGCGGCCTTCACGGTGGTGGATGATATCGAGCGCTGGATAGGACCTAAGGTTGCGGGTGCGCTCGCCGCGCGTCCGCCCAAGCCCTCCGCGCCTATCAAGCCGCATCCGGCCGCGTGAAATGCAACGCCCGGTGTGGTGGCTGCGACTCGTGGCCGCTCTGCCGCTGCGCACGCTCTATGCTCTAGCGGCCGTCATCGCCTGGGTAACCTGGCGCGTCGTCCCCTATCGGGCCGACGTCGTGCGCGAGAACCTGAAGATCGCCTTCCCGGAAGCGGACGAGGCGCAGCTGCGCGAAATCATGCGCCGCTATTACTCGGGCTTCGCGCAGGTGCTGGTCGAGATCGTGAAGAGCGCAAGCTTGTCGGCCGAGGTGCTGCGCGAGCATGTTGAGATTGCGAACCTCGAGCTCATTCGCGCGCCGCTTGCGCAGGGCTCGCCGGTGCTCATCGTGGCGGCGCATCAATGCAATTGGGAGTGGTTCCTCCTCGCATTGTCCGCCGAGCTTGGCTATCCGCTCGATGCCGCCTATAAGCCGCTGATCAATCCCTGGGCGGAGCGCGAGATGCTGAAGCTGCGCACCCGCTTTGGCAGCCGCCTCGTTCCCGCCGATGCGCTGCTGCCGGATATTTTGAAGCGGCGGCAGATCGTGCGCGCCATCTGCATGATCGCCGATCAGGAGCCGACGAAGGCCGAACACAAGCACTGGGTACGCTTCTTGAACCGCGACAGCGCCTTTTTCATGGGCACCGAGGAGATTGCGCGCGTCACGCGTTATCCGGTGTTCTTCGCGCAGATGCGCCGCCTGGCGCGCGGCCACTACCGCATGGAATTCACCCGCCTCGCCGCCGCAGGCGAGGCGACCGCACCCGGCGAGCTCACCGAGCGCTATGCCGCGCGCGTGGAAGCACAGATCCGCGCCTCGCCACCTGATTGGCCGTGGTCGCACAAGCGCTGGCGCCTGAAGAGATCTCTCTACGGCGGGCGCTAGCGCCTAAGTTCCCGCGGCAGCGAAAAGTAGACCTTCTCCTCGCGCCCTGCGACTTCGCGCGACACCTCCCCTCCCCAGCTGCGCAGGCATTCGATCACCTGCTGCACCTGCAGCTCAGGCGCCGAGGCGCCCGCGGTGACGCCCACGGTGGATTTGCCGTCGAACCACTCGCGGTGCAGCTCCTCGGGCCCATCGACGAGATAGCCGGAAATCCCCGCGCGCTCGGCAAGCTCGCGCAGCCGGTTGGAATTGGAGCTGGAGCGCGAACCTATGACCACGAGCACATCACAGTGTTCGAGGAGCTTCTTCACAGCGTCCTGCCGGTTCTGCGTGGCGTAGCAGATGTCCTCATGCCGTGGCGTCGCCAGGTGCGCGAAGCGCTCGCGCAGAGCGGCCACGATCTGCGTCGTGTCATCCATGGAGAGCGTCGTTTGAGTGACGAAGGCGAGTCGCTCCGGATCGCGCACCACGAGCGCTGCGACGTCCGCGACGTTTTGCACGAGATGAATCTTGCCGCCGAAGGAGGTGTCGAAGCGCCCCATCGTGCCTTCGACCTCAGGATGGCCCGCATGGCCGATGAGGATGACGTCGCGCCCTTCGCTCGCGTAGCGCTGCACTTCCATATGCACCTTGGTCACGAGCGGACAGGTGGCATCAAACACCGTGAGGCCGCGCTCGGCTGCCGCGTCGACGACCGCCCGCGACACGCCGTGCGCCGAGAAGATCACGTTCGCGCCGGATGGGACCTGATCGAGTTCCTCGACGAAGACCGCTCCGAGCCCGCGCAGGCGCTCGACCACATGGCGGTTGTGCACCACCTCATGACGCACGTAGATGGGCGATCCAAACAGTTCGAGCGCCCGCTCGACGATGTCGATGGCGCGATCGACGCCTGCGCAGAAGCCGCGCGGATTGGCGAGTAATATCTGCATCAGGCGGATACCCGTGTGCGGCGGCTCTCGAGCAGCGCATCGAGGATGAGGAGCGCCGCGCCGACGGTAATGCAGGAGTCCGCGACGTTGAACGCCGGAAACTCGGCGCGGTGCCAGTGAGCGACGATGAAGTCGATGACGTGGCCGATGCGTAAACGATCAATCATATTGCCGAGCGCACCTGCGAGAATGCATGCGAGACTCAAGGACAGAAGCCACTGCGCGGCTGCCTGCAAGCGCCGCATCCAGATCAAGATTGCGCCCCCCACGACGAGGGCCAGCACTGTGAAAAACCAGCGCTGCCACCCCGACGCCCCCTCGAGAAAGCTGAATGCGGCGCCCCGATTGTAGCGCAGGCTGATGTCGAGCACCGGCAGCACGTGGATGCTGCTGTAGAGCTTGACGTGACGCACGACGGCAAGCTTCGTGAACTGATCAAGGCCGATCAGCGCCACGGTGACCGGGAGCCAGCGCCAGCCGCTGCCCGCGCTCATGCGAACACCCGCCGTTCGCCCGGTAGGCTGAGGTTCGTGACGCAACGGTCGCACAGCTGCGGATGCTCCGGATGGGAGCCGACATCCGGCCGGTGATGCCAGCAGCGCAGGCATTTGACATCCTGGGACGGCGCGACTTCGATGACGCCCTCTTGAGTCGCCGCGCCCTTATGCAGGCGCGCTTGCGAGGTAATGAAGAGGAAGCGCAACTCGTCTCCCAACGAGCTTACCTTATCGTAATCGGCGGGCGCGGCATACACATCCACCGCCGCATCCAGCGACGAGCCGATCGCGCCGGCATCGCGCAGCTCTTCGAGCTTGTGCATGACATTGGCGCGCAGCGCAATGAGCGCCGGCCAATTGATGGCGGTTTCCGGCACCTCGGGAAGGGTGTGCCAGGTGGTGAGGAATACCGACTCCAGGCGGGGCGCGGGCAAATGCCGCCAGATCTCCTCGGCCGTGAAGGAGAGAATGGGCGCAAGCCAGCGCACGATGCTCTCGGCGATGTGAAACATCGCCGTCTGCGCCGAGCGGCGCGCATGACCCTGCGCCGGGGTGGTGTACAAGCGGTCCTTCAGAATATCGAGGTAGAAGCCGCCCAGGTCCACCACGCAGAAATTGTGGACCTTCTGGTAGATCAAATGAAACGCGTAGCTCCGGTAAGCCTCGATCACCTCGTCCTGCAATTGCCGCGTGCGCGCTAACGCATAGGCATCGAGCGCCACCAGCTCTTTTGCAGGAACGCCGTGCTCCTTGGGGTCGAAGCCTGCGAGATTGCCCAAGAGAAAGCGCACGGTGTTGCGCATGCGCCNNATAGGAGTCCGCCATGCGCTTCAGGATCTCATCCGACACGCTCATCTCGTTCGCGTAGTCGGTGGCCGCGACCCAGAGGCGCAGCACATCCGCGCCCAGGTTCTGAATCACCTTCTGCGGCGCGATCACGTTGCCTAAGGACTTCGACATCTTGCGGCCCTTCTCGTCCACCGCGAAGCCGTGCGTGAGCACGCCGCGATAGGGCGCGCGCTCGTACATGGCTTCGGACATGAGCAGCGAGCTGTGGAACCAGCCG
>PLIX01000040.1 GCA_003140135.1 Gammaproteobacteria bacterium
GAATCAGCGAGGACGGCGGCATGAGAACCGGGACCCGTCAGCTGCTGCTGGCCGCGGCGGGTGCGCTGGCGCGCGCATCGGACACGCCCGAGCTTGATGCCGAGGTGCTGCTCGCCCATGCGCTCGGCAGCCGCCGCGCCCGCCTGCAGTCGCATGCGGACGAGGAGAGGAGCGAGGCGGAGCGTACGGCCTTTCAGGGCCTCATCGACCGGCGCGCGACCGGGGAGCCTGTCGCCTATATCGTCGGGTCCAAGGAGTTCTGGTCGCTGCGCCTGACGGTGAGCGCCGCCGTGCTCGTGCCGCGGCCGGAAACCGAGGTCCTGGTCGAACGGGCCTTGAAGCTCCTCACGGCCACCGCGCCGCGCGTGCTCGATCTGGGTACCGGCGCGGGTGCCATTGCGCTGGCGCTCGCCCATGAGCGGCCGCGCTGGCAGATCACGGCCACCGATCTCAGCGAGGCGGCGCTGGCGCTGGCGCGCACAAACGCGCTGGCGCTGGGCGCATCTCAGGTCGAGTTTCTGCACGGCTCGTGGTTCGAGCCCCTCGCTGGACGCGCATTTGATCTCATCCTCTCGAACCCGCCTTATGTGGCTGAGGATGATCCGCTGCTGCGCCAAGCGCCCCTTTCCTTCGAGCCGCGCATGGCATTGACGCCGGGAGTGGATGCGCTCGCGGATCTGCGCCGCGTCATTCGCCAAGCTCCCGCGCATCTGGCGCGCGGCGGCTGGCTCCTCCTCGAGCACGGCGCAGCGCAGGCGGGCGAGGCTGCGCGCGAACTTGTCGTGCGCGGCTTTCGTCACGTACGCTCGCAACGCGATCTTGCCGGGCACGAGCGCATGACCGAAGCCCAGTGGGGCGAACCTTTTCCACAGGAACTTTGAGGCACCCATGATCCGTTTCCACACCACACACGGCGACTTCACGGTAGAGCTTTTCGACAAGGAGGCGCCCATATCGGTTGAGAATTTTCTCAAGTATGTCGATGACGAACACTTCGACGGCACCATCTTTCACCGCATCGTTCCCGGGTTCGTCATCCAAGGCGGCGGACTCACGCCGGACTTTCAGCCGAAGAAGACGCGCGCTCCGATCGCGAACGAGGCCACCAACGGCTTGAAGAACCAGCGCGGCACGCTCTCGATGGCGCGCACCAATGAGGTCAATAGCGCAACCTCGCAGTTCTTCGTGAATCTCTCCGACAATGCCTTCCTCGATCATTCGAAGGCGCAATACGGCTACGCCGTCTTCGGCCGCGTCAGTGAAGGCCTCGATGTCGTCGATGCGATCGCAGCCGTGCGCACCGGCACACGCAAGCACTACCAGGACGCGCCGCTCGAGGAGGTGGCGATCGTCTCCGCGCGCAGGATCGATGGCGCGTAGGGCGGGCCGCCTCTTCAAATGGATCACGGTCGCGCTCCTGTTGGCGATCGTGCTGAGTATGCTGCCCGTGCTCTTGCTGCGGGTGTGGCACCCCTACACGAGCGCCTTCATGCTGCGCGCGGATCTCGAGGCGCGCGCCGCCCACGATACGCGCTATCGCAGGCGCTACGAGTGGGTCGACTATGCGCACATCGCGCCGAGCGCGGGGCTCGCCGTCATGGCCTCGGAAGACCAGCAATTTCCGTTTCACCACGGCTTCGATGTGAAATCGATCCGCGCGGCGGAGATCAACAACGAAGAGGGTGGCCGGCTGCGTGGCGCCAGCACGATTTCGCAGCAATTGGCGAAGAATCTCTTTCTCTGGCCGGGCAAGAGCTACCTGCGCAAGGCTCTCGAGGCATGGTTCACGGTCTTGCTCGAGTCGCTGTGGCCGAAGGAGCGCATCCTTGAGACCTATCTCAATATTGTGCAGTTCGGACCCGGCGTCTATGGCGTCGAGGCGGCAGCGCAGGAGTTCTTTCACTCATCCGCCGCGCGTCTGACGCCGAGCGATGCGGCCCTCATGGCCGCGGTACTGCCCAATCCTGAGCGCCTGCATGCCGATCGGCCCTCGCGCTATGTCGCCGAGCGGCGCGACTGGATCTTGGGACAGATGCGCACGCTCGCAGACGAGAACTATCTTAGTTTGGTCGCGCGCGGCTCGCCGCAGCCGCAATCACGGCCTGAGCCACCGCGTCATAGTCACCATTGAAGTGATGGCCGCCCGGAAGCTTCACGCTCCGGACGCGACTCACGTCCTGCAGCTGTGGGCACAAGCTCTGCGCATCGTCATCGCCATAGATGCAAAGCACCGCAGGTTCGGTGAGCCGCTGCACCTCCGGATGCACCGGCGCACCCGCCGCGCCGTTCATCACCCAACCGGACAGATGAAACTCGAAGTCCGCGCGCTCATCGGGCGCGAGCATCGCGACCAGTAAGACGCGTCGGCGGGTGGCGGCGGGCAGGCGATTGACGCCAAAGGGCAGCACATCTGCGCCTTGCGAAAAGCCGACGAGCAGTGCTCTTTTTTTCCGCCAGTGATAGGCGTAGTAGCGCAGGATACGATCAAGGTCGCCCGCTAAGCCCTGCGGCGTGCGCGCCGTCCAGAAATAGCGCAGCGAGTCCACGCCCGCCACCGAGATCCCGCGCGCCACGAGCGCGGCGGCGACATTCTTGTCGATGCCCGCCCAGCCGCCGTCACCCGAGAGGAACACTGCGAACAGCTCGCCCGTGCCGCTCGCGCGCTCTTCAATAATGGGCAAGTCGGCAAGACTCGCCGGCGGCGGAGGTTCCGGAATGCGCTGCGCCGCGACTCTTTGATAGGCCAAGGTCAGCTGCGGCAGCCAGCTTGCGATCGTCGGCCACGCATGCGCCAGCGCCGGCAGCGCGATCTCCTGGGCGTGCGGCACCGCCGCCACGAACTGCGGCGTAAGCGGCGCGGCGCAGGCGTCGTCGCCCGCGATCTGCAGCGCGATCCACGGCACCTGCAGCCGCGTCGCGGGCGCAAGCTCAACGCCTCGCCCGTCAGCGCTCGGGGTCGCCTTGAGCTCGTTGCCGGGACAGAGCGGACGCTTGAGCGGCAGGCTACGGCAAAACCTGAGCGACACCGCCCCCGCAAAGAGATCGGCAGGCGCCTGGGCGAGCATGGCGTACGCGAGCGTACCCCCGGCGGAGTACCCGACCAGGATCGGGGTGATGTAGGTCGGCAGGCGATAATAGGCCTGCACATAGCGGCTTAGATTCTCCAGATCCCCGTCGGGAGAGGTGCAGCTGGCAGGATCCCGCTCGAGACTTGCCAGAAGCTCAGCCGTGTTGATGCTGGCGACCATCGCCCCCTCTTGCGCGAGCTCCTGAGCGAGAGCCGCGTCGAGCGCATTTGTGCCGTCAGCGCTTGGGCCGGACAGCAAGAGGACGAACTGCCTGACTTCACGCGCCGGGCGATAGACGGCGACCTGGCTGAAGCGGCCGTGCGCGAGCAGCTCGGGCGAGTTCGCCGCAAGCGCACCTGCGCTCACGGCCAGAGCAAAGAGCCACGCCATGCAACGCCTCACGGCGCAGGCTCATATCCCAGATTCGGCGCGAGCCAGCGCTCGGCCTCGGAGAGCGTCATGCCGGTGCGCTGCGCATAGTCGGCCACCTGGTCACGATCGATCTTGCCGACACCAAAGTAGTGCGCCTGCGGATGCGCGAAATACCAGCCGCTGACGGCGGCGGTGGGATACATCGCAAAGGATTCCGTGAGGCGGATGCCGGCATTGTTGTCGACATCGAGCAGGCTCCAAAGCTTCGCCTTCTCAGTGTGATCCGGACAGGCCGGATAACCCGGCGCCGGCCGGATGCCCCGATACTCCTCGCGGACGAGCTGCTCGTTGGTGAGCGCCTCCTCGGGTGCGTAACCCCAAAGCTCGCGGCGCACCCGCTGATGAAAACGCTCGGCGCATGCTTCGGCGAGCCGGTCGGCCAGCGCCTTCAGGATAATGCTCGAATAGTCATCGTGAGCGCGCTCGAAGCGCGCGATGTGCTCTTCGATGCCGATGCCGGCCGTCACTGCGAATGCGCCCATGTAGTCGGGGACTGCGCTCTGCTTGGGCGCAATGTAATCGGCAAGGCATTCGTGCGGCAGTCCCGGCGCCTTGCTCTTCTGCTGCCTGAGAAAACATAGAGTCGTCGCGAGCGTGTCGCGCCGCTCATCGGTGTAGATCTCGACGTCATCGCCGACCGCGTTCGCCGGGAACAGGCCGACCACCGCGCGCACGCGCAGCCAGCGCTCGGCAATGATGCGCTTCAGCATTTCCCGCGCGTCGGCGTACAGGCTGCTCGCCGCTTCCCCGACTACCGGATCGGTGAGCAGCGCGGGAAACTTTCCGGAGAACTCCCAGGCATTGAAGAACGGCATCCAATCAATGCTCGCGACAAGATCGCTCAACGGATAGTGGTCAAAGCAATGCACTCCGGGAGACAGCGGCGCGAACGGCGCAGGCGCCGCCCAGTCGATGCGGCGGCGGTTGGCACGCGCCTGGAGAATCGTGAGTTCCGGTGACTTCACCTTCTTGCCGGCGTGCTGCTCGCGCCGCCGGTCATGATCGACGTCGTTCTGCGTGACGAAGGCCTCGCGCTGCGAGGCAGTGATGAGCGCCTGACACACGCCGACCGCACGCGAGGCATCTTTGACGTAGATAACGGGGGACTTGTAGTGCGGCGCGATCTTCACCGAGGTGTGCGTCGGCGAAGTCGTCGCGCCGCCGATCAGGAGCGGTATCGTGAAGCCCTGCCGCTGCATTTCGCGCGAGATATTCACCATTTCATCCAACGACGGGGTGATCAGCCCCGAGAGCCCGATGAAGTCGACCTCCTCGCGGCGCGCGGTCTCCAGGATCTTGTCGTAGGGCACCATGACGCCCAGGTCAATCACCTCAAAATTATTACATTGCAGGACGACGCCGACGATGTTCTTGCCGATATCGTGCACGTCTCCCTTGACGGTCGCGATGACCATGCGTCCATTGGTGCGCGCCGTGCCGATTTTCCCCTTCTCAATGAAGGGCAGCAGATGCGCCACCGCGCGCTTCATGACGCGCGCGCTCTTCACCACCTGCGGCAGAAACATCTTGCCGGAGCCGAAGAGGTCGCCGACGATGTTCATGCCATCCATCAGCGGGCCTTCGATGACGTGCAGCGGCTCGGCGGCGGCCAGGCGCGCCTCCTCGGTGTCCTCGGTAATGTAGTCATCGATGCCTTTGACGAGCGCGTGCGCAAGACGCTCGGACACCGGCAGGCTGCGCCAGGCAAGGTCGGTCTGACGTTTCGTGCCGCCTTCGCCCTTGAAGCGCTCGGCGATCTCGAGGAGCCGCTCGGTCGCATCCTCGCGCCGATTGAGAATGACATCCTCGACCGCGGTGCGCAGGTCCGCGGCGATATCCTCGTAGATCGCGAGCTGCCCGGCGTTGACGATGCCCATGTCNNTCGTTGCCGCGGAACGAGAACGACACGTTGCTGACGCCGCCGCTGACGAGCGCGTGCGGCAGATTCTCTTTGATGAGCCGTGTCGCCTCGATGTAGCCGACGCCGTAGCCGTTGTGTTCCTCGATGCCCGTGGCGATGGCAAATATATTCGGATCGAAGACGATGTCCTCGGCCGGGTATCCGACCACTTCGGTGAGCAGGCGGTAGGCGCGCGTGCAAATCGCAAGCTTGCGCTCGGCAGTCTCCGCCTGGCCCTGCTCATCGAATGCCATGACGACGACCGCCGCGCCGTAGCGGCGCACCTTCCGCGCGTGGGCAAGAAACGCCTCCTCGCCCTCCTTCAGGCTGATGGAGTTGACGATGGGCTTGCCCTGCACGCACTTGAGGCCCGCCTCGATGACCGTCCATTTGGAAGAGTCGATCATGATCGGCACGCGCGCGATGTCGGGCTCCGCAGCGATCAGGTGTAGGAAGCGCGTCATGGCGGCTTCCGAATCGAGCATGCCCTCGTCCATGTTGACGTCGACCATCTGGGCGCCGCCGGCGACCTGTTGGCGCGCGACGTCGAGCGCGCTGCCGTAATCGCCCGCCTCGATGAGCTTGCGGAACTTGGCGGAGCCGGTGACGTTCGTGCGCTCGCCGACGTTCACGAACAAAGACTCCTCGCCGATATTGAGCGCTTCGAGGCCCGACAGACGGCACTTGACCGGCAGCACGGGCACGGCGCGGCGCGGATGGGCCAGGACCGCGGCGCGCAGCAGGCGGATGTGCTCGGGCGTCGTTCCGCAGCAGCCACCGACAATGTTGATGAGGCCGGCGAGCGCGAACTCGTTCAAGATGGTCGCGGTCTCCTCGGGCGTCTCGTCGTATTCGCCGAAGGCATTCGGCAGTCCCGCATTGGGATAGGCGCAGACATAGGTGTCGGCCACGCGGGAGAGCTCCTGCACATAGGGGCGCAGCTGCGTCGCGCCCAACGCACAATTGAGTCCGACGGCGAGCGGCCGCGCGTGGCGGATCGAATTCCAGAACGCCTCGGTGGTCTGCCCCGAGAGCGTGCGCCCGGAGGCGTCCGTGATGGTGCCGGAGATGATGAGCGGCAGATCGCGGCCGAGCTCGTCGAGCACGCCGCGTACGGCATACAGCGCCGCCTTCGCATTCAGCGTGTCAAATACGGTCTCGATGATGAGGAGATCGACGCCGCCCAGTACGAGCGCGCGCGCAGCCTCGCCGTAGGTTGCCACGAGCTCGTCGAAATTGACGCTGCGAAAGGCCGGATCGTTCACGTCCGGCGAGAGCGAGGCCATGCGGCTCGTGGGACCGAGAGCGCCGGCGACGAAGGCCGCTCGCCCATCCTTGCGCGTGAACTCGTCCGCCACTGCCCGCGCGAGCTGCGCGGCCCGATAGTTGAGCTCGGGCACGAGCGCCTGCATGCCGTAGTCGGCCTGCGAGATCGCCGTCGAATTGAAGGTGTTGGTCTCGACGATGTCTGCGCCCGCCTCGAAGTAGGCGCGGTGGATGTCGGCGATGATCTCGGGGCGAGTCAACGTCAGAAGATCGTTGTTACCCTTAAGGTCGCGGCCGAAGTCGCGAAAGCGCTCGCCACGGTAGCCCGCCTCTTCGAGCTTATGGCCCTGGATCATCGTCCCCATGGCGCCATCGAGCAGCACGATGCGCTCTTCGAGGAGGGACTTTAAGCGCTCGATGCGCCGCGTCCGCTCGGTTTCATCGACGGGCGTGATCGCAAAGGGCACAGCGTTGGCGCACACGGCCGAGGCCGCGCCGTCAGGAGCCGTCTCCAGCGCGCGCGCGGCCTGGCAGTCGTCCTTGCTCATGCGGTGGTCACAGCGGCGGCGCTGTTCGCCTGCGCGTCCCCGCTGCGCCGCACGCCGAGCGCATGGCAGATCGCATAGGTGAGCTCGGCGCGATTCAGGGTATAGAAATGAAACTCGCGCACTCCGTGACTCACGAGGGCCTGCACCTGCTCGATGGCCACGGCAGCGGCGATCAGACGGCGCGTCTCGGCATCCTCATCGAGGCCCGCGAAACGCTCCTTCAACCACTCGGGGATGCTCGCGCCGCAGCGCGCCGCGAAGGTGCACACCTGGGGAAAACGGGTGATCGGCAGAATTCCTGGCACGATGGTCGCGCCTATCCCTGCGCTGGCGCACGCGTCGCGAAAGCGCAGGAATGCGTCGCTATCGTAGAAAAACTGAGTGATGGCGCGCGAGGCGCCGGCATCGATCTTGCGGCGCAGATTGTCGAGGTCAAACTGCGCGGAGCACGCTTCCGGATGCACCTCCGGATAAGCGGCGACGGAGATGTCAAAGTTCGCGACGCGCTTCAGGCCCGCGACAAGATCCGCAGCATAAGCGAAGCCTTGCGGGTGCGGCACGTAGCGCGCCGTGTCCCGCGGCGGATCCCCGCGCAGTGCCACGATGTGGCGGATGCCCTCATCCCAATACTGGCGCGCGATCTCAAGAATCTCCGCCTGCGGAGCACCGATGCAGGTCAAATGCGGCGCGCCGGTGAGGGGGGTCTCGCGCTGGATGCGCGTGATGAGGCGGTGCGTGCGCTCGCGGGTCGAGCCGTCGGCGCCGTAGGTGACCGACACGAAGCGCGGCGCAAGCGGCGCCAGGCGCTCCACCGAGCGCCACAAGGTCGCTTCCATCTGCGCATCGTTCGGCGGAAAAAACTCGAATGACACGTTGATCATGGGTCACGCCACGCTTGCGGCGCGCACCGCCCAGGCCGGCACGGCCACCGCCGCAAGGACATGTTCGCGACCGGCCTGGATGGGGCTTAAGCGCTCGCAGGCGAAGCCCGCCTCGTCCAAGAGCTGACGCAACCGCGCAAGCGGCTGCGCGGGAGCGCCATCCTGGCGAGCGCTCAGCGATTCGGTGCGCTCGAAGAGCCACAGCCGCCCGCCGCTTGCCAGCACCTGCCGGCCGGCTGCAAGCCAAGCGCTCAAGGGCGCGGCCTGCGGGGCAAGCCGATCGAGCACCACCGCCTCGAAGTGCGGCCCGGAGCGCACAAGATCAGGTCCCACGGGCCCCTGCGCTGGGTCGGTGAAGACAATGCGGCAGGTTATTCCTTCGCGTTTGAGGAAGGCGCCCGCGGCTTGGGCCGCACGGCGCGAGTGCGCGACGGCGGTACCGTCCAACGCGAGACGCAGGGCGCTCGCGAGCATCGCATGGTGCTGCACGCCGACGACGAGGGCGCTGCCGTGCCGCCCGGGCCCGGCGCTGCTCGTGATGAACGACCCCAACGCCTCATCCAGCCGCGAGCGCGCGGCGGGGTCCTGGGCCGCGGGCACCCCTGCGGCTTTGATGCGGCCCCGATCGGGCGCGAGGAGCGGATCGGCCGGATCCAGGTCCGCCACCAGAGCCTGCAGAAACCCGGCGGCGGCCGGATCCTGCGCCAGCCGGTAATGGACCCATTGCCCGACGCGCAGACGCGCCAGGAGGCCCGCCGCGCACAGGATCTTCAGGTGCCTTGAGACTCGCGGCCCGCTCTGCCCCACCGCCAAGGCAAGTTCAGAGACGCTGAATTCCCGCTGCGCGCAAAGAGCCAGGAGGCGCAACCGTGTAGGCTCGCCCGCCGCCCGCAGCCAGGTCACAAGATCAGCGGCCGCGGTCATAATTTGCAGAGTTGCACATATCTTTAAATATCAGCCTAACAGAAGCCGGCGCCAAAAAAAAGCGACGGCGTGGGATTGGCGGACAAGACCCGTGGGGCGGGACTTAGCCGGCGAGCTTGGCTTTCAGAAGCTTGTTGAGCTCGGCGGGGTTCGCCTTGCCGCCAGTGGCTTTCATGACCTGCCCCACGAAAAAGCCGAAGAGCTTGTCCTTGCCCGAGTGGTAATCGGCGAGCTGCGCGGAGTTCTTGGCCATGACCTCGTCGATGACGCGCTCGATGGCAGCCGTATCGGTGATCTGCTTGAGCCCCTGCTCTTCGATGATGGCGTCGGGCTCCTTGCCGCTCACCCACATGGCCTCGAAGACTTCCTTGGCGATTTTCCCCGAGATCGTCTGGTCCGCGATGCGCCGCAAGAGGGCAGCAAGCTTCGCTGAGGAGATGGGGCTTCGGCCGATGTCGAGGCCGTCCTTGTTCAAGGAGGCTGCGAGCTCACCCATGACCCAGTTCGCCGCAAGCTTGGGCTCGCCGGGTATGGCCTGCGCGACATCTTCGAAGTACGCGGCGAGCTCCCGGCTTGAGGTGAGCACGAGGGCATCGTAGACGGAGAGGCCGTAGTCGCGCGCAAACCGCAGTGCCTTCTCGTCAGGCAGCTCGGGCAAACTGCGCCGGATCTCATCGATAAACTCATCGGTAAGCACCACCGGTAAGAGATCCGGATCCGGAAAATAGCGATAGTCGTTGGCCTCCTCCTTGGTGCGCATCGAACGCGTCTCGCCCTTGTCGGCATCATAGAGACGAGTCTCCTGCACCACCCGGCCGCCCGACTCGAGCAGCTCCACCTGCCGGGCGACCTCGTAGAGGATGGCTTTTTCGACGTAGCGGAAGGAATTCAGGTTCTTGATTTCCGCGCGCGTGCCGAAAGCCTCCGCGCCCTTCGGACGCACCGACACGTTGGCATCGCAGCGGAAGGACCCCTCCTGCATGTTGCCGTCGCAGATCTCAAGATAGCGCACCAGGGTGTGCACCTTCTTCATGTAGGCGACCGCTTCCTTCGCCGAGCGCATTTGCGGCTCGGAGACGATCTCGATCAGCGGCGTGCCGGCGCGATTCAAATCGATGCCGGAGACGCCGGGCAGGCCCTCATGCAGTGACTTGCCCGCATCCTCCTCCAGATGCGCGCGCGTGATGCCAATGCGTTTGTGGCTGCCGTCTTCGAGGACGATCTCCAGCGCGCCGCCCGCGACGATCGGCAGCTCGTACTGACTGATCTGATAGCCCTTCGGCAGATCCGGATAGAAATAATTCTTGCGCGCAAACACCGACGTGCGCGCGATGCGCGCGTCGATCGCAAGTCCGAGCTTGACCGCCATGCGCACGGCCTCGGCGTTCAACACCGGCAGCACGCCCGGATAGCCCAGATCCACAAGGTTGGCGTGCGCGTTCGGCTGCGCACCGTAGCTGCTGGCGGAGCCCGAAAAGATCTTCGAGAGCGTCGACAGCTGCGCGTGGATCTCAAGCCCAATGACGGTTTCCCAGTCCGTGGCGTTCATGCCAAGCCCTGCGGAATGTGCCGGTGCCAATCGGTCTCGCGCTGATAGGCGTGTGCGGCATTCAAGATTGCGCCTTCCGCAAAGTGCGGCCCGACCAATTGCAGGCCCACCGGCAATCCCGCGACGAACCCGCAGGGGATCGAGATCGCAGGCAGGCCTGCAAGGTTCGCACCAATGGTGTAGATATCGTTCAGGTACATCGTGATCGGATCGCTCGTTTTCGCGCCGATTGCGAAGGCGGGCGTGGGGGTCGTCGGCCCCATCAGCATGTCGACCGCGGCGAAAGCATCGCGGAAATCCTTCGCGATCAATTGCCGCACCTTCTGCGCCTTCAGATAATAGGCATCGTAGTAGCCTGCCGAGAGCACGTAGGTGCCGGTCATGATGCGGCGTTTGACCTCGGCGCCAAATCCCTCGCCGCGCGAGCGGCGGTACAGATCCTGCAGGTCACGCGGCTCGCTGCAGCGATGCCCGAAGCGCACGCCGTCATAGCGTGCAAGATTTGAGGAACATTCTGCGGGAGCAACGACATAGTACGTCGGCACCGACAGCGGCAGATTCGGCAGGCTCACTTCCTTGAGGGTGGCGCCGAGCTTGCGGTACACTGCGAGCGCCTCTTCGACCCGGCGGCCGTTCTCGGCAGCAAGGCCGGCGTCAAAGAACTCCTTGACGATACCCACGCGCAGACCCTCAAGCGGCTGCCCCAAGAGGGCCGCGTAATCGGGCACGGCGGTATCGACACTCGTCGAATCGAGCGGATCAAACCCCGCCATGACAGTGAGCATGAGCGCGGCGTCCTCGGCGCTCGCGGCGATGACGCCGCCCTGATCCAGGCTTGAGGCAAAGGCAATCATCCCGTAGCGCGACACGCGTCCGTAGGTCGGCTTCAGACCCGTGACGCCGCAGAGCGCCGCGGGCTGGCGGAT